>CALHUX010000034.1:0-38592 GCA_938039325.1 uncultured Collinsella sp. | reverse complement strand
GACACGGAAGAGGTCAGAAGTTCAAATCTTCTAACGCCCACCAAATGTTCGCAGCCCAGAGGCTTAGCCTCTGGGCTGTTTTATTTTGCTCGCCAAATGGGTCGCCAAATACGTCACCAAATTTCGAGTTTTTTGATCTTCTGGGATGCTTCTCAGTAGCCATCCGAGAAAACTCTCATCTTCTCTGTTTGCATACACATATCTTTCAAGGATTCGTGCCGCGGTTACATGGGGCTCGGCAAGGCACGACCGCAACATGTTGGTCAAGCATAATCTTTTGGATTCTTTTGGCGTGAGCGGCTTGGTTTTGGTAGGATTTGTCAGCGGCTTGACTAAGGGGGTTTTATAACTGCCATGCAGGTAGCCGTGTTGGTAACGTTTTACCGACTTGCCAAGAACCCCTCATAATTAATGCGTCTGCAAAATGACCAATTGCTTTGACCTGCTGAAACACTATATGTTGTGTTTGAACTAAAAAAAGAATACAGGATATAGATGCCTCTTTGTCGTATGATAGATGGCGGACAGAGAACGAGGACCTTATTTGCCCCATTTGGATAGATCTTTGAGCCGCTTGATCGGCCGCGAGGATTGTCCGCATGAGGACCTATGGTTTATCGAGAACACAGATTGCGCGACGGCGCCGCAAGACAGGGGCAAGCCCTGCCGGGCATCGTTTGGCTCTGAAGCGCAATGAGACTACGACGCGAAAGAGGCAAGAGGATGAAGATCATCAAGCGCAGCGGCACCGAGGTTGTCTTTGACATCGATAAGATCGTCAATGCGATTCGCGCCGCAAACTTGGAGGTCGAGGAGAGCTCTCGTCTAACCGACCGCCAGGTGGTTTATGCGGCGCAAAACGTCGCCGAGGCATGCGAGAACGCGGGCCACACCGTTTCGGTCGAGGAGATCCAGGATTTGGTCGAGGACGAGATCATGCGTCTCGACTGCTACGAGGTCGCCCGCCACTACATCATCTATCGCTATGTCCAGAGCCTGAAGCGCCAGAAGAACACGACCGACGACAAGATTCTGTCGCTGATCGAGTGCAATAACGAAGAGGTCAAGCAGGAGAACTCTAACAAGAACCCGACCGTCAACTCCGTTCAGCGCGACTACATGGCCGGCGAGATTTCCAAGGACCTGACTCAGCGCGTGCTGCTGCCCCAGGAGATCGTGGATGCCCACAACGAGGGCCTGATCCACTTCCACGATTCCGACTACTTTGCCCAGCACATGCATAACTGCGACCTGGTGAACCTGGAGGATATGCTTCAGAACGGCACCGTTATCTCGGGCACGCTGATCGAGAAGCCGCACAGCTTCTCGACTGCCTGCAACATCGCGACGCAGATTATCGCCCAGGTTGCTTCCTCCCAGTACGGCGGCCAGTCTATTTCGCTGACCCATCTTGCCCCGTTTGTTGAGGTGAGCCGTCAAAAGATTCGCGGCGAGGTCGCTCGCGAGCTTGAGGAGCTCGGTGTTTCGGCATCTGCCGAAAAGGTCCGTGAGGTCGTTGAGGACCGTCTGCGCGATGAGATCCGTCGCGGCGTCCAGACGATTCAGTATCAGGTCGTGACCCTTATGACCACCAATGGCCAGGCGCCGTTCGTGACGGTCTTTATGTATCTCAATGAGGCCCGTACGCCCCAGGAGAAGCATGACCTTGCCATGATCGTGGAGGAGACGCTTCGTCAACGCTATGAGGGCGTTAAGAATGAAGCCGGTGTGTGGATTACCCCGGCATTCCCCAAGCTTATCTATGTACTCGAGGACGATAACGTTCACGAGAATTCCCCGTACTTCTACCTGACCCAGCTGGCTGCCAAGTGTACCGCCAAGCGCATGGTGCCCGATTACATCTCCGAGAAGAAGATGCGCGAGCTCAAGCTGTCGAAGGGCGAGACCGCCGGCAACGGCGATTGCTACACCTGCATGGGTTGCCGCAGCTTCTTGACGCCCGACCGCTCGGGCAACGGCTTTAACAATGTCGCCAACGCGCTGAACTATGACTCGACCAAACCTAAGTACTATGGCCGCTTTAACCAGGGTGTTGTGACCATCAACCTGCCCGATGTCGCGCTGAGCTCGCATCAGGACATGGACAAGTTCTGGAAGATCTTCGACGAGCGCCTTGAGCTGTGCCACCGTGCTCTGCTGTGCCGTCATGAGCGCCTGATGGGCACGCTTTCTGACGCTGCACCGATTTTGTGGCAGTACGGCGCCCTCGCTCGTCTGAAGAAGGGCGAGACGATCGACAAGCTGCTCGTGGGCGGCTATTCCACCATCAGCTTGGGGTATGCCGGCCTGTATGAGTGCGTCAAGTACATGACGGGCCACAGCCACACCGAGAAGGAAGGCACGCCGTTTGCCATGGCCGTCATGCAGCGCATGAACGACAAGTGCGCGGAGTGGAAGGCCGAAAGCGATATCGACTTCTCGCTGTACGGCACGCCTCTGGAATCGACAACGTACAAGTTCGCCAAGTGCCTGCAGCGCCGTTTTGGTATTATCCCGGGCGTGACGGACAAGGGCTACATTACCAACAGCTATCACGTCCACGTGTCCGAGGAGATCGATGCCTTCGATAAGCTTAAGTTCGAGGGCATGTTCCAGCAGCTTTCGCCGGGCGGTGCCATCTCCTACGTCGAGGTTCCCAACATGCAGGACAACCTCAAGGCTGTCATTCGCGTGATGCAGTACATCTACGACAACATCATGTACGCCGAGCTCAACACCAAGAGCGACTACTGCCAGGTGTGCGGCTACGATGGCGAGATCAAGATTGTTGAGGACGATGGCAAGCTGGTGTGGGAGTGCCCCAACTGCGGCAACCGCGACCAGGAGAAAATGAACGTCGCTCGTCGTACGTGCGGCTACATCGGTACCCAGTTCTGGAACCAGGGCCGAACCGAGGAGATCCGCGACCGCGTGCTGCATCTCTAATACCGCTCCGGGGCTGAGCCGAGAGGGCCGCTTGGGCATTTGCTCGCTATTTCGGACAGTCCTGCGCAAGACGAAGGCCACATTAAGTGGCCTTCTTTGCGTGCGGAACTCATATCGAGCAAAAGCCCAAGCGGCCCTCTCGGCTCAGCCAAGTTGATGTAGCTGAGATGCAGCGCGCAGTCTGCTCACTCCTCGAAGTTCTTAGCGGAAATGAGTCGACCTGCAACAACGGTTTGCTTGGAACGACGGTTGAGCTGCAACAGAGTTTTTATTGGACCTCGAACCCTATGCTCGATGTTCGCTTCGTTCATTGAGTGTCGCTCGCGAGGGGTCTGGAGTATATCGTTCCGCTCGCAGTTTCGCAGGCCAGAGGCCGAGAATGTTTGAGGACGGGATGATATGCTCCAGACCCCCAGGAAGGTTACTTATGAACTACGCGAACATTAAATATTTCGACATTGCCGATGGGGAAGGTGTTCGTACTTCTCTGTTTGTGAGTGGGTGCCGTCGTGGGTGCAAGAATTGCTTTAACTCTGTTGCGTGGGACTTTGCTGCGGGCGAGCCCTTTGATCGTGCCGTCGAGGACAAGATTATCGAGAGCCTCGATCATCCCTTTATTGACGGCCTGACGATTCTGGGCGGAGAGCCCATGGAGCCCGAGAACCAGGCGGGGCTCGTTGAGTTTGTCGAGCGTGTTCGTGCCGCTTATCCTGCGGGGTCAGGAAAGACCATTTGGTGTTTTACCGGCGACGTGCTCGAGGAGCTTATGCCGGGTGGTCGTCACCATACTGAGGTGACGGACCGTATCCTTGCCTGCCTCGACATGTTGGTGGATGGCCCGTTTGTTCAGGATCTTTATGATATCTCGTTGCGCTTTAGGGGCTCGAGTAACCAGCGTGTGATCGATATGAACGCTACGCGCGACCGCGCTGTGCGTGAGGGCGTTGCGCTTTGCGACGCTGTGGAGCTTTGGCGGGACGATCCAGTCTATTCGACCCATACTATGTAGCTTGTGGTCGATGCCGGAGGGCGTGGTACCATAGCGCGAACGTGAAATCGGAAAAGTGAGGCCCAGATGGTCGATCAGGAAAAAGTCGAGGCCGCCATTGAGCTGTTGCTTGAGGGCATAGGCGAGGATCCAACTCGTGAGGGCCTGCTGGAGACCCCGGCGCGCGTTGCCCGTATGTATGGTGAGATTGCCGGCGGCATGGACCAGAGTGCCGAGGAGCACCTGTCCAAAACCTTTGCCGTCGCTTCGAACGATTTGGTTATCGAGCGCGACATTACGTTCTACTCGCTGTGCGAACATCATCTGCTGCCGTTTTATGGCAAGGCCGCCATTGGTTATATCCCTAACGGTCGGGTGGCTGGGCTTTCCAAGCTCGCCCGCACGGTTGAGGTTTATGCCCGCCGTCTTCAACTGCAGGAGCAACTGTGCACACAGGTTGCCGATGCCCTCATGGATTATCTCGCTCCCCAGGGAGCGATTGTGTTGATGGAGGCCGAGCATATGTGCATGACGATGCGTGGCGTGCAAAAGCCCGGCACCAAGACCGTGACGCTTGCTCGCCGCGGCGTCTTTGAGACCGATCCCGCGCTCGAGGAGCGTTTCTTTAGGATGCTGGGCCGCTAACCATGAGAGTCGTCAACGACTTTACATCGAAGACCGATGAGGGGACGTCGCGTCGCGGCTTTATGGCTTCGGGCCTGGCCCCCTTTGGTGCCATGCCTCGCATTGATTACATTTGTGCCAACGGGCTGTTCCGGCGGCACCTGGGCAACATCGTACAGTTGGAATCGGGGCGCATCTTCTGCCGCCACGGTATTGACCATCTGCTCGATGTCGCTCGCATTATGTGGATCAAGAATCTCGAGGAGCAGCTCGAATTTGACCGCGAGGTCATCTACGCCACGGCACTTCTTCACGATATCGGCAAAGATGAACAGTATGAATCGGGTATATCCCATGATGTTGCAAGCGAACGCGTCGCTGATGCGATTCTCGGCGGCATGCCCGATGACGTGGCGTTTGAGCCGGCCGATGCCGCAGCCATTAAGACGGCCATTCTGGGCCATCGAAAGCTGCGCGTGAACAGCCAACCGCTTGAGCGTCTGCTCTATGCGGCCGACAAAGCGTCGCGCGCCTGCTTTGCATGCCCCGCGCGCAATGCTTGCAACTGGAGCGATGATAAAAAGAACCTGTCGATTCGCGTGTAGTTAGTTTGCGCGGTCGGGGTTCTAAACGAAGGAGACGATCGCGATGAGTAACAAGAAACTGCCCGAGAATGCAACCAAGACTGAAGGCGCCGAGCTCGCCCGCCGTGGAAGGGGCGAAATATCCACCGCAACGGCGGTGCCCCATGTGAGCTATGACGATTTGCGCCATGCCGATCGTATTGTCATTGACGGCCTTGAGGTTTTTGCCAACCATGGCGTGTATCCCGAGGAGAACGCGCTGGGTCAGAAGTTCATCGTTTCTCTGGTGCTCTATGCCGACCTGCGCGCGGCGGGGGAGCACGATAACCTGGATGCCTCGATTGACTACGGCTCGGTGTGCCACGATGTTGATGGCTATCTGCGCGAGCATACGTTTAAACTCATCGAGGCGGCAGCCGAGGGTGTGGCCCAGATGCTGCTGCGTCGTTACCCCCTGCTGCTTGGTGTGCGCATAAAGCTCGATAAGCCGTGGGCTCCTGTTGGCCTGCCCCTGGCAAGCTGCGGTGTCGAGATCGAGCGCGTGCGGTAACCGGTTCTAATACGTCTCTATGGGTGGCTGCTTGAGCCGCTGCGACAGAGCTCTATTGTTGGGACAGTACGTGTCGAGCAGGGCGTGAAAACGCTGATTGTGGCTTGGCTCGAGCAAGTGGACGAACTCGTGGGCGACAACCATGTCGAGGCATTCGACGGGGTAGGCGGCGAGCTCGCGCGCGATGCGAATGGCGCCGGATTTGGGCGTGCATGATCCCCAGCGCGTTTTCATGCTGCGCACGGAGATGCGGGCCACGGTGACGCCCATTGCGACTTCGTACGCGTGCACGATGTCGCGCAGCGCCGATGTGACCTCGGACGCATAGAGCTGGTCGATGTGGGCTTGGAGCTCATCGGACGTTAGGCCGTCGAGGATTGCGTGCCGCTTGGCCTGTGGGCCTTCGTCCGATTCATCGGTACCCATAAAACTTGCGAAGGTGGCCTGTTTGGGTCGCGGTGCGGGTGATGCAAAGTTGTGATCGAGTGCATCCTGTACCGTGATGGGCTTGCCCCAAAGTGCAATGATGGACGAGGGGCTGAGCGGCTCTCGTGCCGTCGCCTGACGCTGCTCGCGCTGGGCAAGTCGGCTGGTAATCCAGGCGCTGTTGCGCTTCACAAACGCTTCGATACGCTCGCGGGTGGCGCCGAGCGGTGCGCTGGCGTGGACCTCACCGCTCGAAGTGACGCGTAGGTTGAAGTTCTTGACGCACTTTTTGGTAACGACGACGGGGATGGGCGTCCCATCCGGTCGGGATGCGGAAATCGTAAACTGCTGCGTCAAAAGCGGTCCTTTGGATTGGGGACGGGCCGGCATGTCGACCGTTCGGCATGCCGGCCCGCTCAAGGGATGTGAAATTAATAACGCTCAAAGAAGGCGAGCGCGTTGTCGCTGCAGAGCTTTTGCATCACGGTCTTGCCAAAGTGCTTGGAGAGCATGTTCTGGAACTCGGGCATCATGCTGGCATCGGAGAGGAAGGCGGGCACAGTGGCGCCGTCCCAGTCGCCACCGAGTGCGATGACGTCCTCGCCGCCCAGGTCGAGCCAGTGCTCGATATGTGCCGCTAGCTGGTCGAAGGTGACGTCTGCGGCGGTCTTTTTGGTTGCGTCGTTGGAAAGGAACTCGCTGCAGTAGTTGAGGCCGACGATACCGCCCATGTCGCGAATGGTGCGGAACTGGTCGTCGGTGAGGTTGCGCTTGACTCTGCAGACGGTACGGGAGTTGGAGTGGCTGGCGACGAAGGGGCGCGTGGCGTGGGCGACAACCTCGTCAAAGCACTCATCGTTGAGGTGGGAGACGTCGAGCACCATGCCGGCGTGCTCCATCTGCGTAAGGGCCTCGATGCCGGCGGCGGTGAGGCCGGCGTGGGTGTCGTGGCCGCTCGCGAGCGGCCCCTGCGCGTTCCAGCTGAGTGATGACATGAGTACGCCCAAGCTCTTGAGTACCTCGATCAGCGCGGGGTCCTCGGCAAAGAACGTGGCGTTTTCGATGGTGTGGATGCAGGCGACCTTGCCGTCTTTGAGCGCAGGGCGAATGTCTGCCGCGCTGCGTACGTTGACCATGCGGTCGTGGTTAAGCATTGCCTGGCCGCTCATGTGCGCCATGATCTGCGCCTGGAAGCGCGCGGCGTGGGCGGTGGGAATCTCGTCGGGGACAAACGTGGCGAAGCACTGTGCCCACGGCGTGTTGCCGATCTTTGCGAGCGAGATGGCGCAGGCGTTGCCCTCGATGAGGTCGAAATCTTGCGGATGCGTTTCGTCGCCGGGGAAATAACCGTCGGTGCCGGCGGTAAAGCGCAGGTCGAGATCGAGCGTGGCCCAGCCGATGCGGTCGGCGGTGTCGCAGTGTAGGTCAAATACGGGATATGCCATGGTTCCTCCGGTTGCAGCGTTTCTTTGCAAACTGTCTTTGAATTGTATGACTAGGGTATAGTTAGCGCCATATGTTCATGGCGGCCCGCGTTGTGCGCCGCCCTTATCACGGAGGTTTCCATGTCCAACCAGGGCAAGAAGGTCAAGACTCATTATCGCGGCACGCTCGACGACGGCACGCAGTTCGATAGCTCCTACGATCGCGGCGAGCCGCTGGAGTTCACCTGCGGCGCCGGTCAGATGATCAAGGGCTTCGATGCCGCTGTTGTCGACATGCAGGTGGGCGAGAAGAAGACCGTGCACATTCCTGCTGCCGATGCCTACGGCGAGCACAACCCCGAGATGGTCCTGACCTTCCCGGCCGAACAGGTTCCCAACATCGAGCAGGTCGAGAAGGGCATGAAGCTCTTCCTGTCCACGCCGAGCGGTATGCCCGTCCCCGCCGTGGTCATCGACGTAACGCCCGAGGCCGTGACGCTCGACGCCAACCACGAGCTGGCCGGCAAGGACCTCAACTTTGATATCGAGCTCGTCGAGGTCGAGGGCTAGAGTATGCCTGAACGCTTGGTTTCGACGACATGCTTGGGAAATCTCAACGATCCGTCCTATGAACTCCTGCTTCGCCGGAAGTTGGGCGGCGTCTTTGAAGTTGACGAGCTACTGCTCGATTGGGACCAGGCTGATGTATGCGCGTTTGCGGGCGTGACGGAACTGGGGCGCACGATCGATGTTCGGCTGGATACTGCCGACGGCGGTCGTCTTGCCGATGGCGACGTGCTCACCATTGACCGTTCGGGCATGGTGCCCGTGGTGGTTGTCGTGCGCCTGCGCAGCGCCGAGGTCTATTTGGTCGAAGTCGACCGCATGGATCCGATTGCGCTCGCGCATGCGTGCTGGGAGATCGGCAACATGCATGCGCCGCTCTTCCGGGGCGACTCGGACGAGCATACCGTGCGCATGTATACGCCGGTGCAGCCGGTTTTGGGCCGTATGCTTCGCGGCGTCGAGGGAGCTCGAATCTCGATCGTTTCGCGCGAGCTCGATGCGGGCCGACGCTTTGCGTCGAGCGCGGCCGATGTTGTCGTGAGCATGGCTCCGGACTTTACCATCGTTAAAAAGACTCGCGACTAAGCGCGCGTATGCGCAAGACGGGCTTTGAGGGGTGACCGATCAAGGTCCGTCTTGCTGTTGATAGGAGGCTTTGGGGGAAGCATATGGGTCTTGAGGGAATCAAGCTGATTGCATGCGATTTGGACGGCACGTTGCTGCACCCGGGGGAGCGCGAGCCGCGTTCCGAGGCCTTTGAGCTTATCGATGAGCTGCATCGTCGCGGTATCGTGTTTATGCCGGCGAGTGGCCGTCAATATGCGAGCCTGCGCTACCTGTTTGCCCCGGTGGCCGATGAACTCGCCTATGTATGCGAAAACGGAGCCCTGGTCATGAGCGAGGGGCGTGCCGTGGTCAAGCGTTCTATGGAGCGTGGCCTGGCCATGGATATCGCGAATGCCGTGGTTGCGTACCCCCATGCCGACGTGACCCTTTCGTGCGAGGGACACCTCTACACCATGAGCAGCAACGATGCGTTTGTTGACCACCTGCGTTATGAGGTCCATTGTGATGTGGCGGTAGTCGACCGTCCCGAAGACATTGACGAGGATGTCATTAAGATTGCCTTCCAGACGCCCGAGGCGGAGCAGCCGGCGGCGCTGGAGTATTTTGAGTGCCTCTTTAGCGACCGTGTTGACGTGATGACGTCGGGAACCGAATGGACGGACTTTATCGGTTTCGGTTCGGGCAAGGGGTCCGCGCTTGCCGATTATGGCCGTGCACTGGGGATCTCGCCTGACGAAATGATGGCGTTTGGAGATAACGAAAACGATCGCGACATGCTCAACGTGGTGGGCCATCCCTATCTGATGGAAAGCTGCAATCCCAGCATGCGCGGTGTCAATGACCGTGTCCGCTACGTGTGCACGGTCGAAGAAGAGCTGCGTCGTCTACTTGCTGAGTAGGCATGTCCCAAACATCTACCGGCAGTCGGGGCAGAGACCCTCGAAGATGGTGTAGTGCGACGTGACGTGCCAGCCGATTTGCTCGGACGCCTTGGCGTCGAGCTGGGCATCGAAGGGGAGCGGTACGTCGATGACGCGGCTGCACGAGGTGCAGATGATATGCGCATGCGGCTCGATCGTGCGATCGAAGCGGCTGCCGCCTGGTGTCTTGATGGAGAGGATCTCCCCGGCATCGGCCAGGAGGTTGAGGTTGCGGTAGACCGTGCCGCGGCTGATTTTGTCATCCTGCGCGCGCACGACGTTGTAGATTTCGTCGGCGGTGGGATGGTTGTAGCTTTGGCGCACGGCGTCAAGAACCAGCTTTCGCTGCCTGGTATTCCTTCTTTGCACCGCCATGCGCCTCGCCTCTTTTCTATCAACGGTCGTAGGTAAATGATACCGTATTTAGCACACAATACTAATAACGAGGAATGAAACTGTCTTCATTGGCAAGTGGGGCTTGGGCCTGGGCTTCTACGAGGTGAAAACGCGTTCCCATGCGCTCGTAGGAGGCATGAAGCGCCTCGAGATGAGATAGGATGTTTGCCGGAGCTCCCTGTATCTCCATCTCGACCGAGCCGTCTTCCATGTTGCGCACCCAGCCGGTGAGTGCGCGTGCCTGCGCGAGGTTGGTGTTGGTAAAGCGAAAACCAACGCCCTGGACTTGCCCCGCCCAGCGCAGGAAATAGCGCAGGGGAGTGTCTTGAGTGGCCTCGTCGCTTGCGAGCACAGTAAGCCTGCGGCGCAACTCGAGCTCGATGTTTGATGGTTTTTGAGGCTCTCGACTGCCGCCGGTGACGCTGGAGAAGAACGCATCGAAGAAGCCCATCGCTAGGCCTGCTTGCCTGCGTCGGACGGGAAGGTAATGCCGGCCTGCTGGCGCACGGCATCCATGATGCGCAATGAGACGAGCGTGACATCGCGGTAGTGGCCAAGTTCGTGACGTCCCGCCGGGGTCTCCCAAATCTCTTCCTTAACGTTATCGATGCCGCCGATGGCGGTGATAAAGTCTGTGAGTTCGTATTCCATAGTGTTGCTCGATTTGGGCAGGTCGAGCACGCGGCCGTTGTCGCCCTGTTCGCGCGGTGCCTCGGTCGCCGAGCCGCGTACGACATCGCCGCGATAGTCGATGCGGACATTGCGGGGCGTGGACAGATGGTCGATCTGGATAGTGCCACGCTCGCCTTCGATCTGCGAGGGTAGCAGGTCATTCGTTATTTTGGAGTGCGCGAGCTCGACGGAGATACGGCCACCGCCGTAGCTGGCGAGGATGGAACCGCAGCCGTCGATGGGGCCGTGCGTGAGCTGTCGCGTGGCGGGGTCGAGCAGAGTAGCCATGCTCGTAAGGCCGGAGGGCATGCCGAAAATCTCGACCATGGGCTCGACGGTGTAGACGCCAATGTCCATGAGGGAACCCGATGCCATATTGCAGTCGAAGATATTGGTGGCGCGTCCCGCGAGAATCTCGTTGTAGCGCGAGGAATATTTGCCAAAGCGCAATGAGGCGCGGCGGATGGGGGCGATCTCGCCCAGGGCGTCCTCGATGGCGTGGAAGGCGGGGTCGTGGAGGGGACGCATGGCCTCGAGGGCCACGACACCTGCTGCCTCGGCAGCGCGGAAGACTTCCAGCGCCTGCGCTTCGGTGGCGCAGAAGGGCTTCTCGACGATGACGTGCTTGCCACCGGCGATGCAGACAAGGGCCTGCTCGTAGTGAAGTGCGTTAGGGCTGCCGATATAGACGGCGTCGACGTCGGCGGCTGCCGCGAGCTCATCGAGTGAAGTAAAGTTTCGCTCGCCACCGCGCTCGGCGGTAAAGGCGGCACCGCGATTGGCATCGCGTGAAAGCGTGCCCACAAACGCGGCTTGGTCGTTGGCGTTGACGACTTGGATAAAGTCGTCGGTGATCATGGATGTGCCGATGGTCGCGATGCGCAGCATACGTCCCCCTTGCGTTGTTTGGTCTACAGGATGAGTGTAGCGCGTGGGGATATAAAGCTGCGCGAAAACGCTATTACAGGTCGCTCTCGTTAAAGCCGGCGTCGATATCGAGGTTGCTGCCGTCGGCCGCCGTGGTGGCGAGCTCATCGCAGCGCTCGTTGAGCTCGTGACCGGCGTGACCCTTAACCCAGATGAAATCAACCTTGTGCTTGCTTTTGGCGGTGAGTAGGCGCTCCCACAGGTCGCGGTTCTTGACGGGTTGCTTGTTGGCGGTTTTCCATCCGCGCTTTTTCCAGCCGTCGATCCAGTGCTTGTTAAAGGCGTTGACGACATACTGCGAATCGGAATGGACTTCGACCTCGCAAGGGCGGTTGAGCGCCTCGAGCGCCACGATGACCGCCATGAGTTCCATGCGGTTGTTGGTGGTCTTGGCATAGCCGCGCGAAAGCTCGGAGGTGAAGGTCTTGCCGGCGGGGTTGGTGTATTTGAGCACGGCGCCGTAGCCGCCGTGTCCCGGATTTGATCGGGCCGAGCCGTCGGTATAGATGATGACCTTCACGGGCTTCCTTTCGTTGGGTACGTTTCGTGTGAGTGACCATTGTAGCGCCATGCCCGCCGGGGGCCAGCAATCTACGATTTCTACCCCGTCTTCGGACTGTTAGTTGGCATGGATGATGCGGTTGAGCTCGTCGAGGTATTGCTGCAAGAGGAGAGAGGGCTTGCGCTCGTCGTGCATGATGTAGCCAACGTGCATCGTTGGGGCGTCTGCTAGCGGGATCGATGCCATGCCCCATTGCATTTCATTGGAGAGGACACCGGTCGACAGGGTGTAACCGTTCGACGTGATAAGTAAGTTAGTAAGTGTTCCGCGGTCCGAGATTCGTATGTTGCGGTCGCAAGGGATATAGCTAAAAGGTTCCTCGGCGTAATAGAAGGAGTTTGAGGTTCCCTGCTCAAAGCTGTAGCGCGTATAGGGCGTGAGGTCGGCAAGGGACAGCTGCGGGCGGCGTGCGAGCGGGTGGCGCTCGCTAACGAAGACGTGGACCGTCGCGTCGAATAGGGGATGGAAGCTTGCGCGGGCATCGGCGAAGGCCTTCTGCAGAACGCGGGCGTTAAAGTCATCCAGATACAGAATGCCGATATCGCTGCGAAACGCACGGACGTCATCGATGATCTGCGATGTGGTGGTCTCGCGCATGATGAACTCGAACTTGCTGTCGCGGCAGCGCTCGACTACGTTGACAAAGGCCTCGACCGAAAAGGCGTAGTGCTGGGCGGAAATGGCGAGGCGGGCTTGCGGGGTGCCACCGTCCTCGTAGCGTGCCTCGAGCATGTCGGCCTGCTCTACGACCTGGCGCGCATAGCCCAAAAGCTCGGTGCCGTCGTTGGTGAGCGTGACGCCGCGGCTGGAGCGCGTAAAGATCTCCAGATGGAGCTCTTGTTCTAGGCTTTTGACGGCGTTTGAGATGTTGGACTGAGCGGTATAGAGGCGCTGAGCTGCGGCGTTGATTGAGCCGGACTCTGCCACTGCGATCAGAAAACGAAGCTGCTGGAGGGTCATCGACGCAATCCTTCCGATTGTTATCTATAAAAACGATAACAGGTTAGCGCTTTTAAGTGATTGACCGAGGGAAACAATGCTCGTACTATTCAAAACACACAAAGGCGGTAGGTAATTAAGCCAACCACGGAACCGGGATGCGAAAGGAGGCCCGCATATGAATTGCTTACCAAGACGAATGCCGGGCTCCTGTTTGCGCCCGTCGGCGTGATCAGGAGACAGCGACTTACTTCTCTCTTTTTATTTACTTTTGTTCGATCAAGGAGATCATCATGAGCCAGTTCATCAACAACCCCGAGCACACCTTTGGTTTCGATACCCTGCAGCTTCACGTTGGCCAGGAGAGCGCCGATCCCGCATCCGACTCCCGCGCCGTGCCTATCTACCAGACCACGAGCTATGTGTTCCGCAACTCCCAGCACGCCGCCGACCGCTTTGGTCTTGCCGATGCTGGTAATATCTACGGTCGTCTGACCAACTCCACCCAGGGCGTCTTCGAGGACCGTATCGCCGCACTCGAGGGTGGCGTGGCGGGTCTCGCCGTCGCCTCCGGTGCTGCTGCCATCACCTATACCCTGCAGGCTCTTGCCCAGGCCGGTGACCACGTGGTGGCTCAGAAGACCATCTACGGTGGCTCCTACAACCTGCTGGAGCATACGCTCTCCCAGTTTGGCGTCGAGACCACCTTCGTCGATGCCCATAACCTGGAAGAGGTCGAGGGGGCCATCAAGGACAACACCACGGTCATCTATCTCGAGACGCTCGGCAACCCCAACTCCGACATCCCCAACATCGACGCCATCTCCGAGATCGCCAAGAAGCACGGTCTGCCGGTTGTCGTCGACAACACCTTCGGCACCCCGTATCTGTTCCGTCCGCTGGAGCATGGTGCCAACATCGTCGTCCACTCCGCAACCAAGTTCATCGGCGGCCACGGCACCTCGCTGGGCGGTGTGATCGTCGACGGCGGTAACTTCGATTGGAAGGCGAGCGGAAAGTACGCCCAGATCGCTGAGCCCAACCCCTCCTACCATGGCGTCTCGTTTGCCGAGGCTGCCGGTCCCGCCGCCTTCGCAACCTATGTCCGCGCCATCCTGCTGCGTGACGAGGGTGCCTGCATCAGCCCGTTCAACGCCTGGGTCCTGCTCCAGGGCACCGAGACCCTGTCGCTGCGCGTTGACCGTCATGTCGAGAACACCAAGAAGGTCGTTGAGTTCCTTGCCGGCGACAGCCACGTTGCCAAGGTGAACCACCCGAGCCTGCCTGAGCACCCCGATCACGAGCTCTATCAGAAGTACTTCCCCAACGGCGGCGCTTCGATCTTCACCTTTGAGATTAAGGGTGGCCAGGAGGCTGCCTGGAAGTTCATCGATCATCTGCAGGTGTTCTCGCTGCTCGCCAACGTGGCCGACGTCAAGTCGCTCGTCGTGCACCCGGCTACCACCACGCACTCCCAGCTCTCTGCCGAGGAGCTCGCCGAGCAGAACATCACGCCCTCCACGATCCGTCTTTCCATCGGTACCGAGAACGCCGAGGACATCATTTGGGATCTGAAGCAGGCCTTCGCCGTGCTGGACGAGTAAGGCGACTTGTGCAAGGACCCCTTGCGACTCGATAGGTATAACTGCATAAATGCCTGCTCAAGGCGCCTTCGCAAGCAATGGTTGCGCAGGCGTCTTTTTTGCATAGGAAGGGCGCTATTACAGGGTTTTTGGCATGCTTTATGCATTTGAGTTGTGGAAAACTCCTGTTGAGAGGATGTGAGTTTTACGCAATTGACGTGCGCCTTTTGAGTAAAACTGCAGGTCGCGATTTGCTCGAGGTACTATGCAGCGCGATCGAATCACACGCAGCTCAAACGCAGCAAAAACGCACTACGGAGGTTTCCAGCTACATGAGGATCGATTCACGAAAACCGAAAGCCGCTGCCCTTTCCGCCGCTCTGACCGTGGCACTTTTGGCAGGCGCCGGCGCAACTGATGCCCACGCGGCAACACTGTCCGATACGGTTGGATCTACGCCGTCCGAGGCGACGCTGGTACAGCCCGTTGATTATCGCGGCGATGGTTATGGTTCCATGCAGGAGTGGAACGCCTCGATGGAGGCCAAGCGCGATTCCCTTGAGATGCGCGCTCAGATCATTATGAATATGTATGGCGACTATGCTACCGATGACGAGCGCGCTGTGCTGCAGGGTTGTATCGATGGTGCGGGCAGCCTTTTGACGATGGGGGAGGTCGACGCGAAGTCGACCGAGCTCGATGAGCTGCGCACTGCGCTTGAGAATGCCAAGCGCGAAGCGCTCGAGGCCGCTGCCGCCGAGGCGGAGGCTGCCGAGGCCGCCCAGGCTTCGTATTACAACGCCGGCTCCGGCTCGTCTTACACGTCTGCTGCGTATTACGCGAACGGCTCGGGTCTGACGCGCTCGAGCGGCGTCAATAACTATAACGGCCGCCGCGAGACTTATTACAGCAGCAACGTGTTGTATCACCACCGCACGGGCGAATGGACGCAGGATTCTGAGGGCTTCTGGCGCGATTCCGACGGCTATTACGTTGTTGCCGCGGGCGATATGGCCCAGGGCTCGACCTTTACGGGCTCCAAGGGTGATTGCAAGGTCTATGACTCCGGCTGCGCTGCCGGAACCACCGACTACTACACCGGTTGGTAATCTGCCATAAGCAAAATACGCACATGATGGGCGGGCGTCTTTACTGAGCTTTTAGGCAACGTAAAGCCGCCCTTTCTTTATGTGCGCTTGAGTTAACAGAGCCCTTACCGTGGCGGTACGCTGGGCGTATGGATGCGGGGCACACTAGTTCATGAGAAATAGGGTCTTTCTCTTGGAGGAAGTGATCTTGTGAATGCTCGAGATATTGCCATTGCCGCCGTCGCGTTGATGCTTGGCTGCCTTGGTCCCACGGCCGCGCTCGTCGCGGGCATGCAGGGGACATGCGGGGCTGCTCCTATCGTGATCGGCGCGTTGATCGCGGCCACACTGCTGGGAAGCGCCGGTGTTGTCCTTTGTCGCGACGATGAGGACGAGGTTCCGGAGTCGCATCTCTAACTGTTGCGAAAGTGACTGTTGGCCATGGCTGAATATGAAAACCGCCACAAGGGGAGTGCCCTTTGCGGCGGTTTTTGATATTGAGACTGTTGAATGCGGTGCGGCGGCGTTACCAGCTTGCCTCGATATCACGGATGCGCTGATAGAGCCATTCGTTCTGCGGTGCCTGGATATCGTGCTTGGCCGCGAGGCGGCGGACGGTGCCCGCGAACTCCTCGACCTCGGTTTTGCGCTGCGCGACGCGGTCCTGCGCCATCGAGGGCATGCCGGCGGGGTCGAGCCCCTCGATGAGGTGCACCATCTGCGTTAGGTCTGCCTCGGTGAGCTCGATGCCCTCGGCGTTGGCGACTGCAAGCGTCTCGCGCATGGCGGAGACAAAGCAACGACGCTGCTCGGAGCCCTGTTCCGTGGCGCTTCCGTACGTACCGCCGTAGGCCATGCAGGTCTGGTTGATGCCGTCGTTGAGCATAAGCTTGGCCCACATGCGGTGCGCGATGTCTGCCTCGACGGTGTGCGCGATGCCGCAGCGCGTGTAGAGCTCGTCGATGGCGGCGACGGTCGCGGGGTCGGTGCCGGCGGCCGCACCAAAGCGGATCTCGCCCGCATTGGTAAAGGTGAGCGCGCCGTTGAGAAACACAGCGTCCATGCCCTGGCAAATACCAAGAACGGTATGCTCCCAGCCAAAGCGCTCGGCAATCTTCTGCTCGCTCGTGATGCCGTTGCACAGCGACGCGATCAGCGTGTCGGGTCCCACGACGCTTTCCAGGGTTTTGAGCGCCACATCGAGTCCGGTTGTCTTGACCGTGAGGATGACCAGATCGGCGGGTGTCGCCTCGCTCGCGCGGACGGACTTGAGTACGCAGGGCTTGCCGTTGACGGTGAGCGCATCGTTCGCATGGCGCTCAAAGCGAGCATCGTCCATGACGTATTCGACGGCATCGTTGCCGAGTGCTTGGGCGATCATGCTGCCGTAGAGCAGGCCCACGCCGCCCTTGCCGATGAAGGCGACCTTGTTGATCTGCATGTGAATCATCTCCCCATAAAAAGGCGCCCGCGTATGGGGCGCCTGATGGATTGTATGCCGCCGGGCCATGTCGCGTGCACCGGGTGGCCGTATTTAGAAGAACAAACGCATGGGAACTTATGACGCGGGGCAGACCGCAAAGACACGTGCGGGATATCCGACGCCATCACGCACCTTGGGGAAGGTGCAGAAGATGACGGCGCCCGTGGCGGGAAGCTCGTCTAGATGGTCCATGACCTCGATCTGATAGCGGTCGACCGAGAGGATGTACTGTTCGCCGGGGTAGGGGTAGGCGTCCTCACGCGTGGTCACGCTCGCCGGGTCGGTGTCAGCCGGCTCGTGGCCGATGGCGCCGATGTCGCGCTCTTCAACGAGCCACTTGATGGCGTCGAGGTCCCAGCCGGGGTAGTGGGGCTGGCCGTCCTCGTCCTTGTTCTCGAGGTCGGCGAGCTTGGACCAGTCGGAGCGGAAGGCGACGAAAGCGTCCTCGGGAATGCGACCGTGCTCATCCTCCCAGGCTTTGAGGTCCTCGATGGTCAGGATAAAGTCGGGATTCGCGGCGCACTCCTCGTGCTTGTCGATCACGCAGAGCGGATGCATAAACTCGATGGGTTCAATCTCTCCAAGGGAACGACCCTCGACATGGAAGTGGCGCGGCGCGTCGACGTGGGTGCCGTACTGCGAGGCGACCGAATACTGGAAGCAACGCATGGGGGCGAGCATGTCCTCGGGCGTGCCGGGCAGGTAGTCGAAGAGCTTGGTGGACTCAAATGGCTTAAAGCCAAACCAGTGCGGGGTGTCGCATGAGAGCGTGTGGGTGAGGTCGACCCAGCGATAATCGTTGCTTTTGAGCTGGGAGGCGAGGTTCCAAAGGTCGAGCGCGGGCATGGGCGGCTCCTTTCATCGGGCTTTTTGCTGATGTTAAAGCGGTGCCGTGACAGCTCGATTTCTGCTGCGTTACGATACGTTCTCGATTGCGATTCTACGATGTTTCGGCCGCGTGACCATTGTGTTTCGTCTTGCCGGGGTGCTGATGGCGAAAGGAGGGGCCGTGCAATACCGCGTTGACCCCAAAAGTGGTAACCGAATATCTGCTCTGGGTCTGGGCTGCATGAGATTTCCCGGTGCGCCGGGACGTCCGGATGCGAAGACAGCCGATGCCATCATTTCCCGTGCGGTGGAGCAGGGGATTAATTATCTGGATACCGCGTATCTCTATCCCGGTAACGAGGTGTGCGTGGGCGCCTCACTTGAGCGCCTGGGTCTGCGCGACCGCGTGTTGCTCGCGACTAAGTTGCCGCACGCTTCGTGCAAGTGCGCGGAGGATTTCGACCGGTTCTTCGACGAGCAACTGCGCCGCCTGCGGACCGACCATATCGACTATTACCTTATGCACAACATCACTTCGCCCGCCCAGTGGGAGCGCGTGGTGGCGTTGGGCATCGAAGACTGGATTGCGCACCAAAAGGCTGCGGGGCGTATTCGCCAGATAGGTTTTTCGTATCACGGCAGTGCGGCGGACTTCCTGACGATGCTCGACGCGTATGACTGGGATTTTTGCCAGATTCAGTACAACTACGCTGGAGAGCGCTACCAAGCGGGAACGGCGGGACTTATAGCAGCCGCCGAGTGCGGGCTCGCGGTGTTTGTGATGGAACCGCTTTTGGGCGGACGCCTGGCGGGCAAGCTGCCTCCGCGGGCCCGCGCCGTGCTCGATGACGTACGCGATCCGTACCTGAAGACGCCGGCTGCTTGGGGCCTTTCGTGGGTGTGGAACCATCCTCAAGTCACGATGCTGCTTTCGGGCATGACCGATACCGCGCAGGTGGACGAGAACGCGGTGCTGGCCGATCGGGCCCTGCCGGATTCGATGACAGCCGCTCAGCTCGATACCATCGCACGCGTGCTGGCGGAGTTTGAAAAATCGAATCGCGTGCCCTGCACGGGATGCGGCTACTGCATGCCATGTCCCAAGGGTATTAACATTCCCGGCTGCTTTGCCGCTTACAACGCGAGCTATGCGCACAGCTGGTTTACGGGGCTGTCGCAATACTTTACGGCGAGCGCGGTGCGCACGAGCGAGCCCAAGCTCGTGAGCAATTGCGTCAAGTGTGGCAAATGTGCGCGTCACTGCCCGCAACACATCGATATCCCCGAGCGTCTCGACGACGCGCGCCGACGTTTCCAGCCTGGCCCCGTAACGGCCGCGCTTAAAGTCTTCAGCAAAACTCGCTCCTCATGACCCTTTTATATCTTGTGATGGAATAGTTCCTGTTTGCGGCAGAATAGGGCGATAGCAGGAACTATTTCGTCGCAACTGAAGGGGGGCTGTCGTGGGCCATCGGGATTCATGTGATGATTTGCGTGAGGTTCGTTGGGGCGTTTTGGGCGCTGGGCACATTTCGCATCGATTTGCATCGTCGCTCAAGAAGGTCGACGAGGCACGGCTGGTGGCTGCGGCCGGCCGCACTCCTGCACATGTCGAGGAATTTTGTCGAGCGTTTTCGATTGATGCCGCGCACAGTTATGCCACGGCTGACGATAGCGGCGATGCGGCTTATGATGCGTTGATTGCCGATCCCGATGTCGATGCAATCTACTTGGCTATTCCGCATGGCATGCATGCGCATTGGGCTTGTCGGGCACTGCGCGCGGGAAAGGCCGTGCTGTGCGAAAAGCCGGCCGTTTTGAATGAAGAAGAGGCCCATGCGATCGCCTCTGTTTCCCGTGAGTGCGGTGTGCCGTTTATGGAGGCGATGAAAAATCGGTTTTGTCCGATGCATACTCGCGTGAAGGGTTTGCTTGCGTCGGGCGAGCTCGGCTGTATCGTCTCGATCGAAAGCGTGCAAAAACTCGATTATGGTGAGTCCCCTTCGAGTTATCTGCTCGATCCGTTGCAGGGTGGCTGTCTATATGACATGGGCTGCTATGCGGTCGGGTGGTTTGAGGATCTGCTTGCGGGTGCGTGCGATGTTTCGTCTCGTGAAGTTCGCTGGCGTGACGTATTAGGCGGCCGCGTGGATTGGGCCGATGAGATCCATATGAGTGTCGGCGGTATACCCATTCATATGGTGTGCGACGGCAAAGCAGCATATGAAAGCCGCTTAATGATTGCTTGCGAACGGGGTTCGGTGGAAATCGAGCGCCTCCATCGCCCCGAGCTCGCCCATGTGAAGTACTCCGACGGACGAATGCTCGAAATTAATGCCCCGTTTGATGTCGATGATTTCTACGGCGAAATTCAGCATGCGACGCAGCTCGTCCAGACGGGAGAGCTTGAAAGCCCCGTTATGCCTCTTGCCGCCACGCAGCGCTGCGCGCAGATAATCGATGCGATTCGCTTGACGCTCTAGGCTGCGGTGCTGGTGCTCAAGGGGGCTCGGCGGACCTTGCCCCTGATGCCCCTTTTATATCTTGCGGTGGAATACGGTCTGTTTGCGCCAAAATAAGGCACCAATAGACCGTATTTCACCGCAACTGATGAGGGGGAGTTGGAGATGCTGACGATCGGGTGTCATCTTTCGACGACGAAGGGCTATCGGGCGATGGGGGAGACGGCGTTGTCCATTGGCGCCAATACCTTTGCGTTCTTTACGCGCAACCCGCGCGGTGGCAAGGCAAAAGACTTTGACATGGATGACGTGGCGGCTCTGCGCGAGCTTATGGCACAAAACGACTTTGGACCGCTGGTGGCGCATGCCCCGTATACCTATAACCCCTGCTCGGCCAAAGAGCGGGCGCGCGAGTTTGCCCTGGAGGCCATGGCAGAGGACCTGCGGCGCATGGAAGCGCTGCCCGGCAACTACTACAATTTTCACCCCGGTGCGCATGTGGGACAGGGGGCGGACGCCGGCATTCAGATGATTGTCGACACACTGTGCCAGGTGATGTTTGAGGGGCAGCAGACGACGGTATTGCTCGAGACCATGGCAGGCAAGGGCACCGAGGTGGGCCGTAGCTTTGAAGAGCTGGCGTGCATTATCGAGGGCGTTGCCGCCAAGTGCCCAGAGCTGTCCGATAAGCTGGGCGTTTGTTTGGACACCTGCCATGTGAACGATGCCGGCTACGACATCATCCATGATCTGGACGGCGTACTCGACGAGTTCGATCGCGTGGTGGGTATCGATCGCTTGCATGCTGTACACATCAACGATTCGAAGAACCCTTGTGGCGCCCATAAAGATCGTCACGAGTGCATCGGCAAGGGATACCTTGGCAGCGAGGAATTTGGTGGCGGTATGCAGGTTATGCAGAATATTGTATCGAATGGCCGTTTGCGTTCACTGCCGTTTATTTTGGAGACTCCGAACGAACTTGCAGGTTATGCAGCTGAAATTAGACTATTAAGGTCATTGCAGCAGTAATGACTGTCATAAAGTAGAGTATTCCATTCACGTTATGGGTTTGTTTCAATCAGTTTTCTCATTGCAGATTCGTAATTCCGGGTGCATAATAGCTAACAGTTTTTGCAGACCTCTGAATCAAACGAGGTCACCGGAAGGAGACTGATTATGAAGCTCAAGAAGCTTGGCGCATTTGCCGCCACGGGTGCCATGGCGCTCGCCCTTGCTCTGACGGGCTGCGGCTCGTCCAACGCCACCTCTGGTTCTGATGCCGGTTCCAGCAGCTCTGACGACGCTAAGGTCGAGAAGGTCGACGGCTCCAAGGAGTACGCACTCGTCAAGGACGGCACGCTGACCGTCGGCACCTCTGCCGAGTACGCCCCGTTTGAGTACAAGGACGACAACGGCGATTATCAGGGCTTTGACCTTGAGCTTATCAAGGCTATCGGCGACAAGCTGGGCCTGGATGTCGAGTACGTCAACAATGACTTTGACACGCTGGTTCCGGGCGTCGCTTCGGGTGCCAAGTATGACGTCTCCATCGCGGCTATCACTGACACGCCCGAGCGTGAGAAGGAAGTCACTTTCTCCGATTCCTACTACATGGACGATCAGGCCATCGTGACCAAGGTCGATAACGCCGACATCACGGCTGACAACTACAGCGAGAAGCTCAACAACGCCGACGCTACCATCATCGTCCAGTCTGGCTCGACCGCCGAGGCCTTTGCCCAGGAGAACTTCCCCAAGGCCAAGATCGTCCCCTACAAGGATGCTACCGAGTGCTTCAGCGCCTTGCAGTCCGATAAGGGTGACGCCGTAGTCACCAACCGCTCCGTTGCCAGCCAGCTGACCGCCGAGCAGTTCAACACCTGCCAGACCATCAAGCAGATCAGCACCGGCGAGGAGTACGCCATCGCCATCAACCAGGGCAACACCAAGCTCAAGGACGACATCAACCAGGCCATCAAGGACCTGACCGATGACGGTACCGTTGACGCCCTCATGGCTAAGTACAACATCAAGTAAAATAGCTACTTGATTGTGCGCGGGCCCTTTCCGTTTTGCGGAGAGGGCCTTTGCGCTTCTCTTGACGGAGAGTGTTTCCGTCTCGTTTTGCCGGCAACTTCTACGATAGGAGTCACCTTGTCTCGACTGAACAAAGGGGCCGCGGAGCAGCGTTTTTCACTGCCCGCCTTGCTCCAAAAGCTAGCCTGCGTCATGGCCGTGGCGCTCGCGCTGGTGTGCGCGGGGGCATATGCGCCCACGACCGCCCAGGCGCTTGAGACCGCAAAGATTACCGCCCGACCCAACACCGGTTCGGGCAGCGCTGTGGTCGGCGGCACCGAGACGCGCATTACCTGGGAAGTTCAGGCCGATGCCGACGAGGAGCTGAGCGGTCTTTCTTTGACGTTTGTCGACGGCACGACGTTTGGTACCGATGACACGCGATTGACGATGCTCTCGGGCGAGGACCTCATGGATCGTACGCCCATGAAACCCACGTGCAAGGCTGACGGCCAGACGCTCAAGATCGATTTTGGCGAGACGGTGCCTGCCGGCGGCTTTTTCCGTGTCGAGGTTTACGGCGTGACCTTCCCCGTCGAGGGCGGCGATGAGGCCTTTAGCGGCACCTATACGCTCGCCGACGGGTCGACCAAGAAGATCTCCAAGATTCCGTCGGTGGAGATCAAGGGCGTGACGGCCTTCGATAACTTCTTGGCCGACCTTAAAGAGCAGCCGTGGGTCGAGGCCTGGAACTCCAATATGTTCCTGCGCCTGTTCCTGAACCCGGTCATTTTGGTCCAGAGCCTGCCGGTCGTCTTTAAGGGCTTCCTCATGTCGCTCTCGATCGTGCTCGTGGCGTTTCCGCTGGCAATTCCCTTCGGTTTTGCCCTGTCGCTCATGCGCATCTCCAAGTCGCGCATCCTGCGCTGCCTCGCCGGCATCTACGTGAATATCATTCGCGGTACGCCGGCGTTCCTGCAGATCTACATCGCGTTCTTCGGTCTGCCGTTGGCCGGCGTCAAGGTGGACGACTATGTCTTGGGCGTTATCGTCATGGCCATGAACTCGTCTGCGTACCTGTGCGAGATCTTCCGTGCCGGTATTCAATCAATCCCCAAGGGCCAAAACGAGGCTGCTCGCTCTCTGGGCATGAATGCCTTCCAGACGCTGCTCTACGTTATGATTCCGCAGACGTTCCGCAATGTTTTGCCTACGCTGACCAGCGAGTTTATCTTGCTTTACAAGGATACGTCGCTGCTTGCCGCCGTGGGTGTGGTCGAGATCGTCATGAACGCCCGTACCATCGTGGCCACGACGGGCTCCATTACACCGTACGTGGTTGCCGCTCTGTTCTATCTGGTCATCACCCTGCCGCTCGCTCGCTTGGTGAGCGGTCTTGAGGCGAGGCTTCTGGGCACGGCCGAGACCAAGAAGAAGCGTCCCGCCAAGAGCGCCGGACAGGTTGTCGCGACGCCCGCCGATCACATCGCCGGTCTGTAAGGAGGTCCTATCATGAGCGAAACCAATAACTCGAACGAGGTCGTCGTCAGTATCAAGAACCTCCAGAAGGCCTTTGGCGACAACGTGGTCCTGCGCGATATCGATCTGGATGTGCACAAGGGTGAGGTCGTTGTGGTCTTGGGCCCCTCGGGCTCGGGCAAGTCGACGATGCTTCGCTGCATCAACCGTCTGGAGCATCCCACGAGTGGCTCGATTGTCGTTGAGGGCGTGGACGTGTGCGCCAAGGGTGTCGACCTTAACAAGGTACGTACGCATCTGGGTATGGTGTTCCAGCAGTTCAATTTGTTCCCGCACCTCTCAGTCAAAAAGAACGTCATGCTCGCGCAGCAGAAGGTACTCAAGCGCAGCAAGGAAGAGGCCGAGAAGATTGCCGTCGAGGAGCTGACCAAGGTCGGTCTTGCCGAGCGTATCGACTTTATGCCGAGCCAGCTCTCGGGCGGCCAGCAGCAGCGCGTTGCCATCGCTCGCGCCCTGTCGATGAACCCGCACGTCATGCTCTTTGACGAGGCCACCTCGGCGCTCGACCCCGAGCTCGTGCGCGACGTCCTGGGCGTCATGCGCGACTTGGCGCGCGACGGCATGACCATGATCGTCGTGACGCACGAGATGGGCTTTGCCCGCGATGTCGCCGACCGCGTCGTCTTTATGGACGGCGGCGTCATTGTGGAAGAGGGTACGCCGAGTGAGGTCTTCGACCACCCCAAGAGCGAGCGCACCAAGGCGTTCTTGGGCAATATTTCGTAGCCGGCTGATGTAACTGCCGTTACAAAAGAGCGGGGCTGGACTTGAATCCAGCCCCGCTCTTTTGTAGGGATGGGGATGCGCTTTGATGCAGGCTCTCTTGGAGACCCCGGGCTCGTTACGCGAGCTCGGCTCCGAGGGCCTTGCAAGCGGTCTCGCCCTCGTCGTCGGGCGCGTCGTAGCAGATGGCGGAGTCCACGACGTTGACGCCGGCCTCGTCGGCGTCGGCCTTCCAGTTGTCCATCCACTCGCCCTCGGCCCACGAATAGGAGCCAAAGAGGACGACCTTCTTGTCGCCGAGAGTCTCCTTGACCTCATCCCACATCGGCTGGAACTCATCGTACTCGAGTTCCTCGGAGCCCATGGCGGGGCAGCCGAAGGCGAAGGCATCATATTCGGCGGCCTTGTCGGCAGAGAAGTCGGCGCAGGGAATGACCTCAGTCTCGGCCCCCGCGGACGTGGCGCCTTCGGCGACGAGGTTTGCCATGGCCTCGGTATTGCCCGTGCCGCTCCAGTAGACGACGGCGATCTTGCTCATGTTTTGTCCTTTCGGTCGTGCGGCGCTTGCCGCGGCTTGTACGTTCTATCGGGTTGCCTGGGCAAGTTGCGCCAGGCTGCAGCCCTGCTGATAGATAAAAGTGAAGTATTGGGTGCAGGCACGGTAGGCATCAAACGTCGCAAGCGCCTGCTCGACATTTGCGTAGACCTTCCAGGCCCCAAAGACCTTGTAGTTCTCGCCGCGCTGGACGATAAACTCGTGCACGTCGTCGTAGGGATATCCAAGGAAGTAGCCTATTTCGTGCGGAAACTCGCAGGTGCAGTCTTTGCTGCAGCTAGCTTGCTGGGGTAGTGCGCATCGAGCCTGGCTGCAGGCGCATTCCGCGACGTTATTGCTCGCGAGCGTGATGCGTGATGCCAAATGCACAAGGCATGTCGAAAGGTCTCTCGTGTCGTAGCCTTCCGAGGTGAGCGCCGTTTGGGCGCGAGGGTCTGCGAAATAGGTGGTGAGGCTTTTGGCTCGGTACGCGTACACGAGCGCTCCGCAGGGCCGCCAGACCAAAACACTCAGGTGGATGCCGAGCGGGTCAAGCTCGCGATTGCACTGGGCGATAACGTTGAGCAGGCGTGCTCGGCGTTCTGCGATGGTTTCGGTTGTGGTCGAGCCGTCCCCGTGGGCGTAGGTGCCTGGATAGGTAAAGAGCGATGCCGGCTTGATGCCCGCGAGCGTGGGAGAGCAGTTGCGCACGACTGCTGCCTGAAACGTTGGGATGTCTATGGTTCGAGTCACGTCGCTCCTTACGGATCTAAACTGTTAGCCTAGGAAAACTTATACACGAAAGTAAGCCATGGTCAACAAAAAAGTTTGAAGAGGGAAACTAATTGACCGAACAGACATGATTTTGGGTTAAGATGGGGACACCCCATGGGGGTATCTAGATAGTGCTACTTAAAAGGGGAGCGCATGAGTGACTTGCTCAACCCTGCGAATCTCATCGTGCTGGCCGTCATTGCCGTCGGCATGTTTTTTGGACTGCGTCGCATTGCCGCTTCGACACGCGGGAAGAGTTGCTGCAGCGATGGTACGAGCGGCAAGAAGGCCAAAAAGGTTGTTGTGGTGGATACCGATGCGTCACACTATCCCTATAGCGATGAGCTGCTCATCGGCGGCATGAGCTGTGACGGCTGCGCTCAGAACGTAGCCAATGCCCTCAATGCGCTGGATGGCGTGTGGGCAACGGTGACGTATGCGGACCACACGGCACGCGTGCGCTCTAAGCAGCCGGTTGATCGTGGTGTCCTCGAGACGGCCGTGAAAGACGCGGGCTACTACGTCATGACGCTGTAAGCGCCGCCCTGGATGCGCTTCCTTGGCTAGGCTCGTCCACGCAGTTCGATGTCTTGGATGTCGTCGAAGTCGATGGCGATGTCTCGGAGTTTGAGGAGCTTGAAGGCGGGGAGCGCCTCGTCGAGGATGCCGGTGCGGCTGCGATAACCGTATGTATCGTAATAGGTGACACGAATCAAGTCGCCACGTTTGAGACCCTCGAGCTTTTTAGAAAGCGCGAGGGCTTTTTCTTCCGTGAGCTCACGTTTTGGCTCGACGGTGATTTCCTGCTTGCGCACGAGTTCGTAGTATCCCGTGAGGGCGGCAAAGGGCATAAACTGTGCGGCGCGGTTGGCGCGCACGGCACCGTTGGCAGTGAGGTTGGGGTCGGCGGCGCGGCGTCTGCCCTCGGGGTCCGCCAGGCGCTCGAAGGCGGTCGGCGGGCGTACGGGCTGCTGCTTGGGTTTAGGCACGATGTCCTCCAACTTGGCCGTTGCGTTCGCGCGCGGTGGCGCCGGCGGTAAAGCTTAATCCCTTGACGAGCGCGTTCTTGCCGTACTTGCCTTTCACGGCCAGGACGGCGCGCGCCAGGTCGCGCTCGCGCTCATCGGCCTCGACGTCGCTAAACAGATCGATGGTGACAAATTCCTCGGGCATGAGATTGCCAAATCCCAGGTTGATGCGCTTGACCGGTCGTTTGGGATCGACAGTCTGCGCCCAGAGCTCATCGAAATAGCCCATGATTTTCTTAAACGAATTAGTGCGCTCGGGCAGCTTGCGCGAGGCGTTGGAGTGCGCAAAGAGTGCGGCATAGCCACCACGCGGTTTGCCGCCATGCTCTCCCACAAAGATGCCATCGATTGCCTGCGCTTCGCGCACCAGGCGACGCCTTTCGTCATCGCGCTGAACGGGTTTGGGAGCACGGGGCGCGAGCTCGGGGCCGTCGGTCGCTGCGGGTTCGATGCCCGAGGTACTCGAGCGCAGGTGTCCGCAGCCGTCTATATACTGCGCCGTGCCGCTGGCGTTGAGCCGGCGTATGTCGGCGCGCTCGCTTGCATAGCCCACAAAGAGCGAGATGCTGTCGCACACCACGTGCTTGTCGATCAAATCCAGCACGGCGGCATCGACCATTTCGCGCAAGACGGTGTAGGCCTGCTCGTAGGCATAGCCCTTCGAGAGCACCTGCCCCGTGGTGGTCGAGGTCGCTTGCGGACGATAGGCTTGGATATCGGCGATGGTCGTTGGCTCGCGCCCAAAGGCGTGGTCGATAAGATATTCGGCATTGACGCCGAGCTCATCGTAAAGCAGGTTTTCGTCGAGCGCGGCGACGCCCATCAGATCGTAGGCGCCGTACTTTTCGAGGCGGGCTGCCACGCCGGGGCCGATGCCCCAGATATCGGTAATGGGACGATGAGGCCAGATCTCCTTGCGGAAGGTCTCGTCGTCGAGTTTGCCGATACGACTGGGCGCGTGCTTGGCGGTGATATCGAGTGCCACCTTGGCCTGGAATAGGTTGGGGCCGATGCCGACCGTCGCCGTGATGCCGGTGCGCGCCAGGACCTCATCGCGCAACATACGGGCGAAGCCTTCCGCATCGGTGTGATAGAGGTCCAGATAGGGTGTCACGTCGATAAAGCACTCATCGATGGAGTAGACGTGAACGTCTTGCGGACTGACGTATTCCAGGTAGATACCGTAGATCTGCGCTGACACCTCCATGTAGTGCTGGATGCGCGGTACGGCCTTAATGTAGTCGATGCCGTCGGGAATCTCGAACAGGCGGCAGCGATTGTGTATCCCGAGGTCCTTCATGGACTGCGTGATGGCGAGGCAGATGGTCGTGCGCCCGCGCGATTCGTCGGCAACGACCAGGTTGGTGGTGAGCGGATCGAGCCCACGATCGACGCACTCGACGCTGGCATAAAACGTCTTGAGGTCGATGCAGATATAGGTGTGCTGCTCGTGCGCCATCCGTGTCCTTTCATCAAACACATGTTCTTATCGAATACCTGTTCGATAATACCCGCTTGCACGGACACCGTCAAAATCTGTCTCTTTTTGGCAAGTATGGTCGTGCGGTTGCATCGGGTTTTTAACGCAGCCCTAAAGAGCGCGAAACAGCTCGGAAAAGCTCGCTTCGTAGCATGGGCCTAACGATCGGTACCACCTACATGCACGGAAGGGTTGTGGAAACGATGGTCAACTATGGGTTTGGTATGCCGACGCGCCTTGTTGCGGATGGAGACGTGGCTCGCTGGTGCGGGCGATTAGTCGCTCACTACGGCGGTACCAAGGCGTTGGTCGTGCTGGGCGGTGACAAACATACGCGTGATGAGCTTGTTTCGGCGGCACTCGGCTCGCTTGATCGAGCTCTGCTCGAGCGCGTGCTGTTTCGTTGCGGCTCGGTTGAGGGCGACGGGGGAGACGAGCTGATCGACGAAGCCGTGGCCCTGGCGACCGACGAAGGCGTGGACTTTGTCTTGGCGATTGGCGATGCCGATACTGCTGGCTTTGCACGCGAACTCGCGCGTCGCATGGCAGCGCTCGATGTCGGCGAAGACGGTTTTGTTCCTTATGGATGCATTGTCTCGGAGGGCAAGGTACCTGCTGTCGTGGGCGCCGGCGAGGTTCCCGTTTTTGCCATCATTGCGCCCGAACTGTTGGAGGGCATCGGGTCTCCTCTGCGCGAGCTGCTCGGCAGCGTGTGCGCCGCGGCCTAATATCTGCCATAAAGGGATAGGTCATTTTTGATTGGTAAAGCGTTTGACCTGCCAAAATAAACCTGTCCCTTTTTGGTCGGTTGCCGTTTGGGGGCCGATTGGCAACGCTCGCTGATTATAGTCTTGACCTGCGCTAGAATAGTGGCATCTGAATGTCCGGGCGCATGGAGGCGTGCGCCCGTATGCTGAGGAGGACTCTATGGCAACTGTTGCCGCACCCATCGACGCTACGTCGATCGCCGCTTGGAAGGCGCTCGAGGCCCATCAGGAGAAGCTCGAGGCCGAGGGCATCGACCTCAAGGCCTGGTTCGCCGCTGACGCCGACCGCGTGAACAAGCTGAGCTTTGACGCCGGCGACCTTCACTTCGATCTGTCCAAGAACCTGGTGACCGATGAGACCGTCAAGCTGCTGTGCGATCTTGCCCGCGAGGTGAAGCTCGAGGAGCGCCGCGACGCCATGTTCTCCGGCGAGCACATCAACACCACCGAGGACCGCGCCGTCCTGCACACCGCGCTGCGCCGTCCGGCAAGCGAGAAGGGCCAGCTCATCGTTGACGGCCAGGATGTCGTCGCCGACGTGCACGAGGTCCTCGATCGCATGTATGCCTTCGCCGAGCGCGTGCGCTCCGGTGAGTGGAAGGGCGTTACCGGCAAGAAGATCGAGCACCTGGTGTCCATCGGCATCGGCGGCTCCGATCTGGGCCCGGTCATGGCTTACGAGGCTCTGCGTCCCTATGCCGACGCCGGTATCGACTGCCGCTATATCTCCAACATCGACCCCAACGACCAGGCCGAGAAGCTCAAAGGTTTGGATCCCGAGACCACGCTCGTGATCATCGTCTCTAAGACCTTCACCACGCTCGAGACCCTCACCAACGCTCGCGAGGTCAAGACCTGGATGCTCGAGCAGCTCAAGGCTCAGGGCGCCATCGACGGCTCCGATGAGCAGAACGCCGAGGCCGTGGCCAAGCACTTTGTCGCCGTTTCCACCGCACTCGAGAAGGTCGAGGCCTTCGGCATCGACCCCGCTAACGCTTTTGGTTTCTGGAACTGGGTCGGCGGCCGCTACTCTGTCGACTCCGCCGTGGGCCTGTCGCTGATCGTCGTGCTCGGCCCCGAGCGCTTCCAGCAGTTCCTCGAGGGCTTCCACGCCATCGACGAGTACTTCTGCAACACGCCGCTCGAGAACAACGCCGTCGCGCTGATGGGCCTGCTCAACGTCTGGTACGTCAACTTCTTCGGTTCCAAGAGCCACGCCGTGCTGCCGTACTGCCAGTACCTGCACCGTTTCCCGGCCTACCTGCAGCAGCTCACCATGGAGTCCAACGGCAAGCACGTCCGCTGGGACGGCAGCGCCGTGACCTCCGATACCGGTGAGATCTTCTGGGGCGAGCCCGGCACCAACGGTCAGCACGCCTTCTACCAGCTGCTGCACCAGGGCACCGTGGTGGTTCCGGCCGACTTTATCGCTTTCGCCAACACCGCCAATCCCGCAACCGACAGCGGTCAGGACGTGCATGAGCTGTTCCTGGGCAACTTCCTGGCCCAGACCAAGGCGCTCGCCTTTGGTAAGACGGCCGATGAGGTGCGCGCCGAGGGCACGCCCGAGCAGATCGTCCCGGCCCGCTGCTTTGAGGGCAACCGTCCGACGACCTCGATCTTCGGCGACACGCTGACCCCGTTCGCACTCGGCGAGCTCATCGCCCTGTACGAGCACATCACGTTTGTCGAGGGCACGGTCTGGGGCATCGACTCCTACGACCAGTGGGGCGTCGAGCTGGGCAAGCAGCTTGCCAAGCAGATCACCCCGGCCTTCCACGACGACGCCGCCAAGGCCGAGCAGGACGCTTCGACCCAGGCGCTCATCGAGTTCTATCGCGCTCATCGCAAGTAGTTTTTACGGCCGAGTTGGCTTATGGCTGAAAGGGGCCCGTATCCGTTGGGATACGGGCCCCTTGCTATTTGGATAGGATGGAATGTATCGGGAGGCGCCTCGACGGGCATCGCAATCGTCGAAGGCGCGCCGTTCATGTTTGGGACAATATGACATTTTCCCGTTGTAAACAGCGCCGCCGTGGGTGTTCTGTATGATGACTCAGGCAAGGTTGTTCAATGACAGGGAGGCATATATGGCAATCAAAGCCATCGCAATGGATATCGACGGTACGCTCACCAACGACCAAAAGGTCATCAGCCCGCGTACGCGCGAGAAGCTGCTCGCGGCGCAGGAGTCGGGCATTAAGCTCATCTTGGCTTCGGGCCGTCCCGCATTGGGGTTGCACGCCTTGGCGCAGGAGCTCGACCTTCAAAACCATGACGGTCTGCTAGTTGCCTTTAATGGCGCGCACGTGGTCGACGCTCAGACCGATGAGGTCCTTTTTGACCAGGCCATGCCGGCTGACGAACTGCACCGTCTGATTGATCATCTGCAAAACTATGACGTGATCCCTATGATTTCGCTCGGTCGCGATTTGCACGTCGAGGACTCGTACCATTGCATGATCACACTGCCGGACGGTTCGCAGAAGAATATCGTCAAGTATGAGCGCGATGCGTGCGATCTTAAGATTCGCGAGGTCGAGAGCTTGCATGAGGTCGTGGACACTTATCCCGTGGACAAGCTGCTGACGGCGGGTGATCCGACCTACCTGCAGGCGCATTACGAGGAGATGTATGCGCCCTTTACCCAGACGCTTTCGGGCATGTTTACGGCCGACTGGTACTTTGAGTACACGGCGCCCGGTATCGACAAAGCCCGTGCGCTCGAGGGTGCCCTGCCCAAGCTCGGTATCGATGCCAGCGAGGTCGTCTCGTTTGGCGACGGCCAGAACGACAAGTCCATGATTGAGTGGGCCGGCACCGGTGTTGCCATGGGCAACGCCGTCGATGAGGTTAAGGCAGTTGCCCAGATGGTAACCGCCAATAACAACGAAGACGGTATTGCAGTGGCGCTGGATAAGCTGCTGGGTTAGAATCGCCGATTAATGCATGGTTTGGGCGCCTGCTTGCGAGCGCCCTTTTGTTAGGGAGGGTGCCGTGTCCGCATTTCCGTTCGACGCCGTTATCTTTGACATGGACGGCGTCATTGTCGATACCGAGTATTACTACCTGGGCGAGACTGCCGCGTTTGCCAAGGAACTTGGGTTGAACCTGACCCAAGAGGAGCTGAACGGGCAGGTCGGTACCTCGCATCAGTTCTTTCTCCGCATGCTGGTCGATTGGTTTGAGCGTGCCGGTAGGGGGCATTTTACTGGCGAGGAAGCGTTGGCCCGTTGGGATGAGTGGGCGCATAAACGTCCGCGCGACTATCAGGCTTTGATTAACCCAGGCGCCGTGGATACGATTCGAGAGCTGCCGCGCCGCGGCGTTCGCGTGGCGCTTGCCAGTTCGTCTCCCATGGATAGCATCGAGGAAGTGCTCAATGCGTGTGGGCTGTCGGATGCCTTTGAGTATGTGGTGAGCGGCGAACAGTTTAAGGAGAGCAAGCCCGAGCCCGACATCTACCTGCATGCGCTGGACCTGCTGGGGCTGCCCGCGAATCGCTGCTGCTGCGTTGAGGATTCGGTGCCTGGCATCACTGCCGGCAAGCGAGCCGGCCTGACAGTCATTGCCAAGCGCGAGGAGCGCTTTGGCTTTAGCCAGGATGCCGCGGACAAGATTATCGACCGGCTGCCGGAGCTGCTCACGCTTTCTTAGGAGCGCGGTAGTTGCGCGTTTTTCGGGTCTGATGAGTAAATACCCGACATTTTGGCGCGGCAGCAATCATAATTAATGCTAATGCGGGCTCAAGGGCTTGTTGAATGCCCTTGAGCCCGCTTTTGACTTAATTGTGCTGGGAGAGGGTATATGCTACCGACTGAAGGGCTAACTGACGGTAAAGCAGCGATACCGCTGTACCAACAGGTTATTGATATCATTAAAAACGAAATCAACTCTGGTGCCTACAAGGCGGGCGCGCGGATACCCAACGAATTCGAATTGGCTGAGAGCTATAAAGTTGGCCGCGTTACCGTGCGACGCGCTATTGAGGAGCTCGTCCAGCAGGGCTATCTAACGAAGCGACAGGGGAAAGGCACGTTTGTCAATGCCCCCAAGCTTAAGCGCAAGCTTCGTCAGAAGGATGACGTCCAGAGTTTTTCGGACGTATGCCGCGTTAACGGAATGGAACCGGGGGCGCGTGTCATTTCGAGAAAGATACTGCCGGCGGATTCCACCGAAGCACAGTTCTTTGGTGTTCCCGTTGGATCTGACTTGATTTGCGTTGAGCGCGTGCGTACTGCCGATGGCGTCCCTGTCATGCTCGAGAACAACATATATGTTTACGAGGACAACGCCTATCTATCAACGGCACCTCTATCTAACCAATCCATTTTTGAGTTCGTGCACAACCGGACGGGCCGCACGCCCGCGTTTACTGACCCGTGCACGCTCGAGATCGTGTGCGCATCGCCCGAGGTCGCTCGGCTGTTGGCGGTTCCCATTGGCGAACCCTTGTTTTATATGGAAGCCTTCTTTTTTGATGAGCAAAGTCGGCCGTTTATCATCGGTCGTCAGCGGTTCGTTGGATCTCGTTACATTTTTGACGTCTAGGACATTGCGAATGGAAACGCCCGGTGGATTATCTCACCGGGCGTTTCCATACCGTTCACGGCGCGAACGCAACCGCTCAACCGCCTTGCGGCAATCATTTTGAAATAATCTTTATGACGAGAAAAGTTGCTGGTAATCTATGAAACGTCATAGAACGTTTGCCTTGTGCGAGCGTTGAAGCGAGATGCGATGCAGTCTCGAGTTCTTTGGAGGTATCTATGTCAGATACGAAGGCGAAGAAGACAAACAAACGTTTTAAGTTCAAATTACCGCATGTCTATACGATCATGTTCTTGCTGATCGTTGTCCTTGCGGTCCTGACTTGGATCGTTCCATCTGGTCAGTATCAGCGCGAGATGATTTCGACAGCGGCGGGCGAGCGTGAAGTCGCCGTTGCTGGAACCTATGAACAGGTCGATAAGAACTACACCGATTCCGAGACCGGCGAGACCATCAATCTGGGCCAGGATATCTTCGCGGTCCTGCAAGCGCCCACTAAGGGCATCCAGGAGGCTGTCGAAGTCGTTGCGTTCGTCTTATTGCTTGGCGGATCGTTCGCAATCATCACCAAGACCAACGCTTTGAACGCCGGCATGAGCCATGTGATAAAAAAAACTCAAGAACAAGGACATCCTTATCATTCCCATCACGATGACGTTGATGTCCATTGGCGGCACTACGATTGGTATGTGTGAGGAAGCCCTGCTGTTCTATGCCATCTTCATTCCCATCATGATGGGTATCGGTTATGACTCGATGACGGCATTCATAATCTGCTTCCTTGGTCCTAACCTGGGATTTTGTGCTTCGACCCTCAACCCGTTTAATGTTTTGATCGCCCAAGGCGTCATTGGTATCGAGGGCAATCCGCAACTGTGGCTGCGCGCCATCTCTTGGGTCATCTTCACTGCCGTCGGTATCGCATGGACCATGCGCTACGCCATGCGCGTCAAGAAAAACCCCGAGTCGTCCATTACGTACGAGGACGATAAGCTCAAGCGTGTTGAGTTTTCCGTGGCCGACGCCTCCATCGAGGAAGAGTTCACTACCCGTCATAAGCTCGTGCTTATCGATTTCGCTTGCGGTATGGGCATTATCGTCTGGGGTCTTGTTACCCAGGGTTGGTACATGAATGAGCTTTCCGCCGTGTTCCTTGCCATGGGCTTGCTTGCCGGTATCCTGGGCGGTCTTGACCAGCAGACGATCGCTGAGGAGTTCGTTAAAGGTCTCGCCGACTTTTCGTACGCTGCCATCGTTATCGGTCTCGCTCGCGGTATTCTGGTCATCGCCGAGGGCGGCATGATTATCGACACCGTCCTCCAGGCGCTCGCTACTGCGCTCGCCGGAGCACCGGCCGCCGTCTACACCACGTTTATGTATATCGTCCTTGCCCTGCTCTCTTTGCTGGTTTCCTCGAGTTCTGGCCTAGCGGCGCTCGCCATGCCCGTTATGGGCCCCCTGACCGAGCTTATGGGCCTCAATCCCGAGGCGGCCGTCACCGCGCTCCAGTTTGCCAACCAGACCATCAACAGCATCAGCCCCACGGCGGGCATGATGGTCGCCGGCCTTGCCGCGGCTAAGATTTCGTTTGGCCAATGGTGGAAGACTTTTTGGAAGTTCTTCATTTTCATGGTCGTCTTTGGCCTGATCGTTACGGCGATCTCTGGCATGCTTCCGGTGTAGGTGGTTGTGATGTCTGATCGTTTGACTGTCCTGACGTCTAAGAGCGTTTTTACCGGTACGGGGGACCTGCCGTTTGAAGGTTTCGTAGCGGTCCGTGGCAATCGAATTGAGGCTGTTGGCACCAAGAGTGAGGTAGCTTCGTATTTGACCCAGGCGGACGAGGTAGTTGGCCTGGGCGACCGCACCGTCATGCCTGGCCTGATCGATGTGCATACCTTCTATACAGGCTGGGCACTGCGGACGTTGGGGCCTGATCTGTCCGGCATCGCTGATGCCAAAGGGGCCGTGTCGCTCTTGCGTGCATGGAAAGAAGATCATTCGGATTGCGCGGCGGCTTTTGGCCACAACCTACCCGAAACGTTGGCATCGGATGCCGAGAACGCAAATACGGCAGCCGTGTTTGACGATTGTTTTGGCGATATCCCTGTCGTCTGCTTTACACCGGGTGCGGAGACCTGCGTTCTCAATGCAGCCGCCAGTGCACGATACGGCTTTACACCCCAGGCGTGCTATGCCGAGAAGATCTGGCACATGATGGGCGATTTCCTCGCGCTGCCCGAGGTACGTGCGGGGTATTCGGACTACATGAGCATGCTTAACGAGCACGGCGTTACCGCCATCAAGGAGATGACGTATGATGACTACTACGGCTTTGCCGACGAAATGGCTCGCCGTGAGGAATCTGGTGAGCTGACGGTTCGCGTCTCTATGATGTCGCAGCCGGTGGGCGCCGGTGCAAATCTGTCATATGCTCGCGAGGCACGAGAGCGCTTCCGGGGACCGTTCGTTCGTTTTTCTGGCTTCAACCGTATGACCGATCGCGGCGTATGGGCGGGGCTTGCCGAGATGATTGACCCCTATGAGGACACGGCCGATGCGGGAGCCGCCGGCAAGACGGTCGTCGAGGAGCCCGAGTGGGATCTGATTGAGAACGAGCTACGTGCAATTGATGCTGACGGCTTCCGATATTCCTTGCATTGCCAGGGCGATGGCGCCGTTCGTCGCACCGTAGCGCTCTATGCCTCGCTGCCTCGAGACGAGCATGGACGGATGCTCCGACGCCATGCGATTACCGATTTTGAGAACTCTGACCCGACCGATCTTGTCGAGTTTGGCAAGTTAGGTGGAATTTGCGAGATCTATCCGCAGATTCTGACGCTGGACCGGCGCGAGGATTACCTGTCGATGATGCGTCGACAAATTGGCGAGACGCGACTTTTGCGCAGCTGGAATCGCCGCGGCATGGAAGATTCCGGATGCACAGTGTGCTGTGGCACGGATTTGCCGCTGCTGATTCCGAGCTTGGGCGAGTCAATCTACAGTGCGTGCGGCGGATACTTCGACGACGGACTGCCCGTGAATGAGGCCAACGCGCTGACGCTCGTCGAGCTCTTGCGCGCTTGGACTGCCGGGGGCGCGTACGACCTGATGCGTGAAGACGAGCTGGGTACGCTCGAGGTCGGCAAGCTTGCCGATATCTGCGTGCTCGATCGGGATGTGTTTGATCTCGATTATCGCGACGCACGCAATCTTGCGGTTGATATGACGATGTCGGACGGACAAATCGTGTTCGATCGAAATAGGGAGGCATAAGATGTCTGAATCCAAACCGACGCTGCGCCGCGAGCAGATTGCGGGCATGAATATCCACTACATCATGTGGTCGCTCGATTACTTCCTGGATGTGCAGCAGCGCTTGGGCTTTGAGTCCATTGAGCTGTGGTGTGCGGAGCCGCATGTGACGCTCGACCACACGGGCTACTTTGAGGCTGAGGCCCTGGCGAAAAAGGCTGCAGATCGTGGGCTTAGGTATCGTACTCTGTGCCCCGAGAATGTTATCTATCCTTGGCAGTACTGCGCACGCAAACCGCTGCATGAACAGCGCAGCCTGGCGTACTTTAAGCACGGCATTGAGCTTGCTGAGGTGCTTGGGTGCGACCGTATGTCCGTCAACTCGGGCTGGGGCGACTGGGACGAGGACCGCGAGGAAGCCTGGAAGCGCAGCCGCGAGCACTTGTCCATTCTGGCGGAGTATGCCGGCGAGCACGGTCTGGTGCTTACGATGGAAAGCCTGCGCCCCGAGGAGAGCAACCTTGTGACGACGGTTTCCGATGCGAAGCGCATGATTGACGAGGTCGCGAGCCCGTACTTACAGCCCATGGTTGATACAACTGCGATGGGCGTTGCGGGCGAGACGCTCGAGGACTGGTTTGCCGCCTTTGGTGATGGGGCAATTCACGAGATGCACTTTATCGACGGCGACCCGTATGGCCATCTGGTGTGGGGCGATGGCAAGCACGATATGGACGCCTTCGTCGCCACACTTAACGCCCATGGTTTCGACGGCATGCTGGGCCAGGAAATCACGGACGGTCGTTACTACGATGACCCGGCGGCGGCAGATGCCAAGAACATGGCCGCATTCGAGAAATATCTGATTGACTAAAACAACTATCGGCCACGCAGTCAACGTCATTGGTTGCGGCCCAAATAAGAAAGGAACTGGATATGAACGCACACGATTTGATCAAAGAGGCAATTGCCGAGAAGGGCAAGTTCGACAGTGTCTACTGGATTGCTTGCGGTGGCTCCATGATCGATTTGATCCCGGCTCATGAGCTTCTGCAGCGCGAGGCAACCACCTTCACTTCGTATATCTATACGGCTCGCGAGTTCGATATCATGCGTCCGCGTCGTCTGGGCGAGAAGTCCCTGGTCATCGCTTGTAGCCACAGTGGCAACACCCCCGAGGTCGTCGAGGGCTGCGAGATTGCTCTTGCTGCCGGCGCAACGGTGATTGCCCAGACCGACAATGCTGGATCAAAGATTGACTCCGGCAAGTGGACCACGTGGGTCTACCCGTGGGGCGAGGGCGTGCCGCAGGCCGAGGTCCCCGCTGGCATTTCGCTCATATGACCCAATCCGCTGTCAAGAGCCACAATGGCCCCGCCGACCGC
>CALHUX010000033.1:0-9197 GCA_938039325.1 uncultured Collinsella sp. | reverse complement strand
TAGCGCTGGCGGCTGATGAGCCAGTCGCGCAGGCGGAACTCGACCTTGCGACGACCGCAGCCCATGGCCTCGAGGTCGGCCACGATGGCAGACTCGCCCTCGGAGTGCTTACCGCCGCGCATGCCGGTGTACTTGCCGGACTGGACGAGCGTACCCTCGGCGGCATGGGCGCAATCCCAGTCGACGGTCTCGGCATGGAAGGTATCGATAGTCTCGCCGCTGGCCTCGACGGCTGCGCGGTCGTCATCGTCCAGGATGATCGGCACGATCGGCAGATCATACTTGCGTGCGAACTCAAAGTCGCGCTGGTCGCCGCAGGGAACGGCCATGACGGCGCCGGTGCCGTAGTCGGCAACGACATAATCGGCAACCCACACGGGGACCTTTTCGCCGTTAACGGGGTTCACCACGTAGCGGCCGGTAAAGGCACCGTGCTTCTCGAGAGTACCCTGGGCACGCTCGACGGCAGAAATGTGCTTAGAGTCCTCAACGATCTTGGTGACGGCCGCCTCGTACTCCGTGCCCTCGACGAGCTCGTGCAGACGGGCGTACTCGGGAGCCAGGACAAAGAAGGAGACGCCAAAGAGCGTGTCGGCGCGCGTGGTGAAGACGGTAATCTTGCCCTCGTCGCCCTCGATGGGCTCGCCATCGGCGTCGCACAGGGTAAAGTCGACCTCGGCACCCTCGGAGCGGCCGATCCAGTTGGCCTGCATCTGCTTGACGCGCTCGGGCCAGCCAGGGAGCTTCTCCAGGTCGTCGAGCAACTCCTGGGAGTACTCGGTAATCTTGTAGTACCACTGCTCAAGATCGCGCTTCTCGGGCTCGGTGCCGCAACGCCAGCACTTGCCCTCGGTCACCTGCTCGTTAGCCAAAACGGTCTTGCAGGTGGGGCACCAGTTAACCGGATTCTTCTTACGATAGACCAGGCCCTTTTCCCACATCTTCTCAAAGATCCACTGACCCCAGCGATAGTAGTCGGGGCTGCAGGTCTTAACGGTGCGATCCAGGTCGTAGGAGAAGCCCATGCGCCTCATCGTGGCGAGCGCCTGGTCCATGTTCTTATACGTCCAGGCGGCAGCCTGCGTGTTGTGCTTGATGGCGGCGTTCTCGGCGGGCAGGCCAAAGGCGTCAAAGCCGATGGGGTGCAGCACGTCAAAGCCGCGCATGCGGGCCTGACGGGCCATGGCATCGCCGATGGTATAGTTGCGCGCGTGGCCCATGTGTAGGTCGCCCGACGGATACGGGAACATCTCGAGCACATACTTCTTGGGCTTGGTGGCGTCGGTGTCGACGGCAAAGAGGTTCTCGTCGTCCCACGCCTTCATCCACCGGGACTCAATGGCCTGCGCGTCGTAGGCAGGGATCTCATCCTTATGATCTGTGCAATCGCACATATCAGCTCCTTTAATCTTAGCTGGGGTCGGTCGGCTTAGCTTTGTTCGCTACTGCGAACAGTCCTGCGCAAGACGAAGAGCACATTTAGTGCTCTTCTTTGCGTGCGGAACTTGTAGCGAACAAAGCTAAGCCGCCCGACCCTAAGGTTGACTCGACTGATGATAGCAAAACAACAAGCGAGATGCCTGCGACTTGCAGGCATCTCGCTTTATCTAAATAACGTGGTTGAGGCTCAACCTTTATGTGCAGGTCTTATCTTATCGATACGTTACGCTCTGTTGGGAGTCCTTGACTACGACGTCGTGGGCTCCGCCTTCGACGATCGAGGTCGAGGAGACCAGGGTCAGGCGTGCCTTTTCCTGGAGCTCGGGGATCGAGAGGGCGCCGCAGTTGCACATCGTGGACTTGACCTTGTAGAGCGTGCCGCCCACGCCGTCCTTGAGGGAACCGGCGTAGGGAACGTAGGAGTCGACGCCCTCGACGAAGCTGAGCTTCGCGGCGCCGCCCAGGTCGTAGCGCTGCCAGTTGCGGGCACGCGCAGAACCCTCGCCCCAGTACTCCTTCATGTACTGGCCGTTGACGTTGACGCGCTCGGTCGGGCTCTCGTCAAAGCGGGCGAAATAACGGCCCAGCATCATAAAGTCTGCACCCATGGCAAGGGCGAGCGTCATGTGGTAGTCGTAGACGATACCGCCGTCGGAGCACACGGGCACGTAGACGCCGGTCTCCTCGTAGTACTCGTCGCGAGCGCGGCAGACGTCGATCAGCGCGGTGGCCTGGCCACGGCCGATGCCCTTGGTCTCGCGGGTGATGCAGATGGAACCGCCGCCGATACCGACCTTGATGAAGTCGGCACCGCTGTCGGCCAGGAAGCGGAAGCCCTCGGCGTCGACGACGTTACCGGCGCCGACCTTGACGTCCTCGCCGTAGTTGGCGCGGATCCACTCGATGGTGCGCTTCTGCCACTCGCTGAAGCCCTCGGAAGAGTCGATGCACAGGACGTCGGCACCGGCCTCGATGAGCAGCGGCACGCGCTCGGCATAGTCGCGGGTGTTGATGCCGGCACCGACCATGTAGCGCTTATCGCCATCGAGTAGCTCGTTGGGGTTGGTCTTGTGGCTGTCGTAGTCCTTGCGGAAGACGATACCCATGAGGTGATCGTTGTCGTCGACGATGGGCAGGGCGTTGAGCTTGTTGTCCCAGATGACGTCGTTGGCAACCTTGAGGCTGATGTTCTTGTCGCCCACGATGAGCTGCTCACGCGGGGTCATAAACTCGGAGACCTTCTTCTGGTGGTCATCGCGGCTGGGGCGATAGTCACGGCTGGTGACGATACCCAGGAGCTTGCCCTTGGGAGTGCCGTCGTCGGTGACCGGCATGGTGGAGTGACCGGTCTTATCCTTGAGCTCGATGACCTGCTCCATGGTCATATCGGGGGTCAGCGTGGAATCGGACTGAACGAAGCCGGCCTTGTGATCCTTGACGGCCTTGACCATGGCGGCCTCGGACTCGGGGGTCTGGGAACCATAGATGAAGGACAGTCCACCCTCAGTAGCGAGCGCGACACCCATGTCGACGCCCGAGACGGACTGCATGATGGCGGAAACCATGGGGATGTTCAGGGTGATTGCCGGCTTCTCACCGCGCTTGAAGCGGGTTAGCGGCGTCTTGAGAGATACGTTGTTGGGGATGCACTGCGAGGACGAGTAACCAGGGACCAGCAGATACTCCGAAAACGTGTGGGACTCACCGGGAAAGAACGTAGCCATGTTTCTCCTTTTTCCATGCGACCGGTCGGCTGCAGGCCTCGTAGGACCCAGCCCAACCTTGGGCGCCCAATACTGGGCAAGTATCTTAACGTACTTTGACTGCTACAATGCATGATTTAAGAAGAGCACACGAGGGTTTGACGCAGGCTTTGCGTTTACCCAGCAAACACTTTAGCGGGGAGACGTGAGGCACATGGAGTACAAGACGACGGCGAAGCTCGTCATTCAAGCGTGCGACAAAGATCTGCCGGGCGTGTTCGGCCATGGTTGCGTTTTGTTGCTGCAAGGCATCGCTCGCGAGCACTCGCTCAACCGCGCCGCAAAGAGCATGGGCATGGCCTATTCCAAAGCGTGGCGTATTGTAAACGAGGCCGAAGGCCAGCTGGGCTGCAAGCTCATCGAGCGCGACGGCGCCCGCGGATCCACGCTCACGCCGGCCGGCGAGCGAGCCATCGCGGTCTACGAGGAGCTGCAGACCGACATAAACCAAGTCATTGCCACCAAAGCCAACGACCTCATCGCCAGCATCAAAAAGTAGCTAATTTGGGACGGGGCTTTTTTAGCAACACAACCCCTTCTCATAAGTTGCGGTGAAATAGGGACTGTTTATGCCGATAAAGCCGTAAACCAATCCCTATTTCACCGCAACTTATGGAGTTGAGGATGATTTAGCTAGTTGCGAAGGGCGTTGTCTAGGGTGGACGCTACGACCAGGGGGTTGTCGGTGCCGGCAAAGAGGCGGATGGTGCTCCCCTGCTTGCCGCGTGGAGCCGAAAGGCGCGTTGTTGCGCCGCCGGCGGGTGATGTGCGGAATTCGTCCGGCAGTATGCTGAAGAATTCGCCTGCGGTGCAGTCCATCAGGTCAAACTCTACTGCCGGGCCAAAACCGTGCTCCAGGATGCCGGTCGCGATGGCATGGTCGGGATGCGAGGTCAGCCCGGGATAGCGCACGTTGCGCACCATTTCGTTGGCGGCCAAATACTCAGCCAGTGCACGCGCGCGGTCGAAGTGCGCCTGCATGCGGGCGTCGAGCGTGTCGAGCCCGTGCTCTAGAACCTCAGCCTCATCGGAGAACAACTCGAGCGAGGCCAATCCGCACCCATCGAGCAACGCATGCGCGCACTCGGCCGCAGCGTCCACGCGATGGCGCTTGAGCTGCGAGCGTGCGACCGATACGGCAACGAGCTTGCGAGGAGCCTTACCGGCACACACACGGTCGAGTGCTTCAAGCGACAGGACGGCACCCAAACGCAGCGGATCGCACCCAAAGAGGCCAGCCACGGTGTTATCCACCACGAGCAGCGCATGAGCCTCACGCGCTGCGCGGCCTAACGCACGAAGATCGGGAACGAGCAGACCAAACCCGCCGATGGAGTTGACGAACCACCACAGGTGCGGCCCCTCGGCATCAAACGAAGCATCAAAGCCCTCGGACGCGGCGGCAAACGCTGCAACCGAGGGCTCACCCACCATAACCACGTCGCAGGCATCAAAGCCGCGCGCAAACGCATCGGCAAAGTCATCGGCAAACGCAACCAGGCGGTCACCGGGGCGCACAATCCCCAACAGAGACAGCGCCGCCGGCACATGCAGGGCCGCAACAAGACGCGCCTCACGCGAGCCGGCCCTCAAAGCCCAGGCCTCCTCTAGCTGCTGTACATCCACAAGGCACCGTCCCTTCATAAACAAAAACCCACGATGCGGGTGTTCCCCGCATCGTGGGCAACGGCTGCAGTATAGCGCCTATATGCGACGAATCGCCTAGATGTTGAGCGTGTGATAGGTCACACTCGCACCCGGAGCGTCAACGGTCACGCCATAGGCCTCGGGATAGATGCGCGTCGAAAACACGAGCGCGCCATCGTTCACAAACACCTCGACCGAAGAGGCATCGCCAACAATGCGCACGTTACGAACCTCGTCGACGGGCTCCCAGCGCACGGTACGACCGCAGCCGGCAGAAGTGCGACCCTCGTCGGTAAATCGCATCTCAAAACGCGTGGGCAGTTCGCCCTCGGCGGGCACAAACGCCAGCTTCAGCTCGCCATCGACGGTTGCGGTAAACGCACCGTCGACACCGTCAACAACAACGTCAAAGCAGGTATCGCCGGCAACCTCCAACGTGCCCGCCCCCACACGCACCGAGGCATAATGGTGCTCAATCTCGCGCGCCGGCTGTTGCAGCACCACGCCGTCGGCACCGGCTGTAAGCTCACGCGGCACCGTCATGCAGTGCTGCCAGCCGCACGTCACGGTGGGGTCGTTGCCATAGGTCGGCTCATCGGGCATGCCCATCCAGCCGATCAGAATGTGGCGACCATCCTCGGACGTAAACTCCTGCGGAGCATAGAAGTCAAAACCGGCGTCCCACAGGCGGAACTCGCCCAGCTCATAGGCACCGTCACCACCGGTAATGTCGCCCGTTACAGGCATGTAGCCAGCAGCGTATACGTTACCGCGGTCCCAACGACCGCCCTCGAGCCCCTGGGGCGAGAACGACAAAAATGCAGCGGTATTGCCATTCGCATCGAGCTCGATATAGCCGGGGCATTCCCACATAAATCCAAAGCGATCGGGCGTAGATACACGGCTCTCGAGCTCCCAGCTCAGCATATCGGCCGAGCCATACACCAGGATCTCGCCCACATCACGCCCGGCGCCCTCGCCGTGCATCGCACAAAAACGGCTCTCAGCGTGCGGCCCGTCAACGCGACGACGCGCGCCCAACACCATGTGATAACGACCGGCCTCATCACGCCACACCTTGGGATCGCGCACGTGGCACGTCAGATCCTCGGGATAGTCCTCCGACGCCAGCACCACGCGCTTTTGGCTAAACGTCTGTCCATCGGCGCTCTCGACATACACGGTATCGGCGCGACGACCGGTGTTGACGTAGTCAAAGACGCCATCCGCATCGGGGAGCTTAACGTTGCCGGTATAGAGCACGCGAATGCGACCGTCCACGACCAAAGCCGAGCCCGAGTACACGCCATGGCAGTCAAACGGCTCGTCGGGAAGCAGCGGCGCGCCAACGTATTCCCAGTTCATAAGGTCACGGCTCGTGGCATGGCCCCACATCTTGACGCCGCCGTTCACATCAAACGGGGCATACTGAAAGTACGCGTGAAATACACCATCTGCCTGGCAAAGACCGTTGGGGTCGTTGAGCCAGCCCGTGGGCGGCATAATATGAAAATGCTGAGCATAGGGCCCGTGGCCACGCTCGGCAGCCGCCGCATCCATGTTGGCAACGAGCTTGGCAAGATCGCGCTGAAGTGCGTTAGACATGTCGGTATCCAATCGAATTAAATCAACGAACGCTCAAATCGAGGGTTCCATATAAAGAAAACGCCCACAGGATGGAGCCTGCGGGCGTTATGTTTACGCGAATCCTACGCCTGCTCGGAAGCCTTGGGCTCGTCCTTGTACAGGACAAACGAGACGGCAAAGGAAACCAGCGCGGCGACCGCAAACATGATCGCGTACTGCACGGGCTGGGCCAGGCACAGCAGGATACCGAAGATACCCGTAACGCCTGTGCCGGAGGCGGCCAGCGAAGTGAGTGCGCAGACCAGGGCACCGCAACCGCCGCCGATGCAGCCGGCGATGAAGGGCTTAAAGAAGCGCAGGTTCACACCAAAGATGGCCGGCTCGGTAATGCCCATGAAGGCGGACAGGGCCGAAGGAAGCGCCAGGCCCTTGATCTTGGCATCGCGGGTCTTAAAGGCAACGGCGAGCGCGGCGCCACCCTGGGCGATGTTGGCGGCACTGGCGATGGGCAACCAGTAGGTCACGCCGTACTGGGCGAGCTGGCCCAGGTCGATGGCGGTGTACATCTGGTGGATACCGGTAACGACCGTGGGGGCATAGAACAGGCCGACGATAAAGGAACCGATGCCGAAGGGCAGGGTGAGCAGGGCCTGGATCAGACCGAGGATGGCGTTCTCGGCCCAGACAAAGACGGGGCCGACGGCAACGAGGGTCACGAGCACGGTCACGAACACCGAGACGAGCGGGGTCACAAAGAGGTCGAACATCTCGGGGACAACCTTGTGGAGTCGCTTCTCGAGGAAGGCGAGAATGGCGCAGGCGATAACGATGGGGATCACGTGGCCCTGATAACCGACCCACTCAAAGCCGTACACGCCGGGAATGACGGTGACCATGGTCTGCACGCCCTCAGAGGCAACCGTGTAGGCGCTCTGCAGCGAGGAGTTGATGAACGCACCACCGACGACGGCACCCAGGTACGGGTTGGCGCCAAAGGCCTTAGCCGCGGAGTAGCCGATCAGGATCTGCAGAATGCCAAAGGACGTTCCCGAGACCAGGTCGGCAATCTTGTAGATAAAGTTATTGGTGTCGAGCGCGATAAAGCCGTTGGAGGCCATAAAGTTGAGGGCACTCATAATGCCCAGCAGCAGGCCCGAAGCCACGATGGCGGGGATGATGGGGACAAAGACGTCGCCGAGCACCTTAATGGCACGCATAAAGATGTTCTGCTGCTGCGCCGCGGCCTCCTTGACCTCGGCCTTGGTGGCAGCCTCGACGCCGCTGAGCGCAATGAACTCGTCGTAGACCTTATTGACGGTGCCAGTGCCAAAAATAATCTGGAGCTGGCCCTGGGCCTCAAAGACGCCCTTAGCGCCATCGATATTCTCGAGGGCCTCCTTGTCGACCTTGGCGTTATCGGCAATCACCAGGCGCAGACGCGTGGCGCAGTGCGCGGCCGAAACAACGTTGCCGGCGCCACCGATGTTGTCGAGCACCTCTTGCGCTGATTTGCGGTAGTCCATGACTTCCCTTTCCTCCAACGGGCGCATGTGCACCCGGCCATCTTTGACACTTACGCTGTAATCGTTTTCAGTTTCATTTGTCTGTAATCGTTTTCATAGTAGGGTGAACGGTAGGAAAAAGCCGGCGAATGGTAGTTTTATGGCAAAAACAGGGGCCTCAGAGGCAGGCAGACGTGCCCAGAGCCTAGACATTCATAAGCTGATGGCCGAGCTTGATCGTCTTGAGACCGCGCTTCCCCTCCACGCCATCGAGCGTGTCAAGCAGCATGCTGGTGGCCTCGACGCCACTGGTCAGATACCCATAATGCACAGTAGGAATGCCGCCCGTCAGCGCGCGCAAAAACGCGTTGTCGCCAAAACCGCTCACGCGGTGTATGCCCTCGCCCATGCCGCGAACCTCATCGATGGCACGCAGCGCGCCCGCCGCCATGGTGTCGGTCGCGCAGGCGATAAACGAAACATCGGGAGCGACGGAAAGCAGCTCACGCGCCGCACCATAGCCCGAGTCGAGCGTAAACGAGCCCAGGCGAATCAAGGCGGCATCGAGCGGGTTACCCGCGGCGCGCAATCCCGCCTCAAAACCACGACGGCGGTCATAACCGGCCGCACGGTCTTCCTCGGTAACACCGATATAGGCAATCTTGCCCTCAACATGCTTCGCGAGCGCCTGGCCCAGCTCAAAAGCGGCCTCGTAATCGTCGTGATAGACGCAAGCCGCGCCCTCGACGTTTTGGCCGATCAGCACAATGGGCACATGGCAAGACGCAATGGCCGCACGATGTTCATCGGTGATCATGGTCGCCACGAGTACGATGCCATCAACCGGGTGATTTTGGAATAAATCGAGGTACTCGAGCTCGCGATCGGGGGCGTTGTCGGTATTGGCGAGCAGCATCTGGTAGCCACGGCGACCGAGCACCTGGCCAATGCCGGCGGTAATGCGGCTAACGGATTCCGAGTTAATCTTGGGCACGATGACGCCGATGAGTTTGGTGGAGCCGGTGCGCAGCGCGCGAGCCTGGCTGGACCGCACGTATCCGGTCAGCTCAATCGCCTGCTTAATGCGTTCGGCCTTTGCTTATGTGTGATAAAGAAGCAATAGAAGTGCAAAAACTTTTGCCGTTCCTATCCGACACTTGGCCATTGTGTCGGATAGGTCGGGCGGTTATTCGGGCAAGTCAATCTTGCCGACAAAGCTGTAATAAATCTCAATGTCCTGCCTGCGGGTGCCGTTCTC
>CALHUX010000032.1:0-2111 GCA_938039325.1 uncultured Collinsella sp. | reverse complement strand
GATGACTTGAAGAAGGGGGAGGCCTCGCGGCCTCCCCCTTTCTTGCGTTTACGGGCAACAATACTTATGCAATTAAATCAATTAAATCATCCACCGCTGAATATAGACGTTCACCGTTCTGTGCTCAGTTCTCTGTTCTCAATGGACTAATATTTGCTTTAGCGCACTGCTGCGCTTGTCCTGTTTTACACGGGTCGTTTTATTGATTGTGAAGGAAGGACTCACATGGCAGATGTTCATGAGCTGCTTGATACTTGGATTGCCAATGTCAAGGACGAGGAGCTCCTCGCTGAGCTTAACACGATGAAGGAGCAGGGTGATGAGGACGCCATCACCGACGCTTTCTTCCAAGATCTCGCCTTCGGTACTGCCGGCCTTCGCGGCACTATCGGTGCGGGCACTAACCGTATGAATATCTATACGGTCGGTCGTGCGACCCAGGGATTCGCTGACTACCTCAATGCGACCTTCGAGCATCCAACGGTCGCCATCGCTCGCGATAGCCGCAATAAAGGTGAGCTGTTCGTTAAGACGACGGCTGCCATTCTTGCAGCAAACGGCGTGACTGCCCTCGTTTATCCCAAGATTTCTCCTGTGCCGACGCTCTCCTGGGCCGTTCGTGATCTTAAGTGCTCCGGTGGCATTTGCATGACCGCTAGCCATAACCCGGCGCCGTATAACGGCTATAAGGCCTATGGCCCCGATGGCTGCCAGATCACCAGCGAGGCCGCCGATGCTATTTCTAAGGCAATCGCCGAGACCGATACGTTCACCGGCGTGAAGTCCATGGACTTCGATGAGGCTCTTGAGCAGGGCCTGGTCAAATGGATCGATGACTCGTGCCTCGAGCGTTATTACGACGCCGTTCTCGCTCGCGGCGTTACGAATCTTTCTGCCGAGGAGATTGCCGGCGCACCGCTCAAGCTTGTCTATACGCCGCTGAATGGTACCGGCCTCATTCCCGTCACCACGGTGCTCGAGCGCGCTGGCATCACTGATGTCACGGTTGTTCCCGAGCAGAAGGAACCTAACGGCGATTTCCCGACCTGCCCGTATCCTAACCCCGAGATCCGACAGGCCATGCAGAAGGGCATCGATCTCTGCGAGCAGGTTCACCCCGATCTGCTGCTTGCGACCGATCCCGACGCCGACCGTGTTGGTGTTGCCGTTAAGAATGGCGATGACTATCTGCTGCTGACCGGTAACGAGATGGGCGTCCTGCTGCTCGACTATATTTGCAAGACCCGTGCCGCCCGCGGCGAGGACCTCACTAAGAAGGTCGCGGTTACTACCATTGTTTCTTCCGCCATGGTCGATGCTCTGGCCGAGGAATATGGCTTTGAGCTCCGTCGCTGCCTGACGGGCTTCAAGTACATCGGTGACATCATTACCTCGCTTTCCGATGCCGGTGAAGTCGATCGCTTTATCTTCGGTTTTGAGGAGAGCTACGGTTATCTGGCTGGTGATCACGTGCGCGACAAGGACGCCGTGAGCACTTCGCTGCTGATTTGCCAGATGGCTCAGTATTACAAGCTGCAGGGTAAGAACTTCGCCGACGCGATGCACGAGCTGTACGAGAAGTATGGCTACTACCACAATAAGACGATTTCGCTGAGCTATCCGGGTGCTGAGGGTGCGGCAAAGATGGCCGGCATCATGGCCGGTCTGCGCGAGAACCCGCCTGCGGAGCTTGCTGGGTCCAAGATTGAGGCCGTCGTGGACTACAACACCTGCGTGAACGGCCTGCCGAAGGCTAATGTCATTGAGTTCGATCTCGAGGGTGGCAACAAGGGTATCGTCCGTCCTTCTGGCACCGAGCCCAAGATCAAGCTGTATATCTTTGCCAAGGGCACGGATGCCGCCGAGGCTGATGCAGCACTTGACGCGATTGAAGAGTCCGGTCGCAAGCTGCTGGCATAAGGTATTTAAGAGTCTATTACTGTAGATAGGCGAAAGAGGGGATCTCGGAAACGAGGTCCCCTCTTATATTTACCCAGCCAGCCGAGAGTCCTTATATGTGTAGGAAATGTGTACGCCCAGATTCCCGCCCCCGGAACCCCTCCGGTCTGGCAATATATCTCCTTGCCGCGCGGCCCGGTGGGACCGGATCA
>CALHUX010000031.1:0-4701 GCA_938039325.1 uncultured Collinsella sp. | reverse complement strand
CCGACCGCTTGGCCCGCTACTACGAGACGGTCACCAAGCACAACCTCAAGTATCGCCGTTACTATCACCAGTTCGATTACTAAGCTAAGAGCAAATTACGTTGGTGTAATTGGGCCTCGCTCCTATATGGAACGGGGCCTCGTTTGGGTTGGAGAGTAATAATGGGCTATCCCCAGCTTGCCGTCATGAATATCAGCCATCGTTATTTTGACCTTGAGGAATTCTTTTCCTCGGCAGCGGCCTCGGGCTACACGTGTTGCGAGCTTTGGACCGGGGCAATGCATCTGTATGTCGATTGCCATGGATACGATTCGCTCGAGCAGGTGCGGGAGCTGTCGCAGCGGTATGGGGTTCGGATTGTGGGGCTTTGCCCCGAACAGAACAACCCCAAGCCGTGGAATATCGCGGCGCGCGGGAATGAGGCGCGTGCCCGCACGCTCGCGTACTTTAAGAACGTTGTGGATATCGCGGCGGAACTTGAAGCCGAGCAGGTCATGGTTTCGAGCGGCTGGGCATTTTTGAACGAGCCGATCGAGGACGCGTGGGGTCGCAGCGCCTCGATACTACGTGCGATTGCCGAGCATGCGGGAGAGCGCGGCGTGCGACTGGTGCTCGAGGCCCTACAGCCGGTTGAGTCGATGATCGTGAATTCGGCGGCCGACACGAAGCGCATGATCGAGGCGGTTGATCACCCGGCACTTAAGGCGTGTCTGGATATGGGCGCCATGGCGGTGGCGGGGGATACCATCGACGATTATTTCGATTTGCTTGGCGATGATGTCGCCCACGTGCATTTTGTCGATGTTGCGGCAGATGGCACGACGCATCTTGCCTGGGGTGACGGCGACCGCGATATGCGCGCCGACCTGGATAGGCTGGTGGCGCATGGCTATCGCGGAGTTGTTTCGGCTGAGACCTATGACGGGCGCTATTTTGCCGACCCCGCAGCTGCCGATGCGCAGGTAATGGCAGAGTATCGTCGTGCGATTGGCGCCTAGGTGGGGTGGGGCGCCGAGCTGGCGTTTGGCGAATTTTAGTTTGGTACTCTCTGAGAAACGGGACGGGCTTTCCGCTTGAAGCCCAACCGGAAAGCCCGTCCCGGAATGGGCCTTCAGAATGGGATGTGCTTTCCGCATGCGGTCCCATCCGGAAAGCACATCCCATTTCAAGCCCAAATTCCGGGATGCACTTTCCGCTGAGGACCTCAACCGGAAACCGCATCCCGTTCTTGACTGCAATTCTGGGACGCAGTTTCCGCCAGAAGTCTCAACCGGAAACTGCATCCCAGTTTTTGGCTGGCGGGCGAGACGCGCTTTCCCCTATGTTTCCAAATGAATACGGTGTGGGCTGCGGGCGACGATTCTCCCCGCAAGCACTCCAGTATGCTAAAGTACCCAGAAGACCGGCGGAGCTATGCCGGTCTTCTGTTCTATACGAAGCACAGTATGAGGAGGCTCACCAGATGACGGCCACACCGTGGGGATTCCGGGATATATTGCCCGAGGAGGCTCAGGCGCGCGAGGAGATTGCGCTGACGGTGAAGGGCTGCTTCAGGGAGCATCATTACCTGCCGGTCGAGACGCCACTGCTCGAGGACAAGGGGTCGCTCGAGGAGGGCGGCCGCATTGCGGATACGCCGTTTAAGCTCTTTGATGATGACGGTCGCTTGCTGGTGGTCCGTCCCGACAACACGCTGCCGATCGTGCGTCTGGTTTCGACCCGCATGCGCGCGGCCGACTTGCCCTTGCGCCTTCGTTACGAGGCGCCGGTGGTTCGTGAGTGCCAGCGCAACGCCGGTGGCTCGCGCCAGTTTACACAGCTGGGCTTTGAGCTTATTGGTGCGGGCGATACTGCGGGCGATGTCGAGATTGTCTCGCTCGTGGCCGAGGCGGTACGCAAACTGGCGCTGCCCGATGCGCGCATTATCGCAGGTAGCGTGCGTCCGTTTAAGGAGCTGCTCGCGGCGTGCGAGGATCGCGAGCTGGCTGCCGAGGCGCTGCGCTGCGTGCACGCCAATGACTTCGTGGGCCTCGATGCCCGCGTGGCTGCAAGCGCCGAGTCCGAGGCCGTCAAGGCGGCCATTGGCGAGCTGCCGCGCTTGCACGGCGGCGCCGAGGTACTCGACCGCGTCGATGCGCTTTTGGCGGCGGCGGGCATTGTCGCGCCGCTCACGCGCGAGCTGCGTGCCCTGGTCGAAGGCCTGGCTCCCGAGGACGCCCAGGTGCTGTCGTTCGACTTCTCCATCATGAACTCTTTTGATTACTACACGGGCCTGGTCTTTAAGGCCTATGCCGGCGGCCTGCCCGATCCGGTGGGCTCGGGCGGCCGCTACGACTCCATCTTTACCGGCGCATTTGGCGACGGCATCGAGGTGCCGGCGGCGGGCTTCGCCTTTTCGCTCGAGCGTCTGGAGGTCGCGCGCACCTCGGCCGAGGACGCCGCTTCCGATGGCGATCACGCAGCGGGCCGTGGCGCCGAGGGCCCGCTGCGCATCGCCGTGCCCAAGGGCTCGCTCAAGGCCGACACGCTCGACGTGCTCGAGGCCGCGGGCCTGGATGTCTCTGAGCTGCGTGACCCCGGCCGTCACCTCATCGTGCGCGGTCGCGACACGCGTGCCGGCGAGGGCACGGTCGGCGATATCGAGTTTGTTATCGTGCGTCCCAGCGACGCGCCCGCCTTTGTGGGCTGCGGCGGCGCCGACTGCGGCATCTGCGGCTGGGACTCGCTCATCGAGGCCGACCTCAACCTGCTGCAGCTGGTCGATCTGGGCTACGGCCTGTGCACCTTTATCGAGGCGGAGCCCGCGTGGCGCGCCGGCCAGGCCGAGCGCAACTATGCCCGCCGCGGGTCGCTTCGCGTGGCCACCAAGTACCCGCGCATCGCGAGCGCCTGGTATGCCGAGCGCGGTGTGAATGCCGATATCGTCTCCCTGCACGGTAACATTGAGCTGGGCCCCATCGTCGGCATGACCGATCGCATCGTGGACATTACCGCCACAGGTGCCACCCTGCGCGATAACGACCTGGTCATCACCGGCCGCATCATGGACTGCACGGCGCGCTTCTTTGTCAATCCGGGTGCCGCGCGCCTGGATCCGCGTGTACGCAATCTTGCCGATCGCTTGGCAGCTGCTGTTAAGGACAAGCATTTTGAGCCCGTCGCGGGTTCGGCACAATAGCGCGAGCACGCACGGGCGCCCTCATATCTGGGCTGCGGACCGATTGGTGTCGCTGCCCGGCATCTCGTTTTTCAAACGCAACCTCAACCGATAGGGGATACCGATATGAAGACCATCAAGCTTGCTCCCGGTGAGCGCCTCGTTACCAACCAGCTCAACCGCAAGGGCGTGCTGCCGCAAAACATCGTCGACGCCGCCCGCGATATCGTGGTCAACGTGCGCGCTAACGGCGATGCCGCGGTGCGCGACTATTGCCAGCGCTTTGACGGCGTTGAGCTGCAGAGCTTCCGTCTGCCGCAGGAGCAGATCGATGTCGCGCTCGAAGGCCTCGACCCGGCCTTTGTCGCTGCGCTCGAGAAGGCCGCACGCCAGATTCGCGAGTTCCACCAGCGCGAGGTCGAGCAGAGCTGGTTTACCACGCGCGCGGACGGCACGATGCTCGGCGTTAAGGTGACCCCGCTCGCGGCGGCCGGCATCTACGTGCCGGGCGGTCGCGCGCAGTATCCCTCCACGGTGCTCATGAATGCCATTCCCGCCAAGGTGGCCGGCGTCAAGCGCGTGGTTATGGTGACCCCGCCGCAAAAAGACGGCCTGATCAGCCCGTATACGCTTGCGGCTGCCAAGCTCGGCGGCGTGGATGAAATCTATATGGTGGGCGGCGCTCAGGCCGTGGCCGCGCTGGCGTACGGCACCGAGACCATTCCGCACGTCGACAAGATCACCGGTCCGGGCAACGCCTTTGTCGCCGCGGCCAAGCAGATTGTCTCGGGCGACGTCGGAATCGACATGGTCGCTGGCCCCTCCGAGGTCTGTGTGTTGGCCGATGCCACGGCCAAGCCCATGGTGGTCGCTGCCGACCTGATGGCGCAGGCCGAGCACGATCCGCTGGCTGCCTGCTACCTGGTGACTTGCGACGAGCAGTTTGCGCGTGAGGTCGAGGCGGGTATCGACATTCTGGTGACGCAGTCCCCGCGTGCCGAGATCACGCGCGCCTCGCTCGACAACGAAGGCACCATCGTGGTGGCTGCCGATATGGCTGCCGCCGTCGAGGCGGTGAACACCGTGGCGCCCGAGCACCTTGAGCTGCACTGCAAGGATGCGATGGGCTTGCTCGGCGGCATTCGCAACGCCGGCGCCATCTTTGTGGGCGCTTGGAGCTCCGAGCCGCTCGGCGATTATGTTGCCGGCCCCAACCACACGCTGCCGACCGGCGGTACGGCTATGTTCTCCAACCCGCTTTCGGTCGAAGAGTTCGTTAAGCGCTCGAGCGTCATTTGCTATACGCCCGAGGGCCTGCTCTCGGACGCTCCCGCGACGCAGCGCCTGGCCGAGGCCGAGGGCCTGTGGGCGCACGCGCTATCCACCGCTCTGCGTCGCCGTGTGCTGGAGCAGGGCGAGGATGCCGTGAGTGCCGAGTCGCTCGCCGCTGCCGACCTGACCAAGGTCGCTTGGCCGGGCGACGCCGTGACGACGGTTGCCGAGGGCGTGGACCTGGCGGCGGCTGCGGGCGGTGCCGCTGGCGC
>CALHUX010000030.1:0-1586 GCA_938039325.1 uncultured Collinsella sp. | reverse complement strand
CTGATGGCTTGGTCGTTCTCGCAGACGTTCTGGATCTTGAGCAGGTCGACCACGTTGACGAACCACACCTTAATGCCCAGCTCGCGCAGCATATCGGTTGCAGCCAGAGCCTCGAGCGTCGGTACGTCACCGCACGTGGCGACCACGACGTCGGCCTCGGCGAGCGAGTCGGCAGTCGATGCCCACTCCCAAGTCGCGACGCCCTCGGCGAGCTCGGACTTGGCCTCGTCGACCGTCTGGAAGGTGGGGGCGGGTTGCTTGCCACAGAAGATGGCGTTGACGCAGTCGGTGGACTGGTAGACACGCTCGGCCACGGCAAGAGCCATGTTGGCGTCGGCCGGATAGTAGGCATTCACGATATGCGTATCGTTGGCCTTGTTGAGCAGCAGGTCGATAAAGCCGGGATCCTGGTGCGAGAAGCCGTTGTGGTCCTGACGCCACACGTGGCTCGACAGCAAAATGTTGAGGCCGCTGATGGGAGCACGCCACGGAATCTCACGCTTGGTGGCCTCGAGCCACTTGCAGTGCTGGTTGACCATGGAATCGACGACGTGGACAAAGCTCTCGTAGGAGCTCCACACGCCGGAGCGGCCGGTGAGCACGTAGGCCTCGAGGAAGCCCTCGCACTGGTGCTCGGACAGCTGCTCGACAACCTTACCGGAACCGGCCAGCAGCTCGTCGTTGGCCTCGTCCCCGTAAAAGCCGGCATCCCACTGCTTTTTGGTCACCTTGTAGGCAGCCTGCAGGCGGTTGGACGCGGTCTCGTCGGGACCGAAGATGCGGAAGTCGTCCATGTTCTTGGCCAGAACGTCGGCAGTGTACTCACCAAAGACGCGGGCGGCCTCGGTGGAGCCCCAGCCGTGACCCTTACTTGCGACGGGAATCTCGTGGGCGTGAATATCAGGGAGCTCAAGCTCGCGGCGCACCTTGCCGCCGTTTGCGTTGGGGTTGGCGCCGATACGCAGCTCGCCGGTCGGCATAAAGGCCGTCACCTCGGGGCGCACCTGGCCCTCGGGCGTAAAGAGCTCCTCGGGCTTGTAGGAGCGCAGCCACTCGCGAAGCACGCGGAAGTGCTCGTGGGTGTCCTTGGCACTCGCCAGCGGCACCTGATGCGCACGCCAGGAGTCCTCGGTCTTCTTGCCGTCGATGTGCTTGGGGCAGGTCCAGCCCTTGGGCGTGCGGAACACGATCATGGGATAGGCCGGACGGACCACGGTCTCGCCCGCGGCGGCCTGGGCCTGAGCGGTGGCCTTGATATCGCAGATCTCGTCAAAGACCTGCTCAAATAGGGCGGCGAAACGCTCGTGGATGCTCACGTGGCTCTCGTCGTCAAAACCGGCGACAAAGAAGTGCGGCTTGTAGCCCATGCCCTCAAAGAACTTGGTGAGCTCCTCGTCGGACACGCGGGCAAGGATGGTGGGGTTGGCGATCTTGTAACCGTTGAGGTGCAGGATTGGCAGGACGATACCGTCGGTTGCCGGGTTCACGAGCTTGTTGGACTGCCAAGAGGTCGCGAGCGGACCGGTCTCGGACTCGCCGTCGCCCACCACGGCCACGGCCAGCAGGCTCGGGTTGTCCATGACGGC
>CALHUX010000029.1:0-15173 GCA_938039325.1 uncultured Collinsella sp. | reverse complement strand
TCTCGCCATAAGGCACCAGACCCAGCTTGATGAGCGCCTGGAAGCCGTTGCAGATACCCAGCATCAGGCCGTCCCGCTGTTTCAGCATCTCATGGACGGCGTCTTTGATCCTGGGGTTGCGGAAGAAGGAGGCGATGAACTTGCCGGAACCTTCCGGTTCGTCGCCGCCGGAGAAGCCGCCGGGGAGGACGATCATCTGTGCCTGGCTGATGGCCTGCTCCAGGGCCTGGGCGGACTGGTTGAGCAGATCGGTGGTCAGGTTGCGGATGACCAAAATTTCCGGGTCGATGCCCGCACGGATGCAGGCGTTGGCGGTGTCGTACTCGCAGTTGGTGCCGGGGAACACGGGGATGACCGCCTTGGGACGTGCCACCCGGTTCTTGACCACGGTGAGCAGGCGACGGTCGTAGTCCATGTTGGGCATCTCTTCCGGCTTCTCGCTGGCGTGGGTGGGATAGACCCCTTCCAGGGTGGCTTCCCACTTCTCGGCCAGGTCGGCCACGGACAGGGCAGCCCCTGCCACGGTGAGCTTGCCGTCATCGGTAGTGGCGCCGATCTTGAGCGCCGCATCGGTGTCCTCAGTCAGCTCGGCCACGATGCAGCCGCACAGGTCGCCGAAGAGCAGGTCGCCGGACAGGTCAGGCGTACCGGCAAAGCCCACGCCGTTGCCGAAGGACATCTTCATGACAGCCTCTGCCACACCGCCTACGGTGACCGCCCAAGCGGCAGCCACTTTGCCGGCCTTGACTAGCTGGTGGAACTGTGCCCAGGTGGCCTTCAGGGCTTCATAGTCCCCGTCCGGTGCCTGGAACAGGTAGACCGGGTGGCCTGCGGCCTTGAATTCGGGGGAGATGACGTCGCCGGTCTGTCCCGGGGCGATGGCGAAGGAGACCAGGGTGGGCGGCACGTCCAGATCCAGGAAGGAGCCGGACATGGAGTCCTTGCCGCCGATGGCCGCTACGCCCAGGCCGATCTGCGCCTGGTATGCGCCCAGCAGGGCGGCGAAAGGCTTGCCCCAACGGGCGGGTTCGTCCCGGAGCCGTTCAAAGTACTCCTGGAGGGAGAGGTAGACCTTGGAGGCGTCGCCGCCAGCGGCGACTACCTTGGCCACCGACTCGATGACCGAGCTGCGCGCGCCGGTGAAGGGGTTGCGTTCCATGCGGTAGGGATCGAAACCAGCTGCCATGATGGAGCAGGTGTCGGTCTTGCGGCCGGGGCCGACCGGGATGAGACCGACCATGGCCTGTGCTGGGGTGAGCTGTTTCTTGCCGCCGTAGGGGAACAGGATGGAGCCTGCGCCGATGGAGGCGTCGAACCGTTCGCCCAGGCCGCGCTGGGAGGCCAGGTTGGGATTTTTCACGATGGCGTCAAAGCGGCCTGCCACGTCGGAGGTGTCCCCCACCTCTGCCTTGCCGGGCAGCTGGGGTACGTAGACGTCGGTGCGCTTGACGGTGCCGTTGGTGTTCAGGAAGGCGCGGGACAGGTCGGCGATGACCTTGCCGTTCCAAGTCATGACCATGCGGGGAGACTCGGTGACCACGGCCACCTGATAGGCCTCCAGGTTCTCGGCGGTGGCAGCGGCGATGAAGGCTTCTGCGTCCTCCGGTGCCACCACCACGGACATTCTCTCCTGGGATTCGGAGATAGCCAATTCGGTGCCGTCCAGACCCTCGTACTTCTTGCGCACGGCGTTCAGGTCGATGGAGATGCCGTCGGCCAGCTCGCCGATGGAGACGGAGACGCCGCCTGCGCCGAAGTCGTTGCAGCGCTTGATCATGCGGGTCACGTCGCCGTTGCGGAACAGCCGCTGGATCTTGCGTTCTTCCGGGGCGTTGCCCTTCTGCACCTCGGCAGCCATGGTGACCAGGGAGGACAGGTTGTGGCTCTTGGAGGAGCCGGTGGCGCCGCCGATGCCGTCACGGCCGGTGCGGCCGCCCAGCAGGATGATCTTGTCGGTGGGGGCGGGGCACTCGCGGCGCACATGGTTTGCCGGCGTAGCGCCCACGACGGCGCCGACCTCCATGCGCTTGGCCACATAGCCGGGGTGATAGAGCTCGTTGACCTGACCGGTGGCAAGGCCGATCTGGTTGCCGTAGCTGGAGTAGCCGGCGGCGGCAGTGGTCACGAGCTTGCGCTGCGGCAGCTTACCCTCGAGCGTCTCGGAAACCGGGACGGTGGGGTCGCCGGCGCCGGTGACGCGCATGGCCTGGTACACGTAGCTGCGGCCCGAGAGCGGGTCACGGATAGCGCCGCCCACGCAGGTGGCGGCACCGCCGAAGGGCTCGATCTCGGTCGGGTGGTTGTGGGTCTCGTTCTTAAAGAGGAACAGCCAGTCCTGGTCCTCGCCATCGACATCGACCTTCACCTTGACGGTGCAGGCGTTGATCTCCTCGGATTCGTCGACATCGGTCATGACGCCGGTCTTCTTAAGGTACTTGGCGCCGATGGTGCCCATGTCCATGAGGCAGACGGGCTTGGCGTCGCGACCGAGCTCGTGGCGCATCTCCATGTAGCGGTCGAAGGCCTGCTGCACCACGGCGTCGTCGATCGTCACGTCGTCCAGGACGGTGCCGAAGGTGGTGTGGCGGCAGTGATCGGACCAGTAGGTGTCGATCACGCGGATCTCGGTGATGGTGGGGTCGCGATCCTCATCGCGGAAGTACTGCTGGCAGAAGGCGATGTCCGCCTCGTCCATGGCAAGGCCGCGATCGGCGATAAAGGCGGCAAGGCCGGCCTCGTCGAGCTCACGGAAGCCGTCGAGCACCTCGACGGGCTGGGGCTCGGGGGTCTCCATGTATAGCGTCTCGGGCAGGTCGAGCGACGCGATGCGCGCCTCGACGGGGTTCACCACGTAGTGCTTGATGGCCTCGACGGCGGCTTCGTCCAGAGCGCCCGAGATCATATAGACCTTGGCGGAGCGCACGGCGGGGCGCTCGCCCTGGCTGATGAGCTGCACGCACTCGCTGGCGGAGTCGGCGCGCTGGTCAAACTGGCCAGGCAGGAATTCGACGGCAAAGACGGCGCCGTCGCTTGCGGGGAGCTCGTCGTAGGTCACATCGACCTGGGGCTCGCTAAAGACGGTCGGCACGCAGGAGCGGAAAAGCTCCTCGTCGATGCCCTCGACGTCGTAGCGGTTGATGATCCTCAGGGCCTCGATGCCCTTGATGCCGAGAATCTCGGTCAGCTCGCCCTTGAGCTGCTGAGCCTCGACGTCGAACCCGGGTTTCTTCTCCACGTAGATACGAGAGACCATTGGTTCCTGCCTTCCTGATCGGTTGGGCGTACGGTACGGTATGCGGCAGCGGTCGGTTTGCGGGGCCTGCCCTGCGGTCGCCTTGAGCCACATGTTTGTAAACCTCACTATGATACGACAGCTCGCGGCGCGTAGAGGACGGCGAGGGTGCTACAGTGAAGCGCAAACAAGAGAAAGGCATCACATGGCATTCGTTTCGCTCGCCATCATCGCACTCGTGGCCTTTGCAAGCCCCTTCATCGCTTCGGCGATTCCTGGAAAACCCGTTCCCGAAACGGTCTTTTTGCTCGTGTTCGGCGCGGTGTTGGGACCTCATATGCTTGGCGTCATCCATGTGGATGCCGAGGTCTCGCTTGTGTCAGAGCTCGGTCTGGCATTTTTGTTCCTGCTTGCCGGCTTTGAGATCGACCCAAAGAACATCACGGGCGTCGAGGGGCGCTACGGTATGGCCACGTGGGTTGTCACATTTTGTATCGCCTGGCTTGCCGTGCGCTTTACCCCGTGGTTCTCGGTCAGCCATTTCGACGGTATCGCCGTGACGCTCGCCTTGACCTCGACGGCGCTTGGAGCGCTCATGCCCATCTTGCGCGAGCGGTTGCTTGCCGGAACGCGCGTCGGTGATTCGATTCTCGCCTATGGTACGTGGGGCGAGCTCGGTCCCGTGCTCGCCATGTCGGTACTGCTGTCTGCCCGCACGGGTATCGAGACACTGCTGATCTTGGGCCTGTTCGCCGTGGTGTGCGTGCTGCTTGCCGTGGTCCCCAGCCGCTCCAAACGCGTCGGCAGCCGCTTCTTTGCGTTTGTCGAGGAGCGCGCCGATACCACGTCGCAGACCTTCGTGCGCCTGACGGTGCTTATTTTGGTCACGCTCGTGGCGTTCTCGGCCATCTTTAGCCTCGATATCGTGTTGGGCGCTTTTGCCGCCGGCTTCGTCCTGCGCTATATCATCCCCGAGGGCAACCATACGCTTGAGACCAAGCTCGACGGCCTGGCCTACGGCTTTTTGATCCCGGTGTTCTTTACCGTGTCGGGCGCAAAGATCGATCTGACGGCCGTGGTGTCGCGCCCCGGGCTGCTCGTGGGCTTTATCGTGGCGTTGTTGATTATTCGCGCTGTGCCCATTCTTATTTCTATGAGCATTTGTCCTGCGACGCGCGATGTGTCGGCGTATGGTCGCATTACCGTGGCCCTGTACTGCACCACGGCGCTACCGATCATCGTTGCCGTGACGAGCGTGGCCGTCAACGCGGGCGCGCTGTCGCAAGATATTGCGTCGGTCATGGTTGCCGCCGGTGCCATCACGGTGTTCTTGATGCCGCTGCTCGCGCAGCTCTTCTACCGCGTGGTCGACGCCGCGCCGGTCGCCGCCGTGGCAGAGGTTGCCGAGCACCCTGCCGAGGCACTCGATATCCTGCGTGCCCATCACGATTTGGCGAGTCTGCTCGCACGAGAGCACGAGCTGCTGACCTCGCATGGCCATGGTCGCGTATTCGAGGGCCTGCCTACGCTCGATACGATTGCCGAGCGTCTTTCCGCCGAGGCGGCGAGCGGCCACATCGATGCCCGCATCGTGGACGCGGCACACCTGCTTGCCGACAAGACCTATGGAGACGAGGTCGACCCGTCTGAGCTGACTCCGCGCGAACGTCGCCGCCTGGAGCGCGCCAAGCTCGCCGTGCGCGAATACCGCCGCCGCATGCTGGAGCTCTATGCAAGAGAAGAAGCCGAGGACGACGACGGCAAGTAGCAAGGAATGTCGGGATACGGGTTCCGTCCAAATAATAGAAGGCGCGCTGCCTGCGTTTGATACAGGCAGCGCGCCTTTTGCGTTGAGCTCCGTTGAGGTTCGAAGCCGAAACTTTCGACCTTTAGGAGCGGGCTGCTCCGTCGACGGGGAGCACCGCGCCCGTGACGTAGGAGGACATGTCGCTCGCCAGGAAAACAAAGGCGTTGGCGACATCCTCGGGCTCGCCCATGCGACCCAGCGGAATGGTGGCGATGATGGGCTTGATGACCTCTTCGGGCAGGTTGGCGACCATATCGGTCTTGGTCACGCCGGGTGCGACGGCATTGACGCGAATGCCCATGGGGGCGAGCTCGCGCGAGAGCGACTGGACCATACCGTTGACGGCAAACTTGGACGTGGGATAGCCAACGCCGGAGGGCTGACCGTACTTGGCGACCATCGAACTCGTGGTGGTGATGGTGCCGCCATGACCTGCCTCAGTCATGATCTTGGCGGCAGCCTGGTGACCGTTAAAGACGGCGACGACGTTAAGGTCCATGACCTTTGCGAACTCCTCGGCCGTATAGTTAAGGAGCGGCGAGCGCTGGGAGATGCCGGCATTGTTGACGACCGTGTCCAAGCCGCCCATGTCGGCGGCAGCCTGGGTAAAGGCCTCGGTCACGGCTCCGAGCGAGGTGAGGTCGCAGGAGCGGCCCCAGACCTTCGCGTCGGGATAGGCGGCTGCCAGCTTCTCAACGGCCGCGTCGGCAGTCTCCTGGCGCGAGCCAAAGACGGTGACGGCAGCGCCTTCCTCGATAAAACGGCAGGCGATGGCATAGCCGATACCGCGCGTGCCTCCGGTGATGATTGCTTTTTTGCCCTCGAGCAACATGGTGCTTCCTCTCATCGCGGGCGGACATTCGCAGCACAGCGTAGCGGTAGCCGGAATCGGTCGCGTTTGCATATCGGTGAACGGTAGCCCGCGTTACCGATGAGCGGCTCGCGCAAATATGCTTTGCCGTTGTGCTTGGGGCAGGAGGCAAAAGGGCTCCCGTTCCACATCGGACGGGAGCCCTCAAGGCGCGTATTGCTAGGCGAGCGTTGGGCTAGTTGGCCATAACGCCTTCGGTCCAGGCCTCGACGTCCTCGATACGCAGGACGTTGGCGACCTCGGCCACGCAGTCGACGTTGGCAAGCTCGGCGGCGGCAGCCTGGACGTCCTTCTCGAGCGCGCGGTGCGTCAGGAAGATAACCGAGCAGGCATCGCTGACGCCCGACTTGCCGTCCTCGACCTGATTGATGAGCGAGATCGAGATGTTGTGCTTGGCAAAGATGTCGACCGTCTCGGACAGGGCGCCCACGCGGTCGGCGACCTTCAGGCGCACGTAGTACTTGGTCTGGAGCTCGTTCATGGGCTTAAAGGCGAGGTTGTGACCGTAGGGCTCGATCTCGGGCAGCGGAGCCACGCCGCGGCTGATCTGCTCGGAGAGCGACAGAATATCGCCCACGACGGCGCTCGCGGTGGGGAAGGAGCCTGCGCCCGCGCCGTAGAACATGGTCTCGCCCACGGCGTCGCCTACCACGTAGACAGCGTTCATGGCGCCGTTGACCTTGGCAAGCATGTGGTCGGCGGGGATGAGCGTGGGATGCACGCGGACGTCGACGCCGGCGTCGGTGTTGCGGGCGATGCCCAGCAGCTTAATGGTGTAGCCGAGCTCGCGGGCCTGGGCGATGTCCTCGGCGCCGATGGTACGGATACCCTGCTGGTACACATCGTCGGTGGTCACGCGGGTGCCAAAGCCGATGGAGGCGAGGATCGCCGTCTTGCTGGCGGCGTCGAAGCCGTCGACGTCGGCGGACGGGTCGGCCTCGGCATAGCCCTTGGCCTGCGCGTCGGCAAGCACGTCGGCGTAATCGGCGCCCTCGGCGTCCATGCGCGACAGGATATAGTTGGTGGTACCGTTGAGAATGCCGGCGATGGTCAGGATCTTGTTGCCCACCAGGTCGTGCTCGAGCGTGCTCACGATGGGGATGCCGCCACCGCAGCTGGCCTCGCACTTAATCTGCACGCCGCACGCGCGCGCCTTCTCGGCGAGCGTCTCGACGTGACGGCCCAGCAGGGCCTTGTTGGCAGAGACGACGTGCTTGCCGTGCTCAAAGGCAGTGGTGAAGATCTCGGTTGCGGGATGCTCGCCGCCGATCAGCTCGACGACGATGTCGACGGCGGGGTCGGTGACGACGTCGTGCCAGTCACTCGTAAAGGCCTCGCGCTCAATGCCTGCCGCCTCGGCCTGCTCCCAAGCAAGCGCGCAGGCGCGGGTCAGCTTAAGGTCGATGCCGTAGGCTGCCAGGTACTCATCGTGGTGGCTCTTGATCAGGCGGGCCACGCCGCCGCCGACGGTTCCCAGACCGATCAGACCGACGTTCACGGTGCGCAGGGGTTCGCTCATAGATAGCTCCTTCGTGCATCTTATGGATGGATTAACCGCTTAAAGGTTGAGTGCATTCTAGCGTGAACCGAGGGCGCGTGCTCGCCGGGCAACAGGAGTCGCACAAAACGGCACCCCCGAAACGCTGCGGAAACATTGGAAACATGCTCGCTACAAACGGAACTCCGTAACAAACTGTCAACGTTTGCGCCATAAGGTTTGCCCTGTACCGCAAGACGGCCGCACCGCGGCCAGCGAAAAAGGGGGACACCATGTTCAACATCAACAGCACGCTCAGCCGTAGGAACTTTCTCGCCGGCGCCGCGGCGCTCGGCAGCACCGCGGCACTCGCTGGTTGTTCGTCGGGTGGCTCGGACGGCGGGTCCGCCGATGACGGCAAGACTTTCAAGATCGGCGTTATCGGCCCTCTGACCGGCGCTGCGGCAACCTATGGCGTTTCGGCCGAGAAGGGTGCCAAGCTCGCCGCCAAGGATTTCTCGACCAAGGACCTCAAGCTTTCGCTTAAGTCCGAGGATGACGTCGCCGACGGCGAGAAGGCTATCAACGCCTTCAATACCCTGTGCGACTGGGGCATGCAGGCGCTCGTCGGCCCCGTCACGACTGGTGCCGCCGTCGCCGTCTCGGGCGAGATCGCCGACGATATGCTCATGGTCACGCCCTCGGCATCGTCGCTCGACGTGACCAAGGACAAGACCACGGTCTTCCAGGTTTGCTTCACCGATCCCACCATGGGCGCGAGTGCCGCGAAGTTCTTGGCTGAGAAGTATGCAGACGCCAAGATTGCCCTGTTCTACAACTCCGGCGATACGTACAGCTCGGGCGTTGCCGATGCCTTTGCCGAGCAGGCCAAGGCGTCCAAGCTCGACATCGTCGATACCGAGACCTTTAAGGACGATTCCTCCACGAGCTTTACCAACCAGCTCACCAAGGCCAAGGAGGCCGGCGCCACGCTTATCTTTGCCCCGATCTATTACACGCCGGCGTCCGTCCTGCTCAAGAACGCCAAGGACATGGGCTACGACATGACGCTCATGGGCACCGACGGCATGGACGGCCTGCTCTCCGTTGAGGGCTTCGACACCTCTCTTGCCGAGGGTGTGCTGCTCATGACCCCGTTCTCTGCCGACGACGAGAAGAACGCCGACTTCGTCAAGGCATATAAGGAGGCCTACGACGAGACGCCCAACCAGTTTGCCGCCGATGCCTATGACTGCGTCCACGCGATTGTCGAGGCAATCGATAAGGCAGACATCGATATTACGGCCGACGGCGCCGACATTGCCGGCGACCTTGCCGGTGCCATGCGTAAGATCAAGATCGAGGGCCTGACGGGCGAGCTGACGTGGAACGACAAGGGCCAGGTTGAAAAGCCCGCTACGGCCTATGTGATTCAGGACGGCAAGTACATCGCCGCCTAGGTGCGTACAAAACGCGACCGGTGAGGCTGTTTAAATCAGGACAGGAGCGCTTGTAACAGAATGGAAACATTACTTTTCCATATTAAAGTGGCATTACTGCATAAAGTAATAGAAATACGCAGAATCATGGATAAATGAACAAATACAAAGAAAAGTTGAAATAATCGCCACTTTTCCTAACTAAAGCGTCTACTATTTTGCGAACGCCGAACACGGCGAAGGATGGCCTGTCGGGTAACCAAAACCCGACGAGATTTGAGAGGAGAGCCGCATGTCGAGCCTCACCGGTAAGTCATTAAACCCTGTTATGAATCGCAGGAGCGTTATCGCGAGCGCAGCAGGTCTGGGGGCGATGTCCATTCTGGCGGGCTGCTCCTCCAACGGCGGCGACAGTGGCTCCGCTTCGGGCGACGCTTCGTTTAAGATCGGCACCATCGGCCCGCTGACCGGTGCCGCCGCGTCCTACGGCAAGTCCGTTACCCAGGGCGTCGAGCTTGGCTGCAAGGATTTCTCGACCAAGGAGCTGCCGCTTGCCAGCAAGGCCGAGGACGACCAGGCCGACGGCGAGAAGGCCGTTAACGCCTTTAATACCCTGCTCGACTGGGGCATGCAGGCCCTCGTCGGCCCGACCACCACGGGTGCATCGGTTGCCGTTGCCGCCGAGTGTGGTAACGACCCCAAGACGTTCATGATCACCCCGTCCGCGTCCTCCGAGGACGTCACCGACGGCAAGGATTGCGTCTTCCAGGTTTGCTTTACCGACCCCAACCAGGGCGTCAACGCTGCCAAGTTCCTGGCGCAGAAGTATGCGGACGAGAAGTTCGTGCTGTTCTATAACTCCGGCGACGCCTATTCTTCGGGTGTCGCGGATGCCTTTAAGGCCCAGGCTGCTGAATCCAAGCTCGAGATTGTCGACGAGGAGACCTTTAAGGACGACTCCGCCACGAGCTTTACCAACCAGCTGACCAAGGCCAAGCAGGCCGGTGCCACCATGATCTTCGCGCCGATCTACTACACGCCGGCGTCCGTCCTGCTCAAGAACGCCAAGGACATGGGCTACGACGTCAAGATGATGGGCTGCGACGGCATGGACGGCATCCTGGGCGTTGAGGGCTTCGACACTTCTCTTGCCGAGGGCCTGCTGCTCATGACCCCGTTCTCCGCCGACGACGAGAAGAACGCCGACTTCGTCAACGCTTACAAGGATAAGTACGGCGATACCCCCGACCAGTTTGCCGCCGACGCCTACGATGGCGTGCACGCGGTGGCCGAGGCCCTCAAGGAGGCCGGTCTTGGTGTCGACGCCGACCCGACCGAGGTCGCCGAGAAGCTGCCCAAGGCTATGCTCAAGATTACCGTTGACGGTCTGACCGGCAAGCTCACTTGGAACGATAAGGGCCAGGTCCAGAAGGACCCTACGGCGTACGTTATCACCGACGGCAAGTACGTACAGGCCTAATAGACCGCCTTACATGGAGCGGTTTTGATCCCAAGCAGGGGAGGTTTTGGCCTTCCCTGCTTGCTTGGTATCTAGGGACGATGTAACGTCCCTGTTTCATACATTAACTGGAAACCTATTCGAAAGGGGGATGTGGAACATGACGGTCTTTATCCAATATCTGGTCAACGGCCTGTCCATGGGTAGCGTCTACGCCATCATCGCGTTGGGCTACACCATGGTCTACGGTATCGCCAAGATGCTGAACTTCGCTCACGGCGACGTCATCATGGTCGGTGCCTATATCTCGTTCTGTGCCACGTCGTATCTCGGCCTCCCGGGCTGGGCATCTGTAATTCTCTCTTGTGTGGTCTGTACCGTTCTCGGTGTTCTCATCGAGGGTCTGGCATACAAGCCGCTGCGTCAGGCGGGCCCGCTGGCCGTTCTGATCACGGCCATCGGCGTGTCTTACTTCCTGCAGAACGCCGCGCAGCTTCTGTGGGGCGCCACGCCCAAGAACTTCACTTCGCTCGTCACCCTCCCGGTGCCGGAGTTCTTGGCCAAGTTCAACGTGAGTGCCGTCTCGCTCGTCACCATCGTCGCCTGCCTGGTTATCATGGCCGGTCTGATGTTCTTTACAGGTAAGACCAAGATGGGCAAGGCCATGCGCGCCGTGTCCGAGGACAAGGCCGCCGCTCAGCTCATGGGCATCAACGTCAACCGTACCATCTCGATGACGTTCGCCATCGGCTCCGCCCTTGCCGCCATCGCCGGTGTGCTCCTGTGCTCCTACTCGCCGGTCCTGCAGCCCACCACGGGCGCCATGCCTGGCATCAAGGCCTTCGACGCTGCCGTTTTCGGCGGCATCGGCTCCATCCCCGGTGCCTTTGTCGGTGGCATCCTCATCGGCATCATCGAGGCGATGGCGCAGGCCTATATTTCCACGAGCCTTGCCAACTCCATCGTCTTTGGTGTTTTGATCATCGTCCTGCTCGTCAAGCCTGCCGGCCTCTTGGGCAAGTACGTCCCCGAGAAGGTGTAGGTGAGCGTTATGAAGTTTCTTAAAGACAGGCAGACGCGTCACGACTTTGTTACGTACGCCATGTGCCTTGTGGCGTTCGCCATCGTGTTCTTTATGCAGTCTAACCACATGATTCCGCGCATGATCGCCGGTCAGCTGGTTCCCATCACGGCCTATATCGTCATGGCCATCTCCCTTAACCTCGTCGTCGGCATCGCGGGCGACTTGTCGCTGGGCCACGCAGGCTTTATGAGCGTCGGCGCCTATACGGGCATCGTTACCGCGGTCGCCCTCGAGAGCGCCGTTCCCTCCGATCCGGTGCGCCTTATCATCAGCATCGTGGTCGGCGCCATCGCTGCCGCCATCCTGGGCTTCTTGATCGGCATCCCGGTCCTTCGCCTGAGCGGCGATTACCTGGCTATCGTGACGCTGGCCTTTGGCGAGATCATCAAAGAGATCGTCACCTGCCTCATTGTGGGTGTCGACTCTCGCGGCCTGCACGTGATCTTTAACATCACGGGTAACTCCACGATCGACGATCTGCACCTGCTCGAGGACGGCACCGCCATCATCAAGGGCGCCCAGGGCGCCTCGGGCGTGTCGACGTACTCGACCTTCCTCGCCGGTGCCATCCTGGTCATGGTCGCACTCGTGATCGTGCTCAACCTGGTTCGCAGCCGTACCGGCCGTGCCATTATGGCCGTGCGCGATAACAAGATTGCAGCCGAGTCCGTAGGCATCTCCGTCACCGAGTACCGCATGATCGCCTTCGTGGTTTCCGCTGCCCTTGCCGGTGCTGCCGGAGCTCTCTTCGGCGGTAACTTCTCGCAGCTCTCCGCCACCAAGTTCGACTTCAACGCGTCCATCCTCATCCTGGTGTTCGTGGTCCTGGGTGGTCTGGGCAACATGCGCGGCTCCGTTATCGCCGCGGCGTTGCTCACGGTGCTTCCCGAGCTGCTCCGTCAGTTCTCGGACTACCGCATGCTCATCTACGCCATCGTGCTGATCCTGGTCATGATCTTTACCAACAACCCGCAGCTCAAGGCGTTCTTCGGTCGCGTCAAGGACCGCTTTGCTTCCAAGAAGGAGGTGGCAGCCGATGCCCAGTAAATTTGAGTTCAACAAGGGCAAGATGGTCCCGTATCCTTCTGGCGCCATCGTTCCCGACCGCGACCTGGGCGAGCGCCCGGCGCTCGAGTGCATCCACCTGGGTATTGAATTTGGCGGCCTTAAGGCAGTAGACGACTTTAGCCTGACCATCGGTAAGACCGAGATCGCCGGTTTGATCGGCCCTAACGGCGCCGGTAAGACCACGGTCTTCAACCTGCTCACCAAGGTGTACCAGCCCACGCACGGCACCATCCTGCTCGACGGTGAGGACACCTCGGGCAAGTCCGTCTACCAGGTCAACCGCATGGGTATTGCCCGTACCTTCCAGAACATTCGCCTGTTCAACACCATGACGGTGGAGGATAACGTTAAGGTCGGCCTGCACAACCAGGAGCGTTACTCCGGCTTTGAGGGCGTGCTGCGCCTGCCGACGTATTGGAAGCACGAGAAGGCCGCCCACGAGCGCGCCATGGAGCTGCTGTCCATCTTTGATATGGAGCATCTGGCAAACGAGCAGGCTGGCTCGCTGCCTTATGGCGCCCAGCGTCGTTTGGAGATCGTCCGCGCGCTTGCCACCAACCCCAAGCTGCTGCTGCTCGACGAGCCTGCCGCCGGCATGAACCCGTCCGAGACCGCGGAGCTCATGGAGAACATCGTCAAGATCCGTGACACTTTCGGCATTGCCATCATGCTTATCGAGCATGATATGTCGCTCGTTATGAACATCTGCGAGGGCATCTGCGTGCTCAACTTTGGTAAGGTCATCGCCAAGGGCACGGCAGAGGAAATCAAGAACAACGACGCTGTTATTGAGGCATATCTGGGCAAGCAGGATAAGGGGGAGAACTAAATGGCAGAGCCGATGCTTTCCGTCTACAACATCAACGTCTGGTACGGCGCTATCCACGCCATCAAGGACATCTCCTTTAACGTCAACGAGGGTGAGATCGTGGCCTTGATCGGCGCGAACGGTGCCGGCAAGTCCACAACGCTCAAGACTGTCTCGGGCCTGCTGCGTTCCAAGACCGGCTCCATCAAGTTTATGGGCGAGGACATTACCCATACGCCCGCCGATAAGCTGGTTGGTAAGGGCCTGGCCCAGGTGCCCGAGGGCCGTCGCGCCTTTTTGCAGATGACGGTCGAGGAGAACCTGGAGATGGGCGCCTACACGCAGCCCAAGTCCACGGTGGCTCCGGGCCTCGAGCGCGTCTACGAGCAGTTCCCGCGCCTGAAGGAACGCCGTCGCCAGGTCGCCGGCACCCTTTCGGGCGGCGAGCAGCAGATGCTCGTTATGGGTCGCGCCCTTATGAGCAACCCCAAGCTGCTCATGCTCGACGAACCCTCCATGGGTCTGGCGCCGATTCTGATCGAACAGATCTTCCAGATTGTCGAGGACTTGCACAAGGCCGGCACCACGGTGCTCTTGGTCGAGCAAAACGCGCAGATGGCGCTTTCCATCGCCACGCGCGGCTACGTGCTCGAGACCGGCAAGATCACCATGACCGGCACCGGACAGGAGCTCCTGCACGACGACAACGTCCGCAAAGCCTATCTGGGCGGTTAGGCGGTTCCGCCGTTCTACCGAACGGCGGATCGGCCGACGCTGCGCGGGCACCAGAGCGACAACTAGTCATTCAAAGAAGACGGCATGACCAGAAGGTCTATGCCGTCTTCTTTTCATGCCAATTTGTTCGCCCTGGCGCACGCCCGCTGTCCGTCCTCTTACTGCGACTGTACCATGGTCCAAGGTGATCGATGGGCGGGCCGCTGTTCCTGGCGCTGTGCGCACGGAATGGGCTACTTGCTAACCCAGTGGCTAACGTCCCTCCTCAGCTTTCGATCGCGGCTGTCGCGTCGTTGGTGTGCCGCGCGCATCACGGCGCGGCGGGCATCCTCCTTCATGGCGTGCTCCTGAGCGAGGTTCCTGACAATGCAAAACGGGCATTCGCGGGTCGGATCCTCGTGCCGACGGTCTATCATCGAGACGGGCCGTCGGCGACGAGCCAGTCATCAAAAACTCTCATTATTCGCCCCTTGGACGCGAGGACTGCGCTGCCTTGTTGCCCCATGCTCTCTTCTCGGAAGGATGGTGACCCGATGGGCTGGATAGAGGGCCTCAACGACGCGATGGACTACATAGAGGCGAACCTCGAGGGGGACCTCGACCTCGCCCATGCGGCGCGGCTCGCCGCCTGCACCGAGGGACAGTTCCGGAGGATGTTCTCCTATATCGCCGGCATCGGTCTCGGGGAGTACGTGCGCCGGCGCCGCATCTCCCGCGCCGCGCTCGACCTGTCCCGCGGGGAGCGGGTCGTCGACGTCGCGGTCCGGTACGGCTACTGCTCCCCGACCGCGTTCAACCGAGCGTTCAGGGACGCCCTCGGGATCTCGCCCAGCGAGGCAAAGCGCCCGGGCGCCCCGCTCTCGGTCTTTCCGAGGCTCTCGTTCTCCCTCACCGTCACGGGCGCCGAGCCCCTGCCGTGGAGGATCGTCCCATGGGGCGGGATGCGCCTCGTCGGGGTGTCGCTTCCGTGCGGGCCGTCCGAGGCGGGCCTCCTCGCCCAGATGGGGGAGGAGGGGAGAGAGGAGCTCGGGAGGTTCTGGGGTGGCGCCTCGCGCTCCGGGAGCATCGAGGCCCTGCTCGCCCTCGCCGATGGCTCGGGACCCGAGGGGGTTCTCGGGGTCAACGTGTCCGAGGGCGGGTGTTAGCGTCAATCTATTTTTCACCAGTTTCGCTAAACAGGCGCGCCGTTCGCG
>CALHUX010000028.1:0-9154 GCA_938039325.1 uncultured Collinsella sp. | reverse complement strand
CCGACCTCTTTGGCGGCAGCGTCAACAACGAGTTCACCAAGATCGTCCAGACGCGCCCCAACACCTACCTGGTTGCCAACATGAACCTGCCGCTGCTGATCCAGCTGCTCTTCTCGGACCAGGAGGCTCCCGCCGATCAGGTTATCCGCGAGATTCTCGCGGCTGACGACACGCGGGTCAAGTTTGTCAACGACCTGCTGACCGATGCGGATGACGAGGAAGAGTTCTAGTCACCGCCTGCTATTAATGGGGCCGGGTTTCCGGCATGAGACCTTTGGGGGTCAATCATGATTCAACTGCTTCGCGTCGACCATCGTCTGCTTCATGGCCAGGTGGCCGTCTCTTGGGTCCAGGGCTTGGGCTCCGACTGCATCTTCTGCGTTGGCGACAAGGTTGCCAACGATCCCGTCTGGAAGACCACGCTCAAGATGGGAAAGCCGGCCAATGTCAAGCTCGTCATCAAGGACATGGAGCACGCCATCGAGGCCATCAACTCCGGTGTTACCGATAAGTACAAGATGATCACCTGCGTCGCCAGCATCGCCGAGGCCAAGCAGCTTGTCGACGGCTGCCCACAGATCACCTCCATCAACCTGGGCAACACCAAGTCCAAGGACGAGCAGCGTCCCGATGCCCGTAAGATTTCCCGCCAGATCTTTGTGACTGCTGCCGAGGAAGAGGACATTCGCGAGCTCGTCGGCCGCGGTGTCGAGGTCGAGATTCGCGCTCTGGCCGACGACCCCAAGGTCGATGCCCTAAGCGCCCTCTAATTGGGAACCACGGGGCGGCACGTACGGCGCCGCCCCTATCCGTGGGCGTACCGGATAAACGCTTTACCCGTTACCCCCATCTACCGTTCACCGAGAGTACGCGCCCGTTGAGCGATTGGTATTAAATAGTTTTTGCATGACTATATAATTGGTATCAAATCATTTGCACCGGTTTAGGTGTTAACAGCACACCGGTACAAGCTGGATCTGTCTGGGCGATTGTCGGCATGGAAAAGGGCGCGCTGACAAGTCGGGAATCGCCGCGCGGATCCAAGAGGGATCAAAGGGAGGAACAATGCTTGTTCAAGCGATCCTCATCGGACTTATCGCTGCCTTCGGTAAGCTCGATTATCAGCTCGGTACGCTCTATGCGTTCCGCCCGATCGTTCTGTGCCCGCTCGTCGGCATAGTCCTCGGGGACCTGCAGTCCGGCCTCGCCATCGGTGCGAGCCTCGAGCTGCTCTTCATGGGTTCTATCTCCATCGGCGCTTACGTGCCGCCCGATGAGACGATTGGCGGCGTGCTCGCCTGCGCCTTCGCTATTCAGCTGGGTCAGAGCACCGAGGCCGCTATCGCGCTCGCGATGCCCATCGCCACTCTGTGCCTGGCCATCAAGAACGTCGTCAACGCCGGTATGCCCCTTCTGGTCGACCGTGCCGATGTCTTTGCCAGCAAGGGTAACCTCAAGGGTATCTACGCTATGCACTGGATTATCGGTCTCGTGATCGTCGTCCTGGCCTTTATCCTGTGCTCGGTCTCCTTCTATCTGGGTGCCGACGCTGTTCAGGGCCTGCTCGACTTCATCCCGACGTTCGTCCTCGATGGCTTTGGCGTTGCCGCCAACATCCTGCCGGCCATGGGCTTCGCCATGCTCGGCCGCCTGGTGCTCACCAAGCAGCTCGTGCCCTTCTACTTCCTGGGCTTCCTGCTTTGCTCCTACGCCAACGTGCCCGTCCTGGGCGTCGCCCTGATCGCCATCATCATCGGCATCGACAAGTTCGACCTGCTCGGCCTGGGCGGAGCCCAGCCCCAGCTCTCCGCGGAAGGGGATGAGGACGATGACTTCTAGTCCCGAGAACAAGATCACGCGCTCCGACCTCATCAAGAGCGCCGTCAACACCGGCGCCCTGGGCATGGAGTTCTCCTGGACCTACTACAAGCAGATGAACATTGCCTTCTGCCTGATGGTCGCCAACATGCTCAAGAAGATCTATGCCGGCCGTCCCGATGATTACGCCGAGGCCTTGCACCGTCACAGCGCATTCTTCAACATCACCCCGCAGCTCGCTCCCTTCGTGGGTGGCATCGCGATGGCCATGGAAGAAAAGGTCGCTCGTGGCGAGGTTGAGCCCGAGAGCGTCAACGACATCAAGGCCGCCCTCATGGGTCCGCTTTCCGGCCTGGGTGACTCCTTCTTCCTGTCCACCCTGCGCGTCGTCGCCGCTGCCGTGGGCATCAGCCTGTGCCAGGCCGGCAACGTCTTTGGCCCCATCGCCTTCCTGCTCGTCTACAACATCCCGGCGTTCCTGATTCGTATCTTTGGCGCTATCAAGGGTTATGAGCTGGGCATTGGCTTCCTCGACAAGGCTCAGAAGACCGGCCTGATGCAAAAGATCATGGCCTGCGTCGGCATTGTCGGCGTTATGGTTGTTGGCGCCATGAGCAAGGACATGTTCTGGGCTTCGCTGCCCATCGCCATCGGTCAGGGCGACTCCGCCCAGACTCTCCAGGACATCCTGGACGGCATCATGCCCGGTATGCTCGGTATGGCCGCCTTCTGGCTCTACTACTGGCTGCTCTCCAAGAAGATCAACCCGATGGTCCTGATCCTCTGCACCATGGTCGTGGGCATCATCGGCGCTTACTTTGGCGTGCTTGCCTAATATGTTCGAATCGCGCTTCAATCGCGTCTAACGGTTGCGTCGATCTTTGGGGGCTTGTCGCATCTGCGGCGGCCCCCTGTTTTTTAAAAGCCTGTACGAAAGGGGAGGGCTATGGCCGTACCCGAGCTTTCGCTCATGAACATCAACCATCGTTACTACAGCATCGAGACGTTCTTTAAGGCTGCAGGTGAGGCCGGTTATCGCAATATCGAGCTGTGGACCGGCTCGATGCACCTGTATGTGGATTGCCACGAGCACGATTCGGTGGACAAGATTCGCGATCTTGCCGCCCAGTACGGCATCAAGATCGTGTGCGTTTGCCCCGAGCAGAATAACCCCAAGCCGTGGAACGTCGCGGTGCGCGGTGAGGCGGGCCAAAAACGTATCCTCTCGTACTTTAAGAATGTGATCGACGTTGCCGTCGAATTGGGCGCGCCGCAGATTCTGGTGACGAGCGGCTGGGCCTATCTGGACGAGCCGGCTGAGGACGCTTGGGTCCGCAGCGTTGCCATGCTGCGTTCGGTGTGCGACTATGCCGATACGCGCGGCATTCGCGTTGCGCTCGAGGCGCTACAGCCCTCGGAATCCGTGCTGGTCAATACCGCACAGGACGTGGCGCGCATTCTCGAGGCGGTCGACCGCCCCAATTGTAAGGCTTGTATCGACTTTGGCGCCATGGAAGTTGCCGGCGACACGATCGACGGCTACTTTGAGGTCCTGGGCGACAAGATCGTTCACACTCACTTTGTAGATGTGGGCGGCGGCACGACGCATCTTGCCTGGGGCGACGGCGAGCGTGATATGCGTGCCGACCTCGAGGCACTCATACGCCACGGCTATACGGGCTATGTCTCGGCCGAGACGTGTGATGGCCGCTACTATCAGGATCCGTCCAAGGCGACGACTCAGGTTATCGAGATGTATCGTCGTGTGACAGCGGAGATGGAAGCCGAATAACTAAACTGCGCGGTTGCGTCGGAAACGCTTGGGCGGGTCTGGCGCAACGCATTTTTAGCCTGTGAGTTGTGGAGCGCCCGTTGGCAGCGGAGATCGAAATAGACAACTAATGGCGTTGTAATACCACTCGGGCAAGGAAACCGACCGTTCGTCGTAAATCTTCGTGAGTTTGGATTGGTATTAAATAACAAGCAATCGTATGGCTATAATTGGTATCAGCAAGAAGCGCGATGTATAGAATCGTGCACATGTGATGGGAGGACACACATGAAGGAGACCGAGAAGATCGAGATCATGCACTTCGACCAGGAGGGCTACCTCGAGGACGGCAGGAACGTCTACGAGGCCGGCAAGCGGATGACCGCCCTGGCCGACCGCGTGCACGAGGAGGGCTACGACGCCGTCTTCCTGATGGGCGTCGGCGGCACCTGGGACGAGTTCATGCAGCTCGAGTACCTCATGAACAAGTTCGGCGACCGCGACCTCGAGGTCTACCTGATCCACGCCGCCGAGTGGAACGTCTCCGGCCACAAGCGCATGACCGAGAAGTCCGTCGTGCTCACCGCCTCCGAGTCCGGCACCACCCCCGAGGTCCTCGAGGCCGTCAACAAGATGAAGGAAAAGGGCATTCGTGTCTACGCCATGACCAAGCCCGAGGGCCCCATCGGCCGGGCCGTGGGTGCCGAGAACTGCGTCGCCATGGCCTCCGACCACGGTTCGGGCGGCTGCGAGAAGGGCTACTACCTCGCCGACTGCTTCGGCCTGCGCCTGCTCAACCGCCGCGGCTGCTTCCCCAAGTTCGACCTGTTCATCGAGCAGACGAGGGACGTCTGGAAGGACATGCTCGACATCCGCAAGCGCTTCGAGCCGCGCGCCGGGGAGCTCGCCAGGAAGTACGCGCTGGCCGACTACACCATGTTCATCGGCTCGGGCGCGCTGTGGGGCGAGACCATCCTGTACTCCATGTGCCTGCTCGAGGAGATGCAGTGGAAGCGCATCCGCCACATCACCTCGCACGACTTCTTCCACGGCACGCTCGAGCTGCTCGAGCCCGGCGTCCCGGTGTTCCTGTTCATGGGCGAGGACGAGTGCCGCGCCCTCGACGAGCGCGTCCGCGCCTTCCTCACCAGCGGCGTGACCGGCGACGAGGACTACGTCATCATCGACACCGCCGAGTACGCGATCCCCGGCCTCGACGACGACTTCCGCGTCATCGTGTCCCCGTGGATCCTCTCCGTGCTCACCACCGACCGCCTCGCCCGCAACTACGAGCTGGTCACCAAGCACAACCTCAAGTACCGCCGCTACTACCACCAGTTCGACTACTAAGGGCTGATCGCGGGCCCGATATCTTGGCTGGTTGATATTTCGGCCCTACACAAGGGCGCCCGCATTCGCGCGGGCGCCCTTTTTGCGTTGTGACAAGAGACTACTGCTAATCGCTCGCCCTATGTTTCCAAATGAATACGCTGTGAGCCGTGGGAGACGATTCTCCCCGCAAGTACTCTAGTATGCTAAAGTACCCAGAAGACCGGCGGAGCTATGCCGGTCTTCTGTTCTATACGAAGCACAGTATGAGGAGGCTCACCAGATGACGGCCACACCGTGGGGATTCCGGGATATATTGCCCGAGGAGGCTCAGGCGCGCGAGGAGATCGCGCTGACGGTGAAGGGCTGCTTTAGGGAGCATCATTACCTTCCGGTCGAGACGCCGCTGCTCGAGGACAAGGGCTCGCTCGAGGAGGGCGGCCGCATTGCGGACACGCCGTTTAAGCTCTTTGACGACGACGGACGCCTGCTGGTGGTCCGTCCCGACAACACGCTGCCGATCGTGCGCCTGGTTTCGACCCGCATGCGCGCGGCCGACCTGCCACTGCGCCTGCGCTACGAGGCGCCGGTGGTTCGCGAGTGTCAGCGCAATGCCGGCGGCTCGCGTCAGTTTACGCAGCTGGGCTTTGAGCTTATCGGCGCGGGCGATACCGCGGGCGATGTCGAGATTGTTTCGCTGGTGGCGGAGGCCGTGCGCGAGCTGACACTTCCCGATGCGCGCATCATCGCAGGCAGCGTGCGTCCTTTTAAGGAATTGCTCGCGGTATGCGAGGATCGTGAGCTGGCGGCCGAGGCCCTGCGCAAAGCGGCGCAGGAGCGGGGCGTGACCATCAAAGTGGAGACCAACGGCGCGGTGGGCGTGAACGACGAGCTGGAAAGCGACGAGATCGCCGCCGCAGACTGCATCATTATTGCCGCCGACAAGGGCGTGTCGATGGCGCGGTTCGTGGGCAAGCGTCTGGTGACTGTCTCGGCCGGTGACGCGGTGCGCAATGCTGACGCCGTGCTGAACAAGGCGCTGAACAGCAAGGTGCCCGTCTACCGCGGCGGCAACGCCTTCCGAACCAGCGATTGGCGGGAGCTGGGCCGCGAAACGTACCGCCACCTGATGAACGGCATCTCCTACATGATTCCCTTTGTGGTGGTGGGCGGTGTCATGATCGCCCTGTCGCTGCTTTTGGCGCAGATGGGCCTGGCGCAAAAATATTGCGACCTGCTGAATAATATCGGCAAAGAGGCCTTTGTGCTGATCTACCCGGTGCTGGCGGCGTTCATTGCGGTCAGCATCGGCGACGCCCCGGCGTTCATGCCGGGCCTGATGGGCGGCTACATGGCTCGGCGGGCAATAAGCTCAGCTGGGTGTCCTCCGGGTTCTGGGGTGCGCTGATCGCCGGTTTTGCGGCAGGCCTGCTGGTGCGTTTTTTGAACGGGCTGGGCAAAAAAATACCGGAAAACCTGCAGCAGGTGCGCAGCAGTTTTTTAACGCCGCTGCTCAGTTTGCTGGGCATTGCGGCGCTGATGGCGCTGGCGGTCAACCCGCCGCTGGGACGCTTTAACCAAAAGCTGTACCGTGCGCTGGATTCGATGCGCGGCGGCAGCCGTCTGACGGTGGGCGCTGTGCTGGGTGCGCTGATGGCCACCGACTATGGCGGGCCCATCAACAAGGCCGCCTACCTGACTGGCACGCTGGCTTTGGTCAGCGACCAGCTGGACATTATGGCGGCGGTCATGATCGGCGGCATGGTGCCGCCCATCGGCGTGGCGCTGGCCTGCCTGCTGTTCCCGCATCGCTTCACCAGGGAGGAGCGTCGCACCGCGCCGCAAAACCTGCTGATGGGGGCATCCTTTGTAACCGAGGGTGCGTTGCCCTTTGCGCTGCGTGATCCGCTGCGCGTGGTGCCCGCCTGCATGGCAGGCAGCAGCCTGGCCGGTGCGCTGGCTGTGCAGTTTGGCTGCCGCTGCCCGGCCCCCCACGGCGGGTTATTCCTCATCGCGGTGATCGATAACCCCATCGGATTTTTGGTTGCTCTGCTGTGCGGCAGTTTGCTGACGGCGCTTATCATGGGCGTACTGAAAAAGCCGGTGAAGGGGTAAGATGGCGGCTGCTTTTGTAGGGGTCGATGCAAGCATCCGCCCCTACAATGCACGGCTGAATTTTCAAGGGATGTGCTTTCCACGGCGCATCCCTTTTGCTTTACTCCACGACCTCGCACCCGGGGAAATAGTAGGTCAAAATTTCCCGCCAATCGGCGCCGCCTTCGGCCATGGATTGGGCGCCGTGCTGGCTCAGGCCCACGCAATGGCCGTAGCCGCGGGTGGTAAAGGTGAACGTGCCGTCGGCATACTGCACAGTAAAACAGGTCGAACGCAGGGCCAGTGCCCGCCGCAGCCGCGTGCCGGAAAAAGCTTCTCCGCAGACGGACATCGAAGCTACATATCCGGCCTCGTCCAACTGCGCCGCGCCAAACCAGGCGGCGGGGGCGGTGTCAGCCAGTGTTTCCGGCTCCAAACCAAGGCCCTGCAAAATGGCATCCACCTGCTCGCAGCTGTAGGTGATGGTCGTCTCGTAGCCGTCGGCCGTCTTGTCCCAGGGGGAGGCCACTCCCTGCAGGTAAGGCAGGGCCGAGGTCCACACGTTCTGGCTGGCCTCGGTCACGCCGTTGCTGATGCTGTGGTAGCAAGCGGCGGCCGGTGCACCGCCATAGCACAGCAATGCCCCGGCGGCTTCGTCCGCCAGCGCGGCAAAGCGGCTGTAGTAGGCAGTGAAATCATCGCCCCAGCGCGCTTCCAACACTTCGGCATCCGTCCACCCGGCGCAGAGGGCCGAATTGACCTGCATCGGCGCCCCCAGCGCCAGTGCATAGCTGTGGCTGGCCACCATCTGGGCCAGCAGGGTGTCGTCGTTCCAGGTCGGCGGCATCTCGCAGGCGGCGGCACCGATGAGAAAGTCCCGCACGCTCACTACCCGGTTGGTTCCGGTGTCGGCGTCATACAGGGTGATGTCTGCCACTGCCAGCGCGGCATCCGGGACGGTGGTACCGTTTTGAGCATTGCTGGGTGGCATCGTGGGCAAAGGCTGCGGCGTGGCGGCGGGGGAGAGATCGTCCGCCTGGACAGAATCCGTTGGGGGTGTGGGCGCGGCAGGCGGTACCAGCAGCGCAGCAAAAGGTGCAGCCGCCGCCAGAAGGGCAAAAGCGAAAACGGCAAGGGATGATTTTTTCATAGATGGGCACTCCATGCTTGCAATTTGGGGCGCGTGGCGGTACAATGTTTTGTATCCAGCGCTTGTACATTCTATGAAACAAGCCTGCCATCTTATGAAACAACGGGGGAAGACCCATGCAAAATAAACGATTCTATGCGGTTCTTGTGCTGGTTGTCGGCATCGTGCTGGCGGCGCTGCATGTAGCGGACCTGCTGCAGTGGATGGATGCTTCCACCGGCTTTGCGCTGCAAGGCTCGGTGTGGGCGCGGTATCTGCCCTGGCTGGCGGCGCTGGCGCTGCCCTACCTGCCTGCCCGGCGGGTGGCTGCCCAGCCCACAGAGCTAACCGACACCAACCTGCCCCTGGGCTGCTGCATGCTGATGACAGGCGCACTGCTGCTGGGCAGCGGTCTGCTGTCGGTGCCCTCGGCCCAGACGATCTCCGCCTACCCGGAACTGTACGCCACCACCCCGGCTTGGACCGCCTGGGTGGACGTCATCACGCCGGTGCTGGCAGGTGCATGGCTGCTGGTGTACGGCTGGCGCGCCCTGACCGGCTTTGGCGTGCGCCGCCAGAAATTGGGCGGCGCACTGCCGGGCCTGGTGCTGCCGCTGGCTTTTTTATGGCGGCTGGTGTGGCGGTTCCAGTTTGTGCCTGCCTCGCTGGGGCGCATCCCCTGCACGCTGCGGGTACTCAGTGCTGTGGCGGCGCTGCTGTTTGCGGTGGTGCTGCTTAAAGTGTTTTTGACGCCGGGCCTGCCCTGCGGTCACACGCTGTTTGCCGCCGGGGCCGGGTGTTTTCTGCTGTGCACCTGCATCGAACTGCCACAAACGCTGTTTGAGGCTTTCAATGGTATGCTGACCATGCCTGATCTGCTGACCGGCCTGGCCATGGGTGTGTTTGGCCTGTGCGGCCTGGCCTGTACCTGGGCCGCCGCCGGGGAAGAAACGGAATAAAGGCAACACCGCACAATTCCCGCCTAACGGCTTAAGCACCGCTCCGGCGGCTGC
>CALHUX010000027.1:0-50461 GCA_938039325.1 uncultured Collinsella sp. | reverse complement strand
AGCCGCCCCAGTTGCCGTAGGAGAAGCCGTCGTTGTACTCGTTGTTGCCCCAGAAATTCACGTCGCAGAACCAGTCGCGATAGCGGGCGTTCTCGCGGTGCTCCTTCAGCTCCTGGAACGCGAAGAAATCGCGGCCCACATGGTTGAACACGCCGTCCACGATGACCTTCTGGCCCCGCTCATGGCAGGCGGCGACAAACTGCTTGAATTCCTCATTGGTGCCGAGACGCCGGTCTACCAGACGGTAGTCGATGGTGTCATAGCCGTGGGAACCGCTCTCGAACAGCGGGCCGATATAGATCGCCGTACAGCCAAGCTTTGCCGCGTGCTGAGCCCACGCATCCAGCTTTTTGAAAGCCCCGGGGACAGGCTGTCCGTCGTTTTCATGCGCGCAGCCGCACAATCCCAGAGGATAGATGTGATAGAATACCGCATTGTCATACCAAGCCATTGTCTGTACCGCTCCTGTTTTCAAAAAGTTACAGCAGAGCACTTTTCCGACAAAAGTGCATCTGTGTCATATTCAGTATAGCACATTTTCCGACAAAAGTGTGGTAAAAGTGTTGTATATTTCTCATTTTACCTATTCCATCGTCCGTGTTCTGTAAAAATTGCGATAAAAGGAGTCTTTCGTATGAATCTTCCCTCCATCCCCAAATCCTTCTTCAACGGCGACTGCTTCGATGCCTACCGCATCCTCGGCGCACACCCCTGGCAGGGTGACCACGGCGAAGAGGGCTGGCGCTTCGCGGTCTGGGCTCCCGGTGCCACGGCCGTGGAGGTCTGCGGCGGCTTTGACGGCTGGGGCGCAGGCATCCCGCTCCAGAAAGCCGACACCGGTGTGTGGAGCGGCTTTGTATCCGGGCTGTGCGAGGGGGAGCTCTACAAATACCGCATCCACGGGGCCGACGGCAGCGTGGTCATGCGGGCCGACCCCTACGCTTTCGCGTCCGAAATCCGCCCCGCCAACGCCAGCCGCCTGACCAAACTGGACTTTTCCTTCGATGACAGCGCATGGATGGAGCGGCGGGATAAATGCCGTAATCTGCCCATGAACATCTACGAACTCCATGCCGGCAGCTGGAAGCATAAGCCCAACTCCACCCAGCCCGACGGCTCGGACGGCTGGTACGATTACGAAGAGCTGGCCCGGGAGCTCATCCCCTGGCTGCTGGAACACCACTTCACCCATGTAGAGCTTCTGCCGCTGGCAGAACACCCCTTCGACGGCAGCTGGGGCTACCAGACCACCGGCTACTTCGCCGTCACCAGCCGGTACGGCACCCCGGCCCAGTTTGCTTCCTTTGTCAACGCCTGCCACCGGATGGGCATCGGCGTCATCATGGACTTTGTCCCCGTCCACTTTGCAGCCAACGCCGACGCGCTGGCCAACTTTGACGGCACCCACCTCTACGAATACGACAGCGACGTGGGCCACAGCGAGTGGGGTACCTGCAACTTCAACTACTACCGCCGGGAGGTGTGCAGCTTCCTGAACAGCGCCGCTGCCCTCTGGATGGAGGTCTACCACTGCGACGGCATCCGGATGGACGCCATCTCCCGCGCCCTCTATTGGCAGGGCGACCCTGCCCGGGGCGTCAACGAGGGAGCCGTCACCTTCCTGCGGAACCTCAACCACGGCCTGAACGAGCGCTGGCCCACCGGCGTTTACATGGCCGAAGATTCCACCAACTTCCTCAAAGTCACGGCCCCCACCCGCTACGACGGCATCGGCTTCGACTACAAGTGGGACATGGGCTGGATGCACGATACGCTGGACTACTTCGCCACCCCCTTCGGCCAGCGGCCCGACGCATACGGGAAGATCATTTTCAGTATGCACTATTTCTACAACGAGCTCTACCTGCTGGCGCTGAGCCACGACGAGGTCGTCCACGGCAAAAAGACAGTCATCGACAAGCTCTGGGGCACCTACGAGGAAAAATGCGCCCAGCTGCGCACCCTCTATTTTTATATGTATGCGCACCCGGGCAAAAAGCTCAATTTCATGGGCAACGAGCTGGGGCATTTCCGGGAGTGGGACGAAAAGCGGGAGCTGGACTGGGATCTGCTCAAGTACCCCTTCCACGATGCATTCCAGAAATATTTCGGCGCTCTGAGCCGCCTTTACGCCACCCAGCCCGCCCTCTACGCGGGCGAGTATGACCCCCGCTGCTTCGAGTGGGTGGCCAGCGAGAGCCGGGACGAGGGCGTGTACGCCTGGCTGCGCAAGGGTGCGGGACAAACCATCCTCTGCGTCATGAACACCCAGAACACTGCCCACAAAAAGTTCCCGCTCTATCTGCGCTTCCCCGCCGGGGCCGAAGAACTTCTGAACACTGAGGCCCCCGGCTGGGGCGGCGCGGACAAATCGAAGCCCAAAGCTCTCCACACCTCGGACGGCGGCGTCTATGGCCGGGACTACACCCTCACCGTGGACCTGCCCGCCATGGGCAGCCGGATGTTCCGGCTCACCCCAGAAACGCCCCGCCCCGAGGCTGCACAGGCCAGCGCCCGCCGGGCCGCTGCCGCACGCCGCAAGGCAGCCCGCACCCAGAACGCCAAGGCGGATGCCGCTGCATACAACTCCAAAAAGTAATATTTGTTTCGGAATATCCTGTCTGCTGAAAATGCAGCGGGATATTCTGCGTTCTGGCGCGGTCTGCGGCTGGACAAGCCTTGACGGAGCCGTTATACTGTTAGATGGAAAGTTGTGTTTTGCATTTTCCGGAAGTTAAAGGAAAGGAATCATCCTTCTATGCCATCTGCTGCTGTTCGCCGGCTCTCGCCTCTGCAATGGGCGGGGGTCGGTCTGGGCAGCTGTGCGGTGCTGCTGGCTCTTCTGGGGCTGCTTGCACCGGCCAGCGCCTTCTTTTTCCCGCTGCTCAGTCTCTGGGCCAGCGTGGGGCTCTTTGTTCTGGCCCTCTGCGTTCTCCGTGTGGCAGGCGCAGAGCTGGACTTCTTCCACAAAGCCGTCGTCTTCGGCATCTGGGCTGTGGCTGTCGTCTATTTTTACTGGACATTGTCGAGCCGGAGCTTTGTATACGTCTGGGATTACGCCAACTACCTGCTCAAGCAGTACGACGCCGAAGCCGCCTTTGCCCAGAGCACCGGGGCAGGCTTTGGGTTCATCCTGGGCTCCATGGCCGACGACTACACAAACTTTATCACCCTCTTTACCGAGTTTCCCTTCTGTCTCACCGACCACACCGGTGATGACTACTCCTTCAGTCAGGTGTTCTGCATCCTGCCCACCCTGCTGGTGCTGCTGGCGGGCCTTGTCGTCAAGGTCGGGCAGATCCTGAATGTGGAGAATCGGAGGTACTATTTCCTCTTCGGGATGACGCTCACGGCGGCTTATCCCTTCCTGCGGATGAGCGCGGTATTGGCCCAGCCGGACTGGTTCGGCCTCATCTTCGGGTTTGCCATCCTGCTGCTGACCATGGACTTCCGCTTTGACCGGCTGGAGCCGGTGCGGTTCGGCCTCATCTTTCTGGCCACTGCCGCCATCATCCTCGCCCGCCGGTGGTACCTCTACTTTGTGGTGGGCTACTACTTCGCCTACGCGCTGCTGCTCATCGCGGGCTGTGTGCGGTTGGCGAAGGGCGGCGAAAAGGCCGCTGCCCTTGTTCGAATCAAGAACCTCGTCCTCTTCGGCCTCGCGTCCGTCGTGGCGATGGTCATCCTGCTCTGGCCCATGGTGTCCCACATCCTCGCCTACAACTACGCAGGCCGCTACTCCTATTATAACGGCGGCGGTCTGGCCCTCGAGGCGTTCTATCACATCGGCCGGATGGGCCTGTTCAACATTCTCCTCATGGTGCTGGGTCTCGCCTTTGCGGCGAAGCACAGAGCGCCCTTCCTGCCCTGTCTCGCCGGGTGTGAGCTGGTGGTGAGCATCCTGCTCTTCACCCGGGTGCAGAACACCGGCTCCCATCAGTTCCTGCTCTTCCTGCCGGGATACTTCATTCTCTTTCTGCTGGGTGCCGCCGCGCTGGCCGAGGGCATCACGCGCCGCCGGAACCTCAAGCTGGGCTGCTGGGCCTTCGTGCTGGTGCTGTCCATGTCGGTGCGGTGTTCGCCGCTGACCACGCTGGCCATGCCGGGTTTCGTCATCGAGCATTTCCCGATCCAGATCCCGGCCACCGAGTATTTCATCTCGCTGGACAAGCTCATCTACGACAGGAAGGACATCGGCCAGATCCGGGCCATCGCCGACTGGATAGACTCCCACTGCGCCGAGGGCGAAGTGAGCTACATGATACCCCACGATATGCTCTACAACCCCGACCACTTCAAGAACTGCCGCCTGCCGGACGCCCCCATCAACGACAAGCTGGCCTTCGGCTTCTCGGTCCCCGGCACCCACAACTTTCCCACCCAGTTCTTTGAGGCAAAATATGTCATCACCTGCGAGCCCTTCCCCCAGACTTACGTGGGCAGCGGCGAGATGTCCATCAAACTGAACGACCGTTTTCTGGCGGTGCGGGACCAGTATTTCGCCTTTGAGCAGAGTTTCGATATGGGCAATGGAACGACCTTTACCATCTGGAAGCGCACCGCCGCCCCCACCCGGGAGGAAGTGGAGTATTATCTGAGCGCCTTTACTGAGGAAAACGCCCAGTACCCTGAAATGTTCTCCCAGGTGGCCGAAGCCTGGCTCACCGCCCACGGGCTGTGAGCTTGCCCTTTCTGCTGAAAACGTGTATAATTTGATTGATTGCTATAAAACCTGCAGCGCCGCCCGCCGGCCTGCTTACGTCATAAGGAGTACGTCACTATGGATAAGAAGAATACGCCTGAAGTGAAGCTGGGCCAGTACAAGGGCCTGGCTGTCACCCGTCACGTCCGCCCCGTCACCGACAAAACTGTGGACATCGAGCTTGTCCACCAGACCCGGATGCACGCCGTCTACCACCCCACCACCGAACCTGCCAAGCGCGGCTTCCGCGCCCTGCTGGACTTTGCCGGCTACATGGACGGCAAGGAGATCCCCGACAGCCGGATGGAGAAGGTCATGGTCGTGCTGGGCGACGGCAAGCTGATGCCCGCCGCCGAGCAGGCCATCTACGGCCACCGTGCCGGCGAGGTGTTCCGCTTCGACTTTACCTACCCGCAGGACTTCCGCCTGCCGGAGCTGTCCGGCAAGACCGCACAGTTCGAGATCGAGCTCCGCTCTCTGGCCGAGAAAGTCACGCCCGCACCGGATGAGGCTTTCGCCAGGAGTCTGGGCTTCGACTCCCTCGATGCGCTGAAGGCTGACCTTCGCGCCAAAAAGCAGAAGATCCACGAGGAAGGGGCTGACCGCGCCGCCGGCAAGCAGCTGCTGGACATGGCCGGTGCCAACATGACCGTGGACCTGCCCGCCGAAATTCTCGACCGCACCGCCCAGAACGAAATGAAGCTGCTGAAAGAACGCCTCTCCCGCAGCGGCATCACCCTCGAGCAGCACTGCAAAAACAGCCGCACCACCCCGGAAGCCCTCGAGAAGGACTACCGCGCACAGGCCGAGAGCCGCATCCGCTTTGTGCTGGCCGCCAAGGCCATCGCCGAGGCGGAAAACATCGTCGTCCACCCCGAGGAAGTCAACGCCGAGTACCGCCGGCTGTCCCAGCTGCAGGACACCCCTGAGGCGGAGATCCGGAAAGCCCTGCCCGAAGATACCATCGCCGCCGCGCTGGCCGCAAAGAAGGTGCAGCGCTTCCTGCTGGACAACGCACAGGTCACCACCGTGACCGATGCCCCCGAAAAGGAGTGATACCGCTATGGGTCTGTTTACCCGTTATGCAATGGACGCCCTGATGAAGACCTCTCATCCCGAGGTCATCCGCCGTCAGTGCTGGAATCTCCACCCCCACCGCACCCCCTGCACGGCCTGCAAAGACATCTGCCCCTACGGCGATGCCATCTTCACCCGCCCCAACCTCGTTAAAGACTGGGACCCCTGCACCGACTGCGGCCTCTGCGTGTCCGCCTGCCGCTCGGGCTGCATCGTCCCTTCGCCCGAGCAGGTACAGCGGGACACCTCGCTGGCGGATACCGACAACGACACCCTCTGGCTGGGCTGCGAGAAGAGCACCCGCAAGAACACCACCGTCCGCGCCTGCGTGGCCTCCTTCTCGTGGGAAACTCTGGCCTATCTGGCTCTGAATAAGAAGCTGGTCCTTGACCTAACTCCCTGCGGTGAGTGCGAGAACGACATCTGCGCCGCCCAGCTCCGCAAGGAGCTGACCCGTCTGGTGGAGTTCCTCGGCCCCCAGCTCTTCGAGAGCCGGGTCACGCTGGCCTATGAGCAGGACGAAGCGCCCTACCATGTGCAGGAGCTGAGCCGCCGGGAGATGTTCTCCCACATGACGGAGGGCTCCCGCGCCGGCACCAAGAAGCTGCTGCAGATGCTGCCCGGCCTGCGCAGCGAGGAGGACAGCGCCGCCGACTTCCGCCTCATGCTCCACCAGCGGACAAAGCAGCTCAAGGCTGCTTCCGAGACGCCGCTGCGCTACGGCTGGTATCTGCCGAACTTCACCCAGAAGTGCTTCGGCTGCGGCAAGTGCGAAAAAGCCTGCCGCTCCGGCGCACTCAAGCTCGAGGATATGCCCGACGGCCAGACCCGCGTCGTCGTCACGCCCTGGAAGTGCAGCGAGTGCGGCGTCTGCGTCGCAGCCTGCTCCAACAGCGGCATCGACGGCATGAAGCTCCGCCAGCTCACCACCCTCGGCCCGGTGAGCGTCTACAAATGCAGCAAGACCCTCTGCGCCGACTGCGGCAAGCCCATCGCGCCGAACAGCTCCGAGGGCATCTGCTCGGTCTGCCGCATCAAGCGCCGCACCAAGCAGCGTCAGGAGAAGGCCGCAGCCCGCGCCAGGGAGCGGATCGCCGAGCGCGAGGCCCGCAAGGCAGCGGAAGAGGCCGCAAAGGCCGCTGCCGCAGAGCTGGCCGCTGAAAATGCAGCCAATGCTGCCGGTGCCGCCGCAGCCGAAACGGCAGCGGTTCCCGTCACTGCCGCACCTGCCGCCGCGACGGCAACAGCTGTTTCTGTTGCAGAAACAGCATCTGCACCCGAAAAGGATTGACGCGGCCGCAAATCAATGCTATACTCAGTCATGACCATACTGTTTGGTGGCCGGGACTGTTACAAAGGAGTAACGGATGGATTTCCGTTGCTCTTTTTTCATAAAAAACGGTCCATTTGTCCGTTGCCGGGAAACAGCGGACACCGCACAACGCGATGCTGTCCTTTGTACAGCAAAAACAAGAAAAGAGGGAATTTATGATGAACACTTCCATCTCCCGCCGTCAGTTCCTGAAGGCCAGCGGCCTGGCAGCCGCCGGTGCCTGCGCAGCCGGCCTGCTGACTGGCTGCGCAGGCTCTTCCTCCGGCAGCGCTTCCGGCGCAGCCTCTTCCGGTTCCGGCTCCAGCTACACCATCCTGTACGACAGCCAGCCCGCTACCCTGAACTACCTGACCACCGGCACTGACCTTGAGATGGTCGTGGGCGCAAACTGCGTGGATACGCTGGTCGAGTACGACAACAAGGGCGTCATGCGCGAAGGCCTGGCCACCAGCTGGGACTGGGATGTCGACACCCTGACCTGGACGTTCCATCTGCGTGAGGAGAACTGGGTGGACTGCAACGGCGAGGTCGTGGCCCCCGTCACCGCACAGGACTTCGTGGACGCTCTGAAGTACGTCCTGACCCCGGACTATGCCGCCTCCAACGTGGGCCTCGTCACCGCTTACATCGCAGGCGCTGACGACTACTACAACTACCACCTCTATCTGAATAACGCCAACACCGGCGTCGTGGACGATGACGGCACCACCTACACCGTGGACGGCAGCGGCGTCGTCACCGTGACTGCCCCCGACTCTGACCCCGCCACCTACGCACCGGTGGACTTCGACGCCGTGGGTGTCACCGCTGTGGATGACCACACCCTGACCTACACCCTGACCTACGACTTCCCGGGCTTCCTGAGCCTGCTGTGCTATCTGCCCTACGAGCCCGCTTACGGCCCGCTGCTGGAAGAGACCGGCGACCAGTTCGCCACCAGCGCAGAGACCACCTACAGCTGCGGTGCCTTCTATCTGGCCGCCTACGAGTCTCTGGAGACCTGGGTCATGAAGAAGAACCCCGAGAACTACGACGCTGACAACGTCTTCATCGACACCATCAGCCGCATCTACAACGCCGAGGCCAGCGTCAACGGCCCCGAGATGATCAAGCGCGGCGAGATCGACGAGGCTACCATCGGCTCCGACATCCTCGACAGCTGGCTGTCCGACGACACCACCAAGGACATGGTGTCCATGGACCGCCCCAACACCAACTACACTTACTTCTATATGTTCAACTTCATGCCCTTCTCCCACGAGTTCTCCAACTGGAGCGTGGAGGGCATGGACGCCGAGTATGAGCCGGAGAACTGGGCCAAGGCCATCAACAACACCAACTTCCGCAAGTCCTTCCTCTACGGCATCAACAACTCTGTCACGCTGGCCGTCAAGGCACCCGAGGGCTACGACAACTACAAGCTGAACACCATCACGCCCCCCAGCTTCTGTGCCAACGCTGACGGCGTGGACTACCTCAAGTGCGGCGACCTGGCCAACATCACCGAGTTCTTCGACGAGGCCAAGGCCAAGGAGTACCGCGACGCTGCCATCCCGGAGCTGACCGCTGCTGGTGTGACCTTCCCCATCAAGGTGCAGATGCCCTATAATCCCTCTTCCACCGACTGGGACAAGCAGTGCCAGGTGTTCAAGCAGCAGCTCGAGGGTGTGCTGAATGACGGTTTCGATTTCATCGACATCATCATCACTGCCGGCCCCTCCGACAGCTTCCTGTCCAGCGTCCGCCGCAACGGCAAGTTCGCTTTCCTGCAGTGCAACTGGGGCGCTGACTACTCTGACCCCCAGACTGAGACCGACCCCTTCTATCAGGCCGAGGGCGCACGCGGCAGCCGCTACGCCTTCCTGCGCACCGGCGTCGAGGACGGCTTCATCACCGGCGACACCGCGGACGCCGTCATGAACTACATGAAGGCCATCGAAGAGGCTGTCAAGATCACCGACGACATCAACGCCCGCTACGATGCCTTCGCCAACGCTGAGGCCTCCCTCATCAACAATGCCCTCGTCGTCCCCATGGGCATGAGCATCCCGGCCTACATTGCCACCCGTCTGAACTACTGGGAGGGCCAGTACGCTTCCACCGGCTTCTCCAACAAGCGTCTGAAGGGCATCCACGTCCTCGACCACTACATCTCCATGAGCGAGTACGAGGCCAACCGCGACGCCCGCTAAGATTTTTTGAGTCTGTCCGCTCCAAAGCTCTCCGTTTTCCCACGGGAAAGCGGAGAGCTTTTCGTTTCTGAAGCCTCTTACATGAATTTTTGTAACGAACTTTGCCAAATCACTTTCCAAAAGTGTTTTTTTGTTGTATTCTATTCCTATCCGACATTCATTTTATAAAAGAGAGGGGTGCGCACAGATATGTTCAAATATCTGGCGAAACGCATCGGGCGCTCGATACTGACCCTGTTTATTATCGTCACGCTCGTTTTCTGCCTTTTGCGGCTGATGCCGGTGGAAGGCTATTTTGCTAACTACGAAAAAATGACCGAGGCCCAGATACAGGCCGGCTTACAGTCCATGGGCCTGCTGGACCCGCTGCCGGTGCAGATCGGCCGCTTCTGGGTCAATATGCTCCACGGCGACCTCGGCGTGAGCCACATCTATAAGGTCAACGCCTCCGTCACCGGCATCCTCGCCAAGAAGCTGCCCATCTCCATCCAGATGGGCGTGTACGCCATGCTGCTGAGCCTTGTCATCGGCATCCCGATGGGCCTGTTCATGGGCCGCTTCAAGAGCCGCTGGCCCGATAAGATCGGCACGGCCATCATCGTCCTCATCCAGGCTGTGCCTGCGGCAGTGTATTATCTGTACATCCAGATGTACGGCACCACCGCGCTGAACGTGGGCCTGCTCTTCGACGCCTCCAACTGGAAATACTGGGTGCTGCCCGTCTGCTCCATGAGTCTGGGCAACGTGGCGTTCTACGCCATGTGGCTGCGCCGGTACATGGTGGACGAGAGCAACAAGGACTATGTCCGCCTTGCCCGTGCCAAGGGCGTGAGTGAGAACAACATCGCCCTGCGCCACATCTTCCGCAACGCAATGGTGCCGCTGGTGCAGTATATTCCCTCCGCCTTCCTGAACACTGTGGTCGGCTCCATCTACATCGAGAGCCTCTACAGCATCCCGGGCATGGGCGGCCTGCTGGTCACCTGTGTCCAGCGCCACGACAACACGATGGTGCAGGGCATCGTTCTGCTCTACGCCTGCGTGGGCATCATCGGCCTGATCCTGGGCGACCTGCTCATGGTGCTCATTGACCCCCGCATCAGCTTTGGCAAGAAAGAAGGTGGCCGATAATGCTTTTCCGTATGAAAGATGAAAAAGCACACCAGCTCGAGGCAGAACTGGATAAGTTACAGGCGGACGGCCCCGCCGCATGGGCAAAGCTGCCCGAAGAAGAGCTGTTCACCCCCGCCGGGTTCAGCGAGGAGCGGGCCGAGGCCACGTCCTACTCCAACTACAGCTACTGGGGCAGCACCTTCCGCGCCTTCTTCAAGAACCGCGTGGCCGTGCTGCTGCTCATCGCCCTCATCGCCGTGGTGGCCTTTGCATTTTTGCAGCCCTACCTGCCCGGTCAGGCAGACCCAAACCTCTGCGCCGTGGACCCCGCCACCGGCATCCAGTACCGCAACATCGCCCCCGGTGAAAAGGGCTTCATCTGGGGTTCCAACGCCATCGGCCAGGACCTCTGGGCCCGCATCTGGGCCGGCGCCCGCACCAGCCTGACCATCGCCTTCTTCGTAGCCCTCATCGAGGCCGTGGTGGGCATCACGGTGGGCGTGCTCTGGGGCTATGTCCGTCAGCTGGACTTCTTCTTCACCGAGCTGTACAACATCTGCGACAACGTGCCTTCCACCATTATCCTGATCCTTATTTCCTATGTCGCCAGCCCCAGCGTCCAGACGCTGATCCTGGGCATGTCCATCACGGGCTGGATCGCCATGGCGCGTTTTATCCGCAACCAGATCCTCATCATCCGTGACCGTGACTACAACGTGGCATCCCGCTGCATCGGCACCCCCACCTCCCGCATCGTGGTGCGCAACCTGCTGCCCTACCTCGTGTCGGTCATCATGCTCCGCATGGCCCTGACCATCCCCGCCGCCATCGGCAGCGAGGTCTTTATCACCTACATCGGCCTCGGCCTCTCCGTCGAGGTGCCTTCTCTGGGCAACCTCATCAACGATGGCCGCAAGGTCATGATGCAGGCCGGCCTGCGCTATCAGCTGCTCTACCCCACCATCATCCTCAGCTTCGTCACCATCGCGTTCTACCTCATCGGCAACGCCTTCTCTGACGCAGCCGACCCCAAGAACCATCTGCAGTAAGGAGGAACAGGCATGAAAAAGAATGAACTGATCCTCTCTGTGCGGGATCTCAACATCAAATTCAATCTGCGTGGAAAGATCCTCCACGCCATCCGGGGCATCGACCTCGACGTCTACCACGGCGAAGTCCTCGCCATCGTGGGCGAATCCGGTTCGGGCAAGAGCGTGTTCACCAAGTCCTTCATGGGCCTGCTGGACTCCAACGGCTCCATCACTTCCGGCACCATCGACTACTTCGGTGCCGACGACCACCAGCCCATCCGGCTCTCCGAGTTGAAAAAGGAGAAGGACTGGCTGAAAGTCCGCGGCCACGAGATCGCCATGATCATGCAGGACCCCATGACCAGCCTGAACCCCCTGAAGACCATCGGCGACCAGATCATGGAGGCCGTGGAGCTCCATCAGGGCCTCAAGGGCGCTGCCGCCAGGGAGAAGACCCTCGAGTACCTGCGGGATGTCGGCATCGCCGACCCGGAAGTGCGCTTCAAGCAGTATCCCCACGAGTTCTCGGGCGGTATGCGCCAGCGCGTCGTCATCGCCATCGCTGTGGCCTGCAACCCGCAGATCCTGATCTGCGATGAGCCCACGACGGCTCTGGACGTGACCATCCAGGCCCAGATCCTCGAGCTGCTGAAGGAGATGCGGGTCAAATATAACCTCACCATCATCCTCATCACCCATGACCTCGGCGTCGTGGCCAACATCGCCGACCGTGTGGCCGTCATGTATGCCGGCGACATCGTGGAGATCGGCACCTCGGACGAAATTTACTACGACCCCCGCCACCCCTACACCTGGGCGCTGCTGTCCAGCATGCCCCAGATGGGCGTGAAGGGCGAAGACCTGTTCAACATTCAGGGTACGCCCCCGAACCTCTTCACGGAAATTCACGGCGACGCTTTCGCGCCCCGCAACCCGCTGGCGCTGAAGATCGACTTCGTCAAGCGTCCCCCTTATTTTGATGTCAGCACGACCCACCGGGCCAAGACCTGGCTTCTCGACCCCCGCGCACCCAAGATAGAACCGCCCGCCGCTGTGCGGATGCTGCAAGAGGAGGGCAAATAACATGGCAGACGAACGCGAAGTTCTGGTCGAGGTAAAAAACCTCGAAGTGACCTACGGCTCCGGCCGCAAGGCTTACAAGGCCGTCAAGAACGCAAACTTCACCATCTATAAGGGCGAGACCTTCGGTCTGGTGGGCGAGTCCGGCTCGGGCAAGACCACCATTGGCCGGGCGATCATGCGCATCCTGCCCACCTCGGGCGGCGAGGTGTTCTATAAGGGCCAGAAGATAAACGGCAAGATCTCCCACGCGCTGGACAAGCAGGTCATCAAGGAAATTCAGATGATATTCCAGGACCCCCAGTCCTCCCTGAACGAGCGCGCCAAGGTGAGCTACATCGTAGGCGAGGGCCTGATGAACGTCCGGCCCGACCTCTCCGCCGCCGAGCGGGACGAAAAAGTCCGTCAGGCGCTGCTGGATGTGGGCCTGCTGCCCGAGTTTGCGTCCCGCTTCCCCCACGAGTTCTCGGGCGGCCAGCGCCAGCGCATCGGCATCGCCCGGGCTCTCATCGTGGAGCCGGAATTCATCATCGCTGACGAGCCCATCTCGGCACTGGATATGTCCATCCGCGCCCAGGTTCTGAACCTTCTGCGCCATATGCAGAAAGAGCGCGGCATCACCTATCTCTTCATCGCCCATGACCTCTCCGTCATGCGCTACATCTCCGACCGCATCGCCGTCATCCACAAGGGCGACATCGTGGAGCTGGCCGACGCCGAAGAGTTGGTGACCCACGCCATCCACCCCTATACCCGCAGCCTGCTGTCGGCCATCCCCATGCCCAGCCCCCGCCGCGAGCGGCAGAAAAAGCTGCTGGTCTATGACCCCTCCATGCACGACTACTCCACGGAGGCTCCCCAGTGGCGGGAGCTTCGGCCCCGTCACTGGGTGCTCTGCAGCGCCTCCGAGGCCGAAGACTGGTGCCGGGAATCGTAAACTTTTTCTTGCGTTTTTCTCATTGTTGCCTCTCTGTTTATTGACTTTTGTTCTCTGCTCTACTACAATAACAGGAGTGGCTTTGTAACAAAACGAAACAAAACGTTGGCCCCCGCGCGGGTCTACAAACATAAAGGAATGAGAAATTGATGACGACGCAGAATCCTGTTTACGCATCCCAGGCCAAACCCTGGCTCAAATACTACGCTCAGAAGTACATCGACCAGACCCTGCCCACCCTTTCGGCATTCGATTTTGTCTGCCATCGGAACCAGAACCATCTGAACGATACGGCACTGGACTACTATGGCCGGAAGTTCACCTACGCCGACCTCATCGTCAATATCAAAAAGACTGCTGCCGCCCTGCGGGGCGTCGGGGTCAAGAAGGGCGACATCGTGACGGTGGTCAGCGTCATGACCCCTGAGGTCATCGCCCTGTTCTACGCCGCCGACATGATCGGCGCTACCCTGAACCTTGTGGACCCCCGCTACAGCGTCGAGGGCATCCATGAGTATATCGAAGAGGTGGATTCCCACCTTCTCGTCTGCCTGAACGTCGTGTACGAGCGCTGCCGCCAGGCCGCAAAGCGCACCAACGTGGAAAAGGTCATCGTCCTCTCTCCGGCCGACTCTCTGCCCCCGGTGATGGCCGTAGGCTACAAGCTGACCACCCCCGACAAGAACAAATATGCTTCCAACGTCATCCGCTGGAAGCAGTTCATCAAGGGCGGCGAGGGCCAGAGCATCGCTGCGGAGCCCTATGACCCCGACCACGCCTGCATCGTCGTCCACACCGGCGGCACTACCGGCTCCCCTAAGGGCGTCATGCTCACCGACAACTGCTTCAACGCTCTGGCGCAGCAGTTCCGCGCCTACGACAAGCTGTTCCACCGGGGCCAGAAGCTCATGAACATCATGCCCCCCTTCATCGCCTACGGCTACGCCTGCGGCGTCCATCTGCCGCTGGTGCTGGGCTTCACGGTCATCATCATCCCCAACCTCGACCCGGCCAAGCTGGGCAGCCTGGTGCTGAAGTACAAGCCCGAGCATATGTTCGGCGTGCCGGCCCACTATCAGCAGCTGGCCGCAGACCCCAAGCTGCGGGATAAGGATCTCTCCTTCATTCTGAACTACGCCGCCGGCGGCGACTCCCTCTCCCGGGGGGCCGAGCAGACCGTCAACGATTTTCTGGCTGCCCACGGGGCCCGATACCCCATTGCCAAAGGCTACGGCATGACTGAAGTGTCCTCTGCCGCTACCGTAGCTGCCGGCGCAGACAACAAGCCCGGCAGCGTCGGCATCCCGATGGTCAACACCATCATCGCCGCCTTTGAGCCGGGTACTGAGAAGGAACTGCCCATCGGTGAGCGCGGCGAGCTGTGCATCTCCGGCCCCACCACCATGAAGGGCTACTACAATAAGGCTGACGAGACGGCCATGATCCTTCGCCGCCACCCGGATGGCCGCATCTGGGTCCACACCGGCGACATGGGCTATCTGGACGAGGACGGCTTTGTGTTCCTGGATTCCCGGATCAAGCGGATGATCATCCGCCACGACGGCTTCAAAGTCTTCCCCTCCATGATCGAGAATGTCGTCAGCCGCCACCCCGCTGTGCATCAGTGCTCTGTGGTGGGCTGCACCGACAAAGACCATGTGCAGGGCCGTCTGCCCTTCGTCTACATCGTGCTCAAGGCCGACACCACCGCCAAGAAAAAGCAGGTGATCCGGGAGCTGGAGCGGATGTGCGCCGAGGAGCTGCCCGAATACGTCCAGCCCGTGGCCTACAAGTTTATTTCCAGTATGCCCATGACCCCTGTGGGCAAGGTCGATTACCGTCAGCTCGAAGCTGACATCTCCCCCCGCGACTATTGATTTTCATGAAAGGACTCTTCTGCCATGAACAAGCGTTTTGCAAGTCTGGCGGTCTCTGCCCTGCTGCTCGTCTCCCTGCTCAGCGTCCCCGCGCTGGCCGAGGGGACCGAGGCCGCTGCGGACGCCGCCGGCGATGATCATGTCATCGTCACCCTGAACCCGGAGGCTGCCCTGCAGCCCGAGACTCCGGCGGAAGCCGCGGCTTCTGCCACCGAGACGGCTCAGGCCGACCCGGCCCCTTCTGCGGACGACGCAGAGGAGGCAGCGACCGCTGCTGAGGCCGAGGTCAAGGCTGATGGCACCAAGGACGAGCAGCTCACCTACGTCGCACTGGGCGACAGCATCGTGTCCGGCGTCGGCCTGGCCGATGTCCAGTACAGTGCGCGCTCCGGCTACAGCGTCGATATGGCTCCCAACTTCCATGGCTACTCTCCCGACTGCTATGTCGGCAAGGTGGCTGCAGCTCTCGGCCTCGACCGTGACCACGCCATCAACCTCGGCCTGCCGGCCCTGACGGCTCCCGACCTCGCGGACATGATCCGGTACGGCAAGATGCCCCAGATGAACATGGCGTCCGGCTGCGAGTACAACTACCCTGAGTTCCAGGACTACATCCGCAAGGCCGACGTCGTCTCCGTCCAGATTGGCTCCAACGACGCCTTCGTCCCCTGCATCGTGGCTCTGGGCAACGCCACCAACTGGAAGAGCGAGAAGCTGGCCGCTACCATTCTGGCCGGCGACCTGCGCAATGAAGGTTCCGGCTCCACCATGTCCACCATCTACCGCAGCATCAAGGCGATGGACCTGACCAAGGCCGAGAGGGACGCCACCTGGAATCTGCTCTTCTCCGGCATGAGCAAGATCTGCGACGAGACTTACCCCAAGACCACCGCAGCCCTCATCTCCATCGTGCAGGAGATCCGCAATCTCAACCCGGATGCCCAGATCATCCTCGTGGGCTACACCAACCCTGTGCCGCTCATCCCCTGCTGGCGCAGCTACTTCAACAAGCTGAACAAGTTTGAGAAGCAGATCGCCAAGACTTATAACTTGACCTATGTGGCCATCCCCAACACCGAGACCACCATCGACGTGCATCCCACCATCAAGGGCCACCAGTACATCGCCAACAAGCTCGTGAACGCCATCGAGAACCCGTAATCAACAAATACAGCAAAGCCCCCGCTTCCAGCTGGAAGCGGGGGCTTTTTCCTGCAATACGTTATGCGGCCAGAGCCTTTTTGATGTTTTCAAAGACGGTGTCGCTGTCCTCACAGCAGACCATGACCACCTCGCCGGTGGGGACAGTCGCCACGCGGGCGGCAGAAGCGATCTGGTACTGGTCTTCGAGGTAATGCTCCATGGACTTCTGCTGGCTCTGGACATAGGCATCCAACGCATCCACCACGTCCTGCGTCTTGCCCTCGGCGGGCTTGACGATGGCCACGCCGTAGACGCTGACCATCATGCCGGACACCGAGGCGGCGAAGTCGTCGTACATATCGTCCTCGAGGCCCAGCAGAGGCATCATCATGTTGGCCACCTCATCGGAGAGCTGGTCGGCCTCATACTCGGCGCTGTAGCCGTACTGGGCCGTGAACTTGCCGTCCTCGCCTTTGGTGAATATCATCTCATACTTGTTGTCCTCGTCGCTGCGGGCGTCGTGGAGGATCTGGGTGTAATCTTTCTTCGCGGCAGAAGACGCGCTGCCGGAGCTGCCCGACGCGCCGCAGCCCACCAGAGCCAGCAGCATGACGCCGGCCATCAGACAAGCAATGATACGTTTCATATTCAATTTATCCTTTCGTTCGCAGGGTGAGGTTTTCGGTGTGCAGTGATAGTATTTGATGATTTATCCCTGCTATTCGGTAAACGACCCACGGCGGGCGAAAATTGCACCCACAAGTGTAACAGTTCTATGAACGCTTACAGCATCATGGCCTCAAGGTCACCGTGATTGACGGGCGTCGAGAGGATGATCTGGGTGCTGGTGGTACCCAGCTTCTGGAACTGTAAGATGAGGTGTTCCAGCTGGGGCATACTGCCGCAGCTCACCTTGATGAGGAAGGTGTAAGCTCCCGTGACGTGGTAGCACTGCAGCACCTCTTTGCTGTTCTTCATCAGCTCCACCAGCTCGTCCCGCTGGGACGGGGCCACCGAGAGGCTGATGAGAGCATCCACATAGACCCGGTCGGACGGGCGGTTGAGCATCACGGTATAGCCGCTGATGATGCCGTCCGTTTCCAGCTTGTGGATGCGGCTGGAGACAGCGGGACTGGTCAGCGCCACCTTTTCGGCGATTTCCTTCACCGGCATACGGGCGTTCTTTGCGAGGAGGGCGAGAATCTTGCGGTCCAAATCGTCCATAGGAAAAGTACTCCTTTTGAAATATGTTACATTACATAAAATTTTTTGAAAGTAAAGTTTTATTGTTGTAGCAATAGTACAAACTGTGCAAAAATCAGTTTTCGTTTTGCCGTCTTTAATTATATAAAGTTTTTGTCAAAAAGTAAAGTGCTAAATTAAAGCGAAACCAAATTTTTGCATTTGACAAGAAAATAAATTCGGGTATAATACATACTGCAAGGCAGCGTCACTGAAGTTCTGATGTACCGCCGGGGATTCCGGTGTTCGGGTACGATATGCTGCCGACTGATCACGCGATTCACCACTTTATATACTTTCCCACCCCTCTATACACAAAAACCCGCTGCCAGGCGGGTTTTTGTGTTTTATTGGTAATTAACCTCTCAGTCTGCCTTCGGCAGCCAGCTCCCCTACCGAGGGGAGCCTCTGGCGAAGAGATAAAGTTTTATGCACTGCCAAGGCCTCTCCTCGATAGGAGAGGTGGCATTGCGAAGCAATGACGGAGAGGTTTTTCTTCCATACGCCAAAGGCCCCCATCCGGCAGATACCGGATGGGGGCCTTTGGCTGTTTATACTTGAAAAGGGAGCGAATAGCCTGATTATTCTTCGGTGCGGGTCTTCTTGAGCAGGCTCAGGATGACCGCACCCACGACGCTGCCGACCGCCAGAGCCACACAGTACATCACGGCATGGTCAACGACCGGGAAGACGAAGATGCCGCCGTGAGGGGCGCGGAGGGCGCAGCCGAAGGTCATGGACAGCGCACCGGAGAGGGCTGCGCCGATGACGCAGCTGGGCAGGACGCGCAGCGGGTCAGCGGCAGCGTAAGGGATAGCGCCCTCGGTGACGAAGCAGAGGCCCATGATGTAGTTGACGATGCCGTTGCGCCAGCTGACCCAGACGATGACCAACGCCATTGCCGCCAGGCACAGGCCAGAGAGCACTTTTTTCCCTTTCATACCATCTCGCTGCATCGGGCAATGACCTCCTCATTTGTCACCGCGTCGGGGAATACCGTCCGGCTCATGCGAGCCGCTGCGGTGGTGTAAAACTGGTTTCCGGCGAAGAACTGCCCCGCCGGCTGCACCGCCGTCACGTCCCCGTCGAAGAACAGGGCGGCGTGGGTGGCGAAGCGGGCGCAGAACTCCACGTCGTGGCTGACCATCAGGATGGTGCCGCCCTCTGCCTGGAAGCGCAGCAACAATTGCGCCAGCTGTTCCTTGTAGAAGGCGTCCAGCCCCTTGGTCGGCTCGTCCAGCAGCAGGATTTTGGGCTGGAGGAGCAGCACCTTGGCCAGGGCCGCCTTTTGCAGCTCGCCGCCGGACAGGTCGTAGGGGTGGCGGGAGAGCAGGTCGGTGATGCCCATACTTTGGGCCATGGCCTGGGCCTGCTCCGGGGTGCCCAGCTCCAACAGGTCTTCCTCCACCGTCTTGCCTACGAACAGCTGCTTGGGGTTCTGGGGCAGCAGCGCCAGCCGCTGTTTAAAAAGCTCGCCCTTGCCGTATTTGCCCAGCTTTTTCCCCTGCACCTTCACCCAACCACGATAGGGCTTGCACAGGCCGCAGATGCTCTTCAGGAGGGTGGATTTCCCACTGCCGTTGCCGCCGGTGAGGGCGCAGAAGCTGCCCTGGGTGACGGTGAAGGTGACGCCCCGGAGGACGTCTGGAGCATCTTTGTCATAGCGATACCAGACATCTTTCAGCTCCAAAACTGGCTCATTGTTCTCACTTTCCGGTGTTTTTCTCATTTTGACAGGCGGAATGGTACGTCCCTCCGCCCACTGCTCCAGCCACAGCCGTCCCGCTCGGACGGTCATGGGACACGCTGTCCCGCCGGTGACCGCGCTGCTGATCTGCACCGGGGCGGGCAGCATAGGCAGCAGGTCGGATTGTTCCTCCATCAGCTGTCGCGCCACCTGTTCTGGGGTGCCGTTGGCGTGGAGTCTCCCGTCGGACAGCACCACCACTTGGTCTACGGTGGCGTACAGCTGCTCCAACCGGTGCTCGGACAGAATGACCGTCACGCCAAGCTCCTGGTTGATGCGTCGGAGCATCTGGAAGAACGCCCCGGCGGACACCGGGTCCAGCTGAGCGGTGGGCTCGTCCAGCACCAAAACGTCCGGCTGCATGACCATGACGCCAGCCAGGTTCACCTGCTGTTTTTGTCCGCCGGAGAGGGTGTGGACGTCCCGGTGGAACAGCTCCTGCAGGCCGAAGAACTGGGCCATCTCCGCCACTCGCAGGCGGATAGTCTGCTGATCCAGCCCCAGATTTTCCAGCCCGAAGGCCAGCTCATGCCACACCTGGTCGGTGACCAGCTGACTGTCCGGGTCCTGCATCACGTAGCCGATTCGGGTGCTCTGGTCCCGGAAGGACAGCCCGTCCACCGGCGTGCCGTTGAGCGTCACCTGGCCGGTGCGGGTGCCGTGGGGGGTGATGGCTGGTTTCAGCTGCTGTAAGAGGGTGGTCTTGCCGCAGTTGGGGTTACCCGCCAGCGCGACATGGATCTGAGAATCCGCCATTCAATCCTTCTTCCTTGTGTGCCCGCGCTGCTTTCTCCGCGCGGACTGGATAATGTGCTTCAACACTGCATTATTGAGTTAGAAAAACCTAACTTTATCTGCAGAAATATGCGCCGCCGGCCCTTACTGGACCTCGACGACGGCAGCCTCCTCCTTGCGGATGGAGAGCTCGTAGCCGCGCACGTTGATCTCGACCGGATCACCGAGCGGTGCAACCTTTACGACCTTGAACGAAGTGCCCTTGATGAGCCCCAGGTCCATAAGGTGACGGCGAAGTGCGCCCTCGCCGTGAAGTTTGACGATGGTAGAGCTCTCGCCCACCTTAACGTCACCCAACGTCTTCATATTCTTTTCCCCCTTTCAGCTTTTATGGAATGCTGCGAACTAACCGACAGTCATGATGTGCATGGCGACCTTGGTATCAATGCCAAAGCGCGCGCCGAGCACGGTGACGATGATATTGGCGCCACTCGAGCTCACCACGTGAACCTCACTGCCCTCGACAAAGCCGAGGTCCTTGAGGTGGTGCTTCATGTCCTCATTGCCCTTTACACGAGACACGTGCACGGTTTCGCCCGCTTTCACCATCGAAAGCGGCATGGCCGGCATCTGCGGTCCGCAAGACATGAGTGTGCTCCTAACGTCAGTTCGTCCTCAACATCGACGCAGCAAAAGTTAACCACGTCTATGTTCGCTACAGTAAACTAGCACGTGGTTAACTTTTTGGAAAGGGTCCCTATTCAGTTTTCGAAAAAGTTTCCCATACGAAACAGATGTGAAAAAGGGACTGTCCCTTCGTCACATTGTTGCGCTTTAGAGCGAGAGGTTTCTGATTGACGTGACGCACGAGGCCTCATCCACGCCCGAAACGCGGAAGATGATATCCTCGCCGCACTCGCCGTAGAGAGCCATGAGGCCCATAACGTCGCGACCGTCGGTATGGCGGTCGCCGATGCTGACCGATACGTTGCTACGATGCTTGGCAATGATGTCGTAAAGCAGCGCAACCGGGCGGGCATGCAGTCCCAACGGATCTTTAATCGTCTTTGTAAACTCGACCATGTCCCCTCCCGCGGCATCGCACATTCGGCCGGCAAACCCAGCCACGTGGTAGTTATTGTAGCGTTAGATGCTTGTCGAGAGCTCCTCTGAACACCTCGTGGGCAAAAAGTGGCAAATATGAGTACTGTCACCAATTTAGTAGCAGCAAAATCGAGAGCAAAGTGCCTACTTTGAGCGATTCGAAGAGGTTGAAAGCCGTCAAACGCCCTTTAAAGGGGGTTAGATAAATTGATTTTGAGCCCATTTTCGCTCAGAACGGGCCGAAAAATATGACACCTCTTTTGCAACAGTACTCATATTTGGCATTTTTTGACCACGGGGTCCAAAACCATGTCCCAAAACACAAAAGGAGGGGCCTCGTAAGGCCCCTCCTTAGGAAAGGGAATCGATTTATTCCACAGCCGCAGATTAATCCTAGCCGCTACTCCATCATGTCGAGGACGGAGGGGCGAAGCTCGCTCTCGGCAGCCTCGGGATCGGTATCGCGCAGGCGGTTGATGTAGCGGTTGTACCACATCACGGCAAGGCCCAGGAAGATAACTACACCGCCAACGTTGTAGACCAGTGTCAGCCACAGAGGCCGATCGAGCGGGATGGTGCCGCAGATAAGCACGAAGCAGAAGACCACAAGCAGGAATGCAGCAATGGCCAGGCCAAAGGTACGCGAACCCATGCGGAAGCCACGGGGAGCAGCGTCGAAGTTCTTGCGCAGCATAAAGTAGGCAAGCAGGATCAGCAGCGGCGGGAGCAGAGCGGTGGCAGCCGTCATGTTGGTGACGATCATGAGCAGGTCGTCTAGGTTGCCGGAGCCCAGGGCCGGGATGATCAGGATGGGGACGACGATGGCAAACTGCAGCCAGGCAGCGCGGGCAGGAATGCCGTGCTCGTTGAGCTCGACGATCTTGCTACCAAAGACGCCCTTGGGGATCTCGGTGAAGAAGACCTTGATGGGAGCAGAGGTCCACATCATGAGGGAGCCCAGCGTGGCAGCGAGAAGGATCAGGCCAATGACGCGCGTGGACACTTCCATGGGAATGCCAAAGTGGGCAAAGACAGCGCCGAATACGTCGAAGATACCGGTGGAGATGGCAACGCCGCCCTCGGGAATGAACAGGTTGACCAGCAGCGAAGCGCCTGCATACAGAAGGCCGATGGTCAGGCCGGCGATAACGACGGTGCGCACGAAGGCCTTGACGCCACCCTTAAGGTCGTTAAGGAACACGCCGACAGACTCAGCGCCGCCAACGCCCTGGATGATCCAGGCAAGCGTACCGAAGAAGCCCCACATAGTTGCGAAGTTGGTCGTGTCGGGAGCCATGTTAGCGGGGGTAGGAGCCGTAGCGAACTCGACGCCGCCAAAGGCAGCAGCCAGGGACAGCAAGATGAACACGGCAGTCAGGCCGAGAGCCGCGGTCGAGCCGAAGGAGGAAATGGAGCCGATCCACTTAGCGCCCTTGGTCGAAACCCACGTGGCGATAGCAAAGACGACGATCTCGATAATGGTGATCCACAGCTGCGAGAGCTCGGCATTGGCACCAAAGAACACGTAGCTCGCGTAAATGATGACGTTAGGCAGGACGGACGCAAAGTAGAACAGGTTAACGAACCAGTAGCTAAACGCCGTCAGGAATGCCCAGCGGCCGCCCATCGAGGTCTTGACCCAGGCGTACACGCCCGACTCGGAGTCCTTGTTAAGGCCGACGAACTCGGCGGTAACCAGGGTATAGGGGACAAAGTACAAAAGCGTGGCGAAGAAGAACGACGGCGCAGCTGCCAAGCCGATGGCCGCGTTGTTGTTGATGATGTTCTTGATACCGAACACGGCGGCGACCGTCATGCCCAGCAGAGCGAACGAACCAATCGTTCCTCGTTTTTCAGAGCTCATAAGCCCTCCCAATCATCCGTTATATCTCATCTAAAACCGTCCGGACTGCAAGCGCAATCGTGGACGGCGCACCTGCTAAGGGGAATGGGGAAAAGGGAGTCAACAAAGCCATCCCCCTTAACGGCGCTAAGCAAACGCCCAAACGGACGAATACTACTTGTTGGGGAAGGAATAACCTTCAACCGTCACGTGCAGTACCACGACGCGGGAATCCGCGACATCGGCCACGACACGGTAGGCCTCGTCAATTTCGACGACGGCAACGCCGCCGGCGGGAATCGTCACGGTCTCCCCCATACCCTCAAAGCGCTCGCGATCGTCGATATCGCTGTAAGTGCGCGTGCAGGTAAGATCCGCCTTGGAAGCCACCTCGACGGTCAGGCCGCCGTCGAGCGGAGCGAGCACGGCATGGTAGCGACGGTGACCGACCAGATCGGCGGTAGCGGCCTCGCGGGCATAGACCCACCAGTACACCAACGAGTCGCCGATGGAGTAAGCCACGTCGTGCTGCAGGTCGGCAACGCCATCGAGCGCCTGACCGGTGCGCATCCACTTCTTGACGGACTTCATCTGAGCGTCGAAATCGGCGCGCGAGTTAAAGACATGCATGACTTATGCCTCCTTAATGGGTGCCAGCGCCTGAGCCAGATCGGCAGACGTCAGCGGTCGCAGGGACACCTCAAAGCTGAAGCTCTCAAAACGGGTGCGGTAGGAATCGAGCACCTCGGAACCCCAAGAGTTCGAACCAAGGCCGAGCAGCTGGTCGTTGATATTGACCGTAACCGTGTCGCCCTTGACAAGGTCGTAGACGTGCTTGGCGTTATCGATGGCCTCGCAGCTATAGGGCCATGCCGAGAATGAGAACGGGTTGGAGGCGGCGTCAGCCGGACGGGTCACCAGCACGCCGTCGCCATGGCTAGAGCGCAGAGCAACCCAGCGGGTACCCTCGCGGTTGGCGCAGTCCTGAGGCATAACGTAGGGCGTGAACATGTCGTCGACCGTGGTGCGGTAATGACCGACCGGGTTGGCGCGCAGCGAGTCCGGATAGTTCTCGCCCGGACCGTGGCCATACCACTCGACGGCACGATCGCAACCGGGGACTTCGAAGGAGATGCCGATGCGCGGGATGATATCCGAGTAATCGCCGTAGGGCTCGCCGGAAACCTTGAGGTCGACGCGACCGCTCGGAAGCACGGTGTAGACGAGCTCGACGCGCATGCCGAACGCGCGGACGGGAGGAGCGATACGCTGGCTCACGGTAACGACGACCGCATTGCCGTCCTGCTTCCAAGAAACCTTGCGGGTAGACGTCTGCATCACATCGATGAAGTTGTCCTTCCACAGGGAGTCATACTCCTGAGCGTGGTTGTCGACGAGCGGATGCCAAAAACCAACCTGGGGACCAGAGGCCATGACGTCGCGGCCGGATGCCTTCCACTCGCTCACGGTACCGTTTACCTTGCTGAAGGTCAGCTCACCGTTGAGGGAGTGAATGCGGATCTCTTGCTCGGTCTCCTCGACCGTAAGCTCAGGACGAGCGGGGGCCGCGATGGCCGGCGCCGGATGGTTGGCGATGGCAAACTGGCTTGCGCCCAGCTGGAACATCGGCTCGCACCAGGCGTGAGCCGCCATGGTGTAGGCGCGCACGGTCAGCAGGGTCTCGCCTACCGCGGCCTCGCGAATCACCAGCGGAAGCTGGACGGACTCGCCGGGGGCAACCGCACCGGGCATGAGCGTCTTGCGGCACACTACGTCGCCGTCCACCAGGGTCTCCGCCGACAGGCAGACATCCTCGAGGGTGGTGAACCAACGCTTGTTGGTGACGGTCAGCTCGCCTGCCTCGGCGTCATAAGCCATGCGGACTGGGCAGATGACCTGGCCGTACTCGGTAAGGCCCGGGCTCGGCTGCTGCCAGGGGAACACCATGCCATCGATGCAGAAGTTGCTGTTGTTGGGGTAATCGCCGTTGTCGCCGCCATACATGTCGTAGGCAACGCCGTCCTCGGTCACAGCAGCCAGACCGTGGTCGCACCATTCCCAGATAAACTGGCCTTGGATGCAATCCCAGCGATCGAAAACCTCTTGGTACTCGGACAGGCCTCCGGGACCGTTGCCCATAGAGTGACCGTACTCGCAGTTGATGCGCGGCTTGGGGAACGGATGCTCACCAAAGTCGTTCATCTGCGACACGCGGGAGTACATGGTGGAGATAACGTCGACGGTATCGGCGTTGCGGTCCTCCTCGTAATGGACCGGACGGCCATCGAGCTCGTGAGCCTTGGCGTACATCGCGCGGATGTTGCAGCCATAGCCGCTCTCGTTGCCCATCGACCACATAATGATGCAGGCGTGGTTGCGCTCCTGCATCACCAGGCGCTCAATGCGGTCGACGTAGGCCGGCTCCCATGCCGGGTCGTCGGTGACCAGGGCGATATTGCCGATATTCTCAAAGCCGTGGCTCTCCATATCGGTCTCGGCGACCAGCATGATGCCATACTCATCACACAGCTCGTAGAAGCGCGGGTCATTGGCATAGTGAGAGGTGCGCACTGCGTTGATGTTGTGTCGCTTCATGAGCTCCAGGTCGCGGCGCATACGATCGAGGCCCACGGCGCGACCCTTGTGATCGTCGTGATCGTGGCGGTTGACGCCATGCATCTTAAAGTAAGTACCGTTGAGGTAGATATGATTGCCCTCGACCGTCACCTCGGCAAGACCCTGGCGATGCGGAACGTACTCGCTGACCTGGTAGCCGTCGTAGACCTCAAACGTAAGGTCATAGAGGAAGGGGTCCTCGGGATTCCAGAAGTGGACATCGGTCACGCTGCACTCGGCATGGCCGTCGACGCACTCGCCCGTAGCCACCACGTTCTCGCCATCGCTGAGTGTAAACACGACGCGGGAAGCGCCCTCGGCCACCGTATCGAGCGTGATCAGAGCGGCATCGCCCTCGCGGTGCGTGCGGAACCTAAAGTCGACCAGGTGCGCGGCGGGACGCTGCATAAGGTACACGTCGCGGAAAATGCCCGAGGCCCACCACATATCCTGGTCCTCGATATAGCTGCCATCGCTGTACTGCAGGACCTTGACCGCAAACAGGTTGTCGCCCTCGACGAGTGCGTCAGTCACGTCGAACTCGGCAGACAGGCGCGAGCCCTTGGTCATGCCGATAAACTTGCCGTTGACGTACAGCTCGCCATAGCTCTCGATGCCGTCGAAACGAATGATTTCGCGAGCGCCGGCAGGAACGGCGGGAAGATTGACGATGCGCTGATACACGCCCGTGGGGTCGTCGGAGGGAACAAACGGCTGGTCCACCGGGAACGGGAAGCCCTCGTCGGTATAGGCAAGATTGCCATAGCCATCTACCTGCCACAGGTGCGGAACCTCCACGCGATCCCACTCGGGCTCGTACGTGGAAAGTTCCTCGTTGGAGACAGCAGCAGGCCCCTCAAAGAGGCGGAACTGCCACGAGCCGGACAGCTGGACAAACCCGCGCGACAGCTCGCGGCTGTACGTAGCGGCGAGATCGGCGGTCTCGTAACCCATAAAGTACGCATGGGGTGCCAGGCGGTTCCTGTGGGTGAGCGCTTGGTTTTCCCAATCGTTAATGGCGTCCATGGTGATGCTCCTTCGTCATCGTAGTGATTCTTGTGCAACCGGTTGTCCTTATCTTACGGGCGATGCAAAACCCTGTGCAACCGGTTGTCCGCTGAACGGTCGATTCTGCCGGATTAACGGTGCAACCGGTTGTACAACCGCCTCACTTATGTCACCCTGAGTATCGAAACTCAGCGCAAAACATCATTCTTAAGCTCGTAGGCAACCGCCACGCCCGCTGATATCTCACCCACACGAGACGTATTCGATTGCGGCTTGGTTGCAAAACGACACCTGTCACCGGATATCATGAACGCTGTTCAGGTGCACTATAGTAAGCTGTATCCGCACCAGCCCGTATCAGTGACAACATCGACCGCATTTTCCAGGAGACGCCATGACCCAACCAGTTCGCACCGCACCTACGCTTGCCGAGGTTGCCGCAGCTGCCGGCGTGTCGCGCTCCACGGCATCGCGCGCCCTCAACGATTCGCCCCGCATTAGCGAGGAAACCAAAAAGCGCGTCCGCGCGGCGGCCAAGGAAGTCAATTTTGTCCCCAATGCCCGTGGCCGAGCGCTCGCTGTCGGGCGCACGGAAATCATCGCCGTGCTCGTGACCGAGCCCCTGAGTGAACTCTTCAGCGACCCCACCTATAGCGAGTTTTTGAGCGGCATTACCGAGGAACTGTCGGAGTCGTCCTATCTGCCCGTTATCTTGCAGGCGTCTTCTACGCATGAGCGCAACCGCGCACGCGAGCACTTTGAGCGCCGCTCGTTCGACGCCGTGATCGACGTCTCCCCCTACAAGGGCAGCGAGCTGCTCGAGGTGCTGCGCGAGCTGGGTGTACCCACCGTGTTGTGCGGCCAGCTCGAGGGCCACCCCTATCGCGATGTGTTCTCGACAGTCTACTCTGACGACGAAGAGGGTGGACGCTTTGCGGCACTCGCTATGAAAGAGCGCGGGCGCAAAGATATCGTCGCCGTGTTGGGACCGCAAGACAACCCCGCTGTTGTCGACCGCCTGCGCGGCTACCGCACCGTCCTGGGCGAAGACCTCCCAGGCGCAAACGTTATCTATACCGGCTGGAACAGCGGAGACGGCTATCAGGCCATGCACCAGATCCTCGCGCGCGAGATTGCTTTCGATGGCGTGCTCTGCGGATCGGACCGTATCGCGGCTGGCGTCATCACCGCACTCAACGAGGCAGGCCTATCTGTTCCGGCGGACGTTTCTGTCGTCGGCTTCGACGATCACGAGATTGCGGCGTGCTGCGTCCCCGCGCTCACGACCGTCCGCCAGCCCCTGCGCGAAGAAGGCCACATGGCCGCCAACATTGCGCTCGACATGATCACGGGCGCCGAGCCCACCACCTCCGTGATGCACATGCAGCTAATTCAGAGAGACTCGCTATAAGAAACTGGGACAGGCTTTCCGCCAGACAGTTGTTGCGGAAAGCCTGCCCCGTTTTGAGTGCTCATTCTGGGGCACAGTTTCCGTTAGACCGCTCAACCGGAAACTGTGTCCCATTTTTTGCCGAATTCTGGGTCGCGCTTTCCCAGAGGACCCCCTTTGGGAAAGCGCGACCCGTTCTGGACGCAGATTCCGGGACGCACTTTCCGCGACGCCCGGTCATCCCATGCCCCCACAACCTCGGCGCATAAAAAACGAGGGAAGGCGCGCGTCCTTCCCTCGTTACGGGCAATATGTAGCCGCTCGCCTACATCAGGCGCAGGCTAACGTCCTTGAGCTGGACGCCGCTAACGGCACTCGGGGCGCCCGACATGAGGTCGGAGCCGCTGGCCGTCTTGGGGAACGCCATGACGTCGCGGATGGAGTCGGAACCGGTGAGCAGCATGCACACGCGGTCCAGGCCCAGAGCAAAACCGCCCATCGGGGGCGCACCAAACTTGAGCGCCTCCATGAGGAAGCCGAACTGCGACTCGGCGCGCTCCTCGGTAAAGCCCAGGAGCTTGAGCATGGACATCTGCATCTCGGCGTTGTGGATACGCATACCGCCGCCGCCGGCCTCAAAGCCGTCCATGACAAAGTCGTAGGTGCACGAACCGGCTGCCAGCGGGTCGGCCTCGATCTTGGCGATGTCGGTCTCGGTCGGCAGGGTGAAGGGCTGGTGCTCGGCAGCGTAGGCCTTGCGGTCCTCATCCCAGTGGAACAGCGGGAAGTTGACGACCCACAGGAAGTCGTGGCCCTCGCGCTTGATCTCGAGCGCGTTGGCCATGTGGGAACGCATGCCGCCCAGGATCTCGTCGGAGAGCAGGCGCGGGCCGGCGGCGAACATCACAAGGTCGCCGGGCTCGACGTCCATGCGCTCGCGCAGAGCGGCCATCTCCTCGTCCGAGAAGAACTTGACGATGGGGCTATTGATGGAGCCGTCCTCGCGGAAGGCGATCCAGGCCAAGCCCTTGGCGCCAAACGTGGAGGCCACGCCGGCGAGCTTATCGATCTTGGCACGTGCCCAGGCACCGGCGCCCTTGGCGTTGATAGCCTTGACGACAGAGCCCTCCTCGTTTGCGGCAGTCGCAAAGACCTTGAACTTGGAGTTGGCGAAGATGTCGGTCAGGTCGACCAAGTGCATGCCATAGCGGGTATCGGGCTTGTCGGAGCCATAGGTGTCCATGGCCTCCCAGTAGTTCATGCGACGCAGCGGCGTGGGCATCTCGACACCCATGCGGCCGAAGGCATCGGCCAGGACCTCTTCGAGCGCGCTCATGACGTCATTCTGGTCCACGAAGGACATCTCAATATCGACCTGGGTGAACTCGGGCTGACGGTCGGCACGCAAGTCCTCGTCGCGGAAGCACTTGGCAACCTGGTAGTAGCGCTCGACGCCACCGACCATAAGCAGCTGCTTCAGGAGCTGCGGGGACTGCGGCAGGGCATAGAAGTTGCCCGGCTGGATGCGGCTGGGGACGATGAAGTCGCGGGCGCCCTCGGGCGTAGACTTGAACAGGGAGGGCGTCTCGACCTCCATGAACTCACGGTTGTGCAGCGCCTCGCGAATGGCAAAGGTAAAGTCGGAGCGCAGCTTGAGGTTGGCCATCATCTCGGGACGACGAAGGTCCAGATAGCGATAGCGCAGGCGGGTGTCCTCGCTGGTCTCGATGCCGTCCTCGATTTGGAACGGCGGGGTGACGGACGTGTTGAGCACCTCGGCGTGGTCGGTCAGGACCTCGATCTCGCCGGTCGCGAGCTTGGTGTTGGTGGTCTCCTCGCCACGGGCGCGCACGACGCCGTGAATCTTGATGGGCCACTCGGGACGCATGGTCTCGGCGATCTTAAAGGCATCGCCGTCGGAGTGCTCGGGGTCGAAGGTGAGCTGCGTGATGCCCTCGCGGTCGCGAAGGTCGCAGAAGATAAGGCCGCCGTGGTCGCGGCGACGGCTCACCCAACCGGTGAGGGTGACCTCTTCGCCCACGTTCTCGAAGCGAAGCTCGCCGCAGGTACGGGTGTGCATGGAATGCTCATCGATGGGACGGGTCTGGCTCATACCAGTGATCCTCCTTTATGGATCTGTGCCGCCCCGTGTCGTTCCGGGCGGCGTCGTACAGATTTGCCCAGCCTGCGTAAACCGCGCAGCCAGACATGGCGTTCTATCTTATCGCACTCGCGTCGATGTGCCGCGAAAAAGTGGCTCCTGCCCAAAGACTTGACGGAGACGAAACAATTGACGCGCCGCGGCACCCGCCCGCGCTCGTCACGTGCGACAATATGCCCCAATAAAACAGCACTCGGAAAGGCCCGCCATGACTGCACGCCTCATCGTTATGGATATCGACTCCACGCTCATCAACCAGGAGGTCATCGACCTGTTGGGCGAAGAGGCCGGCGTGGGCGAGCAGGTGGCACAGATCACCGAACGCGCCATGCGCGGCGAGCTCGACTTTAAGCAGGCGCTCGAGGAGCGCGTGGGGCTGCTCGCCGGCCTGGACGAGAGCGTGTTCGAGCGCACCTTTGAGCGCGTGACATTTACCCCCGGCGCGTTGGAGCTTGTGCGCTCGGCGCACAGCAAGGGTTGGAAGGTCGGCGTGGTGAGCGGCGGTTTCCACGAGGTCGCTGACAAGATCGTGGCTGCCGCGGGTATCGACTTCTGCCTGGCCAATCGTCTGGAGGTCGTGGACGGCAAGCTCACCGGTAAGTTGGCTGCCGACATTGTGACCAAGGAGTCCAAGCTCATCCAGCTGCTGGACTGGGCAGTTGAGTGCGGCGTCGATATGGCCCACACCGTCGCGATTGGCGACGGTGCCAACGACATCCCCATGATTCAGGCCGCGGGCACGGGCATCGCGTTTTGTGCCAAGCCCAAGACGCGCGAGGCCGCCCCGTTTGCCATCGACGAGCGCAATCTGATGCTCGCCATGGACATCATCCTGCGCGACTAGCCAATCCGTCTAACAATTGATTCAGTCTGTCCTATAGTTTCCGAACAATTTTGTCCTAGTGTTCGGAAACATACCCTTTGAGTGCTAGACTTTGCGCCGTCGAAGGGAACATATATGGATAAGCGAGATCTTGAGCAATTGCTGAGCGATGTTGCCGGCGGAGCAGTCACCCCTGCCGACGCCCTCACGCGCATCCAGACGGCTCCGACCGCCGATTTGGGCTTTGCGCAGCTCGACCTTTCGCGCGGGGTGCGCCAGGGAGCCGGCGAAGTTGTCTACGGTGCCGGTAAAACCGCCGAGCAAATTGCCGCCATTATCAAAGCATTACTCGATGCCGGCCAGGAGCGCATCCTGGTCACGCGCCTGGACGACGAAAAGGCAGCCTGCACCTCGGAGCTCCTCGGCAACGGCATCGACCTGGGATATGTCCCGGACGCCCAGCTCGCCCTGGTGGGTGGCAAGCCCTCCCCCAACGGCAACGGACGCATCGTCGTCGCCTGCGCCGGCACGAGCGACCTGCCCGTTGCCGAGGAAGCCGCGTTGACGGCCGAGTTCTACGGCAACGAGGTCGATCGCCTCTACGACGTGGGTGTCGCCGGCCTGCACCGCCTGCTCGCTCATGCTGAGGAACTTGCCCAGGCGCAGGTGGTCATCGCCATCGCCGGCATGGAAGGCGCCCTGGCGAGCGTCATCGGAGGCCTTGTGAGCTGTCCGGTCATCGCCGTCCCCACCAGCGTGGGCTATGGCGCGAACTTTGGCGGCGTTGCCGCGCTGCTCGCCATGCTCAACTCCTGCGCCAGCGGCGTTTCGGTCGTCAATATCGATAACGGCTTTGGTGCCGCCTACCAGGCAAGTCTTATCAATCATCTGAGCGCCGGCACGTCCTGCGCCCGCTAAGGAGCATTTCATGTCCAACCATCACCACACGCTTATCATCGACGGCACCTCGGGCATCAGCGGCGATATGACCGTCGCGGCCCTGCTCGACCTGGGCGCCAGCGAGAAGCATCTGCGCGAGCAGCTCGCCACGCTGCCGGTCGACGGCTTTGAGATTGCCGTTACACGCGCAAACAAGCATGGCATCGACGCCTGCGACTTTGACGTTCAGCTGGCAGAGGAGCTCGAGAACCACGACCACGACATGGCCTGGCTCTACGGCAACGAAGCGCCTGCCGAGCACACGCACGAGCATGAGCACCACCATCATGATCATGGCGAGCATGAACACGAGCACTGCCACGAGCATGACCATGAGGCCCACGGTCATGGCCACGAGGGTCACCATCACGCCCACGGCCATCACCACCGTTCTTTGGCGGACGTCACCGCCATCATCGATGGCTCGCAGCTAAGCGATGGCGCCAAGCGTCGCGCGATCGCCATCTTTACCGCGCTCGCCGCCGCCGAGGCCAAGGCTCACGGCAAGACGCCCGAGACCGTCATGTTCCACGAGGTGGGCGCCGTCGACTCCATCGTCGACGTCTGCTCTGTCGCCATCTGCCTCGATGACCTGGGTATTGAGGACATCGTGGTCGAGTCGCTCTCCGAGGGTCACGGCACCATCCGCTGTGCCCACGGTCTCATGCCCATACCCGTCCCCGCTGTCGTCAACCTGTGCCAGGCGGGCAATATCGCCCTCACGCCCGCACCGGTCGCCGGCGAGCTCGTGACGCCCACGGGCGCCGCCATCGTCGCCGCACTGCGCACGTCCGAGCACCTGCCGGCCCGCTACCGCATCGAGGCCGTCGGCTACGGCGCCGGTAAACGCCCCTACGAGGGCTGCTCCGGCACGCTCCGTTGCCTGCTTGTTCATGTGGATGCATAGCCATGGATGCCCGCAAGGCAAAAAGCCGCGCCGCCATTGTCACGGCGTTTTCCGAGCTCCTTCGCGAGGAGGACTACGGCAAGATCACCGTCGGCGACATCATCGCGCGCGCTCACGTAGGCCGCGCGACTTTCTACGGCCTCTTCAAGAGCAAAGATGACCTACTGTCCGAACTCGTGAGCGACATCTGCACCCACGCCCTCGACGACGATGGCACACCGCTCGATGATCCGCTCGTACAAGTCGAGCATATCCTCAACAACCTCTGGGAGCGCCGCCAGGGCGTACGAGCCCTCGTAGCTGGCGCCGGCTCACGCGTCTTCGCCGACTGCTTACGCAAGACCATCATGTCACGAGCAGCCGAAACCGTCCCCACCGACCCAAACGGCCCCGCCGCCACCATGGACCGAAGCTTCCTACTACACCACATAGCCTCAAGCTTCGTAGGAATGGTCCAATGGTGGGCCTGGCACAACTTCCAAGCCCCAAAAGAGGACGTAGCCAAAGACTACCTATCAGCCATAAAACCCCTCTTCAACTAAGTAAGGAGCTCATCCCAAAGCACCGCCCCACCCCAAGGCGCCACGCATCCCAAAGTGTCACTCGCGCCTCAACGCCGCCAACAGCAACAAGCCCCTCCCATCCAAATTCAGATTTATATGTTGGGTTGCTTGCTCGAGCGCAGCAAAGATCCCGCAGCTGGCCGCATGGGGTAACTTCCCAGCGCATTCCGCAGGACGAAAAAGCCCCCGCCGCACGAAGTGCGCAGCGGGGGTTCTTTCATGTCCGAGGACGCGCTGGGAAGTTACCCCATGCGGCCAGCGGACAACTATGTAGCCTTGGACTAGAACATGCCCAAGAAACCATGCACAAACAGCGCAGCCACGATAGCACCGACAAACGGAGCGATGCCAGGAACAAGCAGGCCGTACTTCCAGTTGTTGTCAGCCTTGTTCTTGATCGGCAGCACCTGATAGGCCATGCGAGGACCAAGGTCACGAGCCTGGTTCATGGCGAAGCCGGTGATGCCGCCCATGCCCATGCCAACAGCCCAAACGATCAGACCGACGCAGATTGCGAGCATCAGAACGTTCTCGCCGGCGCGGCTAGCGGCAGCAAGGATGGCGCTGATGAACACGAAGGTGCAGATAGCCTCGCAGAAGAAGTTACGAGCATAGTTCGCGCCCTCGGTGGTGGGGTTGGTCGAGAAGATGTTGCGCTGGGCAATGGGGTCGACGACGCCCTCGGAAGCCTTGAACTCATCGGCATACATAAACCAGGCGATCACGGCACCCACAAATCCGCCGAGCATATCGGCAAGCATGAAAGGGATGCAGTTGCCCCACGGCACCAGGCCGACGATGCACTGGGCAAGCACCATGGCGGGGTTCATGCACACAGCGCCACCAAAGACAAACAGGCAGACCGAGATGCCAAAGGACCAGGTGGTGATGGCAAACATATGGCCGGAGCCCTGATACTTGGTGCCCTTGAGCACGGTATCGCAGTGAACGCCCACGCCAAAGACGATCATGAGGGCCGTTGCGCCGAATTCGCAGAGGAGTTTGGTAAGCATAAAACCTTATCTTTCTTGTCGGTTATAAACGATTCGTTTAAGCCGCGCACTAGTGCTGTGCGACAACAACACCCAGGCCATCGGGGATGACGGCGACCTTGGCATCGGCACCCTTCATCTCAAAGGCAAGCTTGAGCGCCTCCTCGAGGGTGTTGACCGGCGTCATGTGCATATCCTTGAGCATCTGGTGATCGCACAGGTCGGTGACCATGATCACAGGGTGATGCGCCAGGATGCGGGCAAAGATCTGGCTCGTCCACTGGTCGGGCAGGGTCTCGTCCTTGGGACGATCGATGCAGGCGCGCTCAAACTCCGCCGGATCGTTGTCGGCGATGTTGTGATAGAAGCCCTCGCCACCGTGACCGTCGGCACAACCGGCGACGTCGATGATCACGCCGCCCTCGGGAAGCGTGGCCTCGGCAGCGCACATGCCCTTCACGGCCTGGTAGATGTTCTGGTCGAGCGGGTAGCCGCCGTTGGTGGTAATGGCGATCTCGCACTCGACGGGCTCAACGCCGGCAAGGCTCTTCACGAACTCGCAGCCGGCCTCGTGCGCCTTGTGGATGTCGCCGGCAAAGGAGCCGATGACCTCGTGCTTGCCATTGAGCACCACGTTGAGCACAAAGGCAAGGTGAGCCATCTCGGCGGCGGCGAACATGTCCTCACTCACGTGGTTGTGGCACAGGTTGCCGGCACGCGAGTGGGAATCGTTCACAAACTGACCGTTGTGGTTGTACATGATGGTCTTGTAGCTGGCGATGCCAGGCAGGACGGACTTGCGGCTACCAGAGAAACCGGCAAAGAAGTGCGGCTCAATAAAGCCCTCGGCAAGCAGCAGATCGCAATCGGCCGCAATCTTGTTGATGATGCACTCGCCACCAGAAGGCAGGGTGCCGATCTTTTTCATCATGCTGTCGTCAGTCGCGACGTGCATAACGATTTCTTCGTTGGCAACGATCTCCTCGCCGTACTTGTTGACGAGCTCCTCGTGCGTCGACGGACGATGCATACCCGTAGCAACCAGAATGCGAACGCGCGCCTCAGGCGCAGCGGAATGGATGTGATGCAGCAGAATAGGCATCGTCACACGCGAGGGAACGGGACGCGTATGATCGGAGCTAATGATGACAATATCCTTCTTGCCAGCACAAAGCTCCTCGAGCGAAGGCGAGCCGTAAGGGTTGGCAAGCGACTCCTCCACCAGCTCTTCCTGCGATTTCGTGGTCTTAAACTCGTTTTGATGACCTTCCATCACACCCGCGAAGTTCTTATCCTCGAGTTCCAGATGCAACGTCTTGTGGTCAAACGGCAGTTCACATTCAAACAATGACGAGCGCCCTCTTCCTTTCAACTGACACACTAGATAAATCGTTGGAAGGATACGCCTCTCACCGAAAAACACCACCGTCTACCGACTCATTAACACAACGTTCATATTTGACCCACAACAAAACAACCGCGATCCCAAACGGGACCGCAGCCGCTACAGTCGTAAGGCGAGAAGCGCACTTAATTCTCATCAGCCCCAATCCCCGAAGACCGAGGACAAAAGGGCCCGATGGGTCTCCCTCTGAATGCATTCCGCAGCACGAAGCCTTTTCCAAACGCGCGAAGCGCGCCATTATTCCCCCAGCCAGTAATCCGCCGAAGACCGGACATCGCAGGGGCTGTCGTATGTTTACTTTCCGGCGCACTCCGCAGGACGCAAGAAGCCCTCGCCGCACGAAGTGCGCAGCGAGGGCTTCTTGCATGTCCGAGGACGCGCCGGAAAGTAAACATACGGCAGCCCCGGACAGCGACTACAGGGCTATCGATTACCCCGTGTTTTGCAAACCTGCCGAGACGCCGGTCACAGTCGAAAGAATCAGGCTCATGTACTCGGCCTTCTTCTCCTCGGCCATCTCGTCCTGGTTCATGCGCACCTCGCGAAGGGCGCGGACCTGGGCGATGGACAGGGCGTCGACGTAGGGGTTACGCACGCGGACGGCGCAGCCGAGCACGCGGCGACGCTGCAACGGCCACTCGTCACCGACGATGGCAAGGACCCACTTACGCGTGAGCTGCATCTCGGTGAAGACCTTCTTGGACAGATCCTGGCGGTCGCCCAGGTGCAGATACATCTTGGCGATGCGCTGGTCAGTCTTGGCGATCGACATCTCGATGTTGTCGATAAAGGTGCGGAAGAACGGCCACTCCTGGTAGGCAGCCTTAAGCTGGTCCAAATCGCCAAACTGCTCGCAGGCGGTACCCAGGCCGTACCAAGCGGCCAGATTGATGCGCGCCTGGCTCCAGCTGAAGATCCACGGAATGGTACGCAGGTCGTCGAGCGACTTGGCACCCAGGCCGCGCTTGGCCGGGCGCGAGCCGATCGGCAGCAGACCGACCTCGGTCAGCGGCGTCACGGTCGAGAACCACGGTGTAAAGTCCTCGGTGTTGAGCAGGTCCAGATAGCGCTCGTGGCTTGCGGCGTTAAGCTTCTCGGCCATATCCCAGAACTTCTGCGTGGTCTCGGTGTTGGTCTTCTCGACACTCGGGGCCGACTGCAAAAGCGTTGCGGCGGCAACGGACTCAACATGGCGCTGAGCCAGCGTGCGGTTGTCGTAACGGGCAAAGATGACCTCACCCTGCTCGGTGAGCTTAAAGAAGCAGTTGACCGAACCCTTGGGCTGCGCCAGCACGGCCTTGTTGGCCGGACCGCCGCCACGGCCCACGGCACCGCCGCGACCGTGCATGAGCACCAGGTCGATATCGTTCTTCTCGGCCCACTTGGCAATGCGCTCCTGCGCGGAGTGCAGCGCGAGCATGGCCGTGGTAGGACCGGCATCCTTGGAGGAGTCGGAATAGCCCAACATGACCTCCATGCGGCGGTTGGTCTGGGCAAGGCGCTTTTGCACCACGGGCAGCGTAAGCATCTGGTCGAGCACGTCGACGCAGCTCTCGAGGTCCTCGAGCTGCTCGAACAGCGGGATCACGTCGAGCTCGGGGACATCCTCCTCGTGTGCAAAGGACAGGTGGGCAAGCTCAAAGACGTCGGCCACATGCTGGGCGCTCTTGGTGAACGAGATGATGTAGCGGTGCGCCATCTTCTTGCCGTAGCGCTTTTGGATGGAGCCGATGGCGCGGAAGGTATCGATGACCTCGCGCGTCATGGGCTGCAGATCGCCGTGGATACCGTTCTCGTGGATATCCTTGAGGGCGCGGGCGTGCACCACGGAGTGCTGACGGAACTCCATCTCGACCATATGGAAGCCGAAGGACTCGACCTGCCAGATGATGGTCTGGACCGGGCCGTAGGCAGCACGAACGGCACCGCAGGCGGCCAGGGAGCGCTGAACGACACGCAGGTCATCCAGGAACTCGTCTGCGCTGTGATACATGGTGTCGGTGATGCGACGAACGGTGGCGTTCAGACGGTCTGCCATGACGAGCATGACGGCGCGATGCGGCTCGTGCTCGGAGATCAGCTCGGCGCGGGCCGTGTACTGGGTGCTCATCTCGACCTGATGGTTCCACAGGTTGATGAGCTCGGCAGACGGCTTGCTGTAGGTGGCCTCGAGCGTCAGGTTGCGGCCGATGCGGCGGCACTTGTCCTCGAGCTTGAGCACCATGTGAGTGAAGTACTTGGCGGCGACCTCGCGGCTCACCTTGGCGGTGACGTTGGGATTACCGTCGCGGTCGGAACCGATCCAGCTGCCGGGATGGAAGAACGCCGGGCACAGCGGCGGCACGGTACCGGCCTTGTCGCCCAGCACCCAGTCGTCAAAACGACGATAGATAACGGGAATGACGTCGAACAGCGTGTTATCGAAGATGTCGATGATGGTATCGGCTTCCTCGACCGGCGTGGGCTTCTTGAGCGCGATGGGGCTCGTACGCACCAGGGCGTCGATCTCCTGCAGCATATGGCGCTCGTTCTCCATCAGGTCGGAGCCGCCCAGGCGCGGGCGCTCCTCCAGCAGGTTGGAAATACGGCGAATCTTGCCCTCGACGGCCTTACGACGGGCCTCGGTGGGATGTGCGGTAAAGACAGGGTGGAACTCCAGCTTGTCGAGCAGCTCGTTGGCGCCCTCGACACCCATCTCGTTTACCAACTGGTGATAGGCGACGGTGAGTTCGTTGGCGGGATCGACCTCGGTATCGGTCGATGCGCCGGCCTCGCGCTCGCGCAGCTGCGCCACGCGGTAGTTCTCCTCCGACAGGTTTGCCAGATGGAAGAAGCTCGTAAAGGCGCGGACGATAACCTGCTGCTTATCGAGCGGCAGACTGTCGATCAGATCAACGACCTCGCGAAACGCCACGGCGGTGGACTCGTCGGCAGTGGGCACGCCCTGCTCGTCGACGGACTCGTCGGCAGCACGGGTGCCGGGGTTTCCGGCGTTGGCCACAATCTCGGCTGTCAAAATCTTGTCGAACAGGTCCGCGATCTCGGGATCATACTCGCTAAGCACACGGCGCTCCAGGCGCAAGAACAGCGCCAGATTGTCGCGCAGCTCCTCGGGGATCTCGATCTCGGCGAGACGCTCCTTGGATTCGGCATTCGAGCCGATTCGGTTAACGAGGCGGTTGACCACGGCAGCGACGCGCGCCGCGGCTTCGGGTACAGACTGGTTGCTTAGGTTCTCAGCCACGTTTCCTCCCATTCCTCCTTCTATGCACGTAACATGCGGTATTCATTATAGGCACTCGGCAAAAACTTTCGGCGCTGATTGCGCTTTACCACACAAAAGTATTTTCTGCATTGCAAGAGTTTTTGCCCTAAATGGTCGTATTTCTCGGTGGGCGGCATACGTAAACGGGGGCATTCCGCATAAAAGCGAAACACCCCCGTAACAATCGCTCTCCATGAGCGGGGCACGTTAGCAGGCCCGCAGCTCAAAAAGATGCGCTACAGGCGCTCGCGAACCGCCTCGACGACGTTGGCCAGATCGATGAGAACCTCGTCATGGCTCTCCATGTCGCGTACCTTGACCTTGCCGACGGCAAGCTCGTCGCCACCCAGGACCAGGATGAGCTTGGCGCCCACCTTATCGGCCTGCTTAAACTGGGCCTTGAGCGAACGGCCCTGATAGTCGGCCTCGGTCACGATCCCTGCGGCGCGAAGCTGCTGCGTAATGGCAAAGACGTTCTGACGCAGCTCCTTGCCGGCATTGGCGACGTAGACGCACGGGGCCTCCTCGGCACCCAAGTCGTTACCAAAGGCCTGCAGGGCCAGCAGGGCGCGCTCAAAACCAACGGCGAAGCCAACGCCGGCAGTGGGCTTGCCGCCCTCGAGCTCGACCAAGCCGTCATAGCGACCGCCGCCACCGATGGAGCCGACACCGGCGCCGGGAGCCTCGACCTCAAAGACGGTACGGGTGTAGTAGTCCAGGCCGCGCACCAGGGTGGGATCCTCGACATACTCGATACCCGCCGCATCCAAATAGCGCTTGACCTGCTCGTAGTGCTCGCGGCACTCATCGCACAGGTTGTCGCCCATCAGCGGTGCGTCGGCCATGATCTCGCGGCAATGGTCGTTCTTGCAGTCGAAGGCGCGCAGCGGGTTGAGTTCGGCGCGCTCGCGGCACTCGTCGCACATCTCGTCGGCGTGATCGAGGATAAACTGCTTGACCTGCTCGCGATATGCCGGACGGCACTGTGCATCGCCCATCGAGTTAATAAGCAGACGGAGCTTGGAAAGATCGAACCCAAGGCGCTTGTAGAACTCCATGAGCATGATAATGCACTCGGCGTCGGCAGCCGGATCAGGAGCGCCGAGCCACTCGATGCCCACCTGGTGGAACTGGCGCAGGCGGCCCTTCTGGGGACGCTCGCCACGGAACATGGCCTCGGCATAATAAGCCTTAAACGGCGTGGAGCCCTGGGGCACCAGGTTGTTCTCCACGACGGCGCGCACCACACCGGCCGTGCCCTCGGGACGAAGCGCCAGGCGCTGCTTGGGCTTGAGCTTGGTATCGGTGCCTTCGGTAAAGACGCGCTCCAGGTTGGCGCCGCTAAACACGCGGAACATCTCCTTGCGCACGACGTCGGTCGACTGGCCGATGCCGTGGACAAAGACGTCCACCTGCTCGATCGCGGGCGTCTCGATGGGCTTAAAGCCAAACGGCTCGAATACGCTGGCCGCAATCTGCTGCATCTTTTGCCAGGCGCGCATCTCGGCGCCGATAAGGTCGCGGGTTCCCTCCGCCTTCTGTGCCTGCATGGGCAAACACCTTTCTTTTGTATCGCGTCATAGGTAGTGGACATTATACGGCACAAACACAAACAGCGGCGGCGCGTCTGACCGAACGAGGGTATGGGGACTCGTTCGGCCAGATGCGCCGCCACTGTTTGTGATCCGTGGCCGCCTTGGAAACCGAATGATGGTACGAGCATCTATTCGGCCTCCAGGGCAGCCACGGATAGAACGGGGCAAATAGAAAAGAGCGACGGGCGTCTACTCCCCCGCCACGCTCGCGCGCAGCTTGGCGGCGATGGGCTCGGATGCCAGCAGGAACACGAGCATGACAACGGAGCATGCCAGGCACACAATCCAGGTGCTCGCAAAGGAGCCCGTGGCATCGAACAGCACGCCCGAGACGATGGCGCCCACGGTGCCGCCGACCATCTCGAGCGAGGTAATGGTGCCCGTGACCTTGCCGAGGTCGGCCATGCCAAACTGCTTGGACGCGGCAATGGTAGGCGTGATGGTGCCCATGCACGTTCCGATACCAAAGCTCACAGCGGCCACAATAGGACCGAGGTCCGTCGTCGGGAAACACAGCGCCACGCAGGCGACAATACACGCAACGGAGCCAAGGATATTGCCAAAGCGCAGGCCAAAGCGGTCGTAGATGGCACCGAGCGAAATCTTGGCGATAACGACCGTGACCATGTAGGCAGAAAGCACCGTACCGGCCCACATGGGGTCGTGGCCACCCGTGACGATCTTGGCGCCGTTGACGGTAACGCTCGTCATGTTCGTAACTTGGTTGGGCAGGATGGCGCCATTGACAAGCCCCATAAAGAGGAAGGCGACGACAAGCAGCCAAAATGCCGGGCTCTTCTTGATACGAGACCAGCCGACGCTAACCTCGGGGGCTGCCTTCTCGTTCTTATCACCCGTGGCAGAAGCAGACGAATCGCCCGGGTTCTCGCCGAGCGGCTTCAGGCCAATCTCGGAAGGCTTGGTGCGGAAGGAATAGGCCGTGATGGGCAGCGCCGCCACCATGCAGATAGCCGCGAGCACCAGGAAGGCGGAACGCCAGCCAACGCTCACGATAAGCGAGCTCACGATGGGAGACAGGATAGCTCCGCCAAAGCCCGAACCCGAAAGTGCGATGGAGATGGCAAGGCCTCGCTTGGCCGTAAACCAGTTGGCGGTCACTAGGCTGATGAGCAGGCGGGTCGAGGCGACGGCAAAGCAGCCCGAGACGGCAAAGAGCACGTAGACCTGCCACAGCTCACCGACAAAGCTCATGCCGGCAAGAACGGCAGAGGTGGCGATTACAGTGAGGGAGCCCAAAACGCGGCCGCTTACTTTATCGGCGACATGGCCAATGACAAGCGAGCCGATAACGCTCACCACGGTGGAGATGGCGTTGGAGATGTTGTACTGCGCAAGCGTGATGCCCAGGTCGCTTACGATGAGCGGCTGAAACAGGCTCATGCAGTTAACGAAAATCGTGTAGCACGTGGCCATGATCACAAAGCCGGAGGCCACCACGAGCCAGCCGGGGAAAAATTTACGTTGCTGGGACATACTGTTCCTTTTTTAAACAAACGAGTAGCAAGATTGGGTGCTACCGATGATCGGCGATGTAGCCCAAAGCGACGGCGGCATAAGCCGCGGCGCCGAGAGGAAGCTCGGCATCGTTAAAGCGCGCCTTGGGATGATGCTGGGCAAAATGCTCGTCCGTATCGGTCACGGCCGCGCCCACCGTAAAGTACGCACTTGGGATCTCGCTCGAGATAAGCGCGAAGTCCTCGCTCGCCATGGCGTGGAATAGCGGCAGGAAGGCAGCCTTGGGCAGCACCGCGCCCACGTAGCCAAGCGAGGCCTGGGTCATATCGCTGTCGAGCACGAGCGGCGGAACGTCCGAAAGCGTCTCGATGGTTGCCGGCGTACGATATGTTGCGGCAACGCCGTTGACGACCTCCGCGATACGCTCCTTGAGATGAGTCATGAGCTCGACATCGAAGCCGCGCAGCGTTCCCTCGAGCACACAGGTGTCGGGGATGACGTTGGCCGCCAAGCCGCCAGCGAACTTACCAACGGTAAGTGCGACTTCCTTGGCCGCTGGCACCTCGCGGGAGATAAGCTCCTGGAGCGCCAGGTGCACATGGACGCCGGCCGTGATGGGGTCGATGCAGATCTCGGGGCTCGAGCCATGGCCGCCCTTGCCCTGCAGCGTGATGCGGAAACCGTACACGCCCGAAAGCGCCGGGCTCCCATAGAGCACCAGGCCGAGCGGCGATTGGCTGTTGACGTGCATGGCAAAGGCAGCCTGGGGGCACGGGTTCTGCAGCAGGCCATCGGCGATGGCAGCGCGGGCTCCCTCAAAGGTCTCCTCACCCGGCTGGAACAGCAGTTTGACGGTGGCATTGGCGTCGACAAGCTCGGCCTCGCGGGCCTTGAGCAAACGGGCCGCGCCGAGCAGCGCCGTCGCATGCATATCGTGGCCACAAGCGTGCATGCAGCCGTTGGTGGAAGCGAAAGGCTCGCCCGATTCCTCGACAACGGGCAGGGCATCCATGTCGCCGCGAAGCATGATAACCGTACCGGCTTGCTCGTCCACGCACGTACCATTGCCCTGAGCAGCCGCGGCCGCACCGGCACCGATCAGGCCAACAACACAGGAGCCGTCGACAAGCGTGGTATGGGGGATGTCCATCTCGTCCAGACGTACCTGGATATAGGCAGACGTCTGCGGAAGATTGTTACCGAGCTCGGGCGTCTGATGGAGATCGTGGCGCCATGCGGCAAGCTCACCGGCAAATGCCTGGGCTTCTTTGACCAGACCATCGCCGATAGCGGCCTGCGCCGCTGCGGTGGCCTTGGGCGCTGATTGCGGTTGAAGATCGGACAGAGCTGGTGCCATAAATGCCCTCCAGTAACGTTTTTGCAGCAAGCACTTTGATAGCGTAAAGTGCAAGGTACAACTTTAAGGGCGACGCATAAAAAATGCCGCCCCGAGAGGGCGGCGCAACAAGTTGTTTACAATTGCGGGCGCGGCTTTTTGCGCAAAAAATCGAAGTGAGTCTCGCTCAAGATAATCGACAGGAAGATAAGCACGAAGCCGGCGAGCAGGCGCGAGGTGAGCGCCTCCCCCATCAGCAGCACCGAAAACAACACGCCCGAAGGCGACTCCATCGAAAGGAGCAGCGAGCCCGTCGAGGCCGGGACATGCGCCAGGCCGACGTTTTGGATGAGCAGAGCCACGCATGTGCAGCCCACCGAGAGAAACGCCATCACACAGATAAAATTCGGCGTCCACACGGACAGAGGCGCCTGGGTCTCGAATAGCAGCGACGAGACCAGGCTTAGGATGCCATTGCCCACAAACATCCAAAACGTGATGACGTTGATGTCCATCTTTCGGCCGTACTTGGCCGTCACCGACATCTGAATGGCAAAGAAAACCGCACCGCCCAGCGTGATGGCATCACCGATGTTGAACTCGACGCTATCGAGCGCCACCAGGCCAATGCCCGCCAGACAGAGCAATGCGGCGCCCAAGTTGTAACGAGTGAGCTTTTCGCCGCTTAGGAAATAGCTCGCGAACGGGACCAGAATGCAATAGGTGCCCGTCAAAAAAGCGTTCTTACCCGCCGTGGTCTGAGCCAGACCGACCGTCTGCAACGCATAGGCTGCCCACATGAGCGCGCCCATGCTCAGACCAACAATCAGATTGCGAGCGTTAAGGTGGGCGGCGATGCGCTTGCGAAAGATAACAAGCATGACCAGCGCTGCGGGAAGAAAACGAATATAGAGCAGTTCGAACACCGGAATGGTGTCGAGCGCGTCCTTCATAGTGGTAAAGGAGTAACCCCAGATAATCGCCACCGAAAGCAGTAGGACTTTCCAGAACAACGGCGAACGAGCACCGGCACCACGGGAGGTGCCGCCCGCACCCAGGTCCTCGCGAGCAACAGGGCTATCGGGCATGTTTTCAATTTCGTTGGCAGCGTATTGGGCCATGGAACATCCTCACACTCAAACTGGGCGTGGTGTCCGCACGCGTATGGCTGCGTGCCGCCTCATGGTCAAATAAAAACGGGACGCGCCGGACCCCCGGCACGCCCCGCTACTGTAGCAACAACCAAGCAACCCACGCAATTCACTACGCTAAAGCGTCGGTACAGAAAACCTCGATGTTCCGGCAACGTCAGCGAAAACGCCCCTAAGCGAGCAAGGTGACGTGAAATGAAAGGGCGCTGACCTTCTGGTCGCGCCCTTGAAATTGAACGTCAGATTGCCGCTTAGGGACGTTTGCAGCGTCGAGCCGTTACGCGGTTTGGTAAAACCGCGTAACTAAATAAGCTTTGTTGACTCCAGCTTTTCGATAATCCAGTCGTTGGCTTTGATGACCGGGCGGCGGAAGACGACGCCCAGTGCCAGCGACGGAATCAGATAGCTCGCCAGAATGCCAAGTTCAACCCAGTACTCCATATGGTAGGCGCCAGCCATGGCGGCATGCATGGCGTTGATGCCGTGGGTGAACGGCAGGAACGGATAGATCGCCTGGAACACAGGGCCGGTCATCTCGATGGGGAACGTACCGCCCGAACCGCCGACCTGCATAACCAACAGCACGACGGCGAGCGCCTTACCGATATCACCAAACGACACGGTGAGCGTGTAGACGATATTGGAGAACACGAGACTCGCGACCCAGCCGGCAAGTACAAACTGCAGCGGGTTGTCGCATTGGATGCCAAAGAACAGGATGTCGCCCGCGCACACGAGTGTCGCCTGCAGCAGGGCCAGACCTCCAAAGAACAGGTAGCGGCCCAGGTAGATCTCGTGCAGGCGCACGGGGATCAGCTCGTTGATGAGTTCGTCGTCAACCGAGACCTTCATCATGGCTGCCAGCACGATCGAGCCCACCCACAGCGACAGGATCGTATAGAACGGCGCCATGGCCGAACCGTAATTGCGGATTGGATAGACCGGCTTACGATCGAGCGCGACGGGACCGGAAAGCGACACGGCCAAACCCTCGGGGTCGTTGCCGATCATCGTCTTGATCGTCGCCAGGTCACCCGACATCAGGGCGCCGTCGAGCTCGTCCTTGAACGCGCTGATCTTGTCCGATGCCTCACCCAGCTGGTCAGAAGCCTTGTTGACGAGCCCTGCAGCCTTGGAGAGACCCTTCGCGAGCGAACCAGAGGCGTCGGTCAGACCGCTCACGGCGCTATCCAAGTCACCCGAGATACCGTTCAGGGAATCCAGAACGCCCGAAATGGTCTTCTTGAGCTCCTTGGCCTTAACCGAGAACGTGGAATCGTAGTCGGACTTGGCTCCCGAGATACCCGCCTTGGCATCGGCGATGGCCTGGTCGACCTCGGCACGCGAGTTGTTGACCTCCGCCATGCCGTCCGAAAGGGACTTTGCGGTCGCCGTCAGGTCCTTCGCATTGTTGCGGTACTCCACGGCAATTCTGCCCAGCGACGTCGCAGCGGACTCGAGACCGTCTTTGAGCTTGTCATCACTCACCTGGTCGGCAAGGTTGCGGAGCTGATCGGCCATCGCATCGATATCGTCAGCACGCGTATTGAGCGCCGCTGCGGCTTCGTTGAGCTGAGACACCGTAAGGTCAACATGCTGATTCGCGGCATCGAATGCCTTCGCAAGCTCGGCGGACACGTTGTCGAACGAGCCCGCGCTTCCGTCAATCGCTGCGTCAACGGCATCGTTGGCGGCCTTGAGCGCTTCCTTGGAATCATTGATGCCGCTCTTGGCGTGCTCCATCAGCTGCTTCGTCGACTCATCAACGGTGCCCGTCTGCTTGAGCATGCCGCCCGCCGATGTCAGTGAATCGGACGTGGAGCTCAAAATGCCCGCGAGCGACGTCGCACTCGCCTGAACGTCCTGCAGGTCCTCGACCGAATCGCCCAGCGTCGAGGACAGATTGGCGATAAAGTTGCTCACCTGGTCGGTACTCATATAGTCGAGCAGGCTGGACACGGTCTTAAGGCCGATGGTCGTGATGGTCTTGGTAAAGGTCTCGTTGACCTGACTCTGGACGGCGCTCGAACCCTTTTCAGTCACGATCTGTGCGATGGCGTTGGCCTTCTGGTTCTCATAGAACTCGATATCGGCGTGCTTCACCTCGGTCGAGAAAAGCGTCATCATGTCAGCGCTAAACGTTTTAGGGATAACGACGGCAGCGTAGTACGCGCCCGACTTAACGCCCTCAATCGCCTTATCGCGGTCGTTGAGGACGACCCAGTCGAAGTTCTCGTTGCCGCGCAGGGTGGCGGTTACGTTTTCGCCCACGTTGACCTCGACGGGAATCAGATCGCTCTCGTAACCCTCATCGGTGTTGACCACTGCAATCTTAAGGTTGCCGGTATTGCCGTAGGGATCCCAGCTTCCGGCGATGTTAAACCATGCATAGAGACATGGCACGATGATCAGGCCCATCACGACGACCATGCCGATCACGGAGCGAGACACGTTTTGGACATCGCGCTTAAACAGGTGCAGGATGTTTTTCATTTATGCCTCACCTCCTTTAGAGTGCTTGCCAAGCGAGGTGGTGTCCCCGTCGTTTCCGTTTACGTTGTCAGCGCCGTCGGCATCTTGAGCCTTACGATGCGCACCGATATGCGACAGACGGCTCGTAGGCTGTTCGCCTCCCTTGGCGCCACGCTCGCTGGCGTTGAGACCAAACATGCGACGGGCGGCAGGGATGGCAGCCGTGTGCTCGCGCATCTCGCGGCGAAGGTCCTCGTCCGAAAGCGCCGAGATACGCATCTGGGTATTGAGGCTCGCACGGATGTATTCGATGTTGATGAGCCAGCCGCAGATGGCGATAACCGAAATGATCCAGATAACGAGCAGGATGATCTTGCCGTTATTGTCGATATCGAGCACCGTCGAAAGCACAAAGAGCAGAACCTGCACGCCTACCACGGCGGCAAAACCGCCCTTGATGTAGTACGGGTAGCGATGCTCAAACGCCACGGCATGATCGAGCAGCTCGCGACGGTACGAATCCGAATCGAGCATGACGCGCATGGCCGTGCGCAGCGAATAGCGCTGGCGCGGCAGGTCGTTGGACTCGCAGATCATGAGGCCCGTCGTGGAAAGCTGCTTGTCAAAGAGCAGGTTGAGGTTGAGCAGCAGCGGACGCAGCTGCAAGCCAATAAAGAGTGCGATGGCAAGGAACACGCCCAGGATGCACAGGTTGAACAGGTAGTTGAACGAATACATGCCACCGACGGTCTCGCGCAGCAGGTTGATGCCATAGGTGAAGGGCAGCAGCGGATGCAGCCATTGGAAGAAGCCGGGCATCATCTCGATGGGATACATGCCCGACGAGCCGGGGATCTGCACAATGACGAGGATGACGCCAATGGCTTTACCGATATGCTTAAACGTGGTGGACAGCGCATAGATGATGTTGACGTAGGTGAACGAAATAGCGATGCCGCCCAGTACAAAGAGCAGCGGATTGACGCACTGAACGCCAATGACCAGGTCGCCCACCGTAACGATAATGGCCTGGAACGCGCCCAGGATCACCAGCAGCAGCCAGCGGCCAAAGTAGCCCTGACGCGCCGTAAAGCTACCGATGCCCTCGCGGTCGACCTCGAGTTTATAGATAGCGATGAGCACATAGCCGCCTACCCACAGCGCCAGATTGGTGTAGAAGGGCGCGATGCCCGAGCCAAAGCTCTTGACCGGATAGATTGACTTGGACGTCAGTTCAACCGGAGATGCCATGAAATCTGCCACGTCATTGACGTCGACGTCCATGAGGTCGGCTAACTCGCCCATAGACTCAGAGGTCTGCAGCGCCGCAATGTCATTGGCGGCGGTCGCGAGCTTGTCCTGAACCTTGGCAAGGGAGGCGTCGGTTTGGGACAGCGTGGTCTTTGCCTGCTTGAGCGTGGCATCGAGCTGCGCCAGCGTGCCGCGCGCGCTCGCTATCGTGGGGGTCATACCCGACACAATGCCGGTCAAATCGCCCGAAACGGCGGCAAAGGAGTCAAGCGCGCTCGAAGCCTTCGGAAGTGCGTTCTGACCCAGATCGGTCTGAGCCTGACCGAGGTTAGCCGTACCGGTCTGAATTGCCGCGTTGAGTGCGTTGCTCGCGTTCGAGATTGCCGTAGCGTCGTTTGCCATGGCGCTCGACTGTGCAGAAAGGCCATCCTTGATGCTCTGCAGCTTCTGGTTTTGCTCGCGAAGCGAATCGATGGTCGATACAATGCGCGCGTCAATTTCCTCGGAACCTGTCGACGTGTCATTAACGAGAATCTCCAAGTGCCCGATAACGGCCTTATTGTGATCGATCGTCGCTTGGAGAGACTCGAGCGAGTTGTCGATGCGGGTGGTCGTAGATGTGACCGTACCCGTTAGCTTGCCAATCGCAGCGTTCGCGGAGGCTGACGTCTTGGTGAGTGCAAGGCTACCTTCCGAGAGTGCCTTGGAGAGCGAGGTGATAGAGTTGCCCGCCGTGGCGCGAGCCTCGCACAGCAGGTCGTTGCCCTGGGAGATTGCCTGCGTCAGCGACGGTGCCTGACCTTGCAAGCCGGCAAGCGCCGCATCAGCCGAGGCGATAGCGCCACTCGTCTTATCGATGGCGGCATTCATATCGCCAATCGAATCGCGCACCTCACCCAAGGTGTCGGATGCCTCGGACACCGAACTTGTCAGCGAGTCCTGAGTCTGGGTTGCCTTGTCCTTTAAATCGACACCGGCATCCTTGGCGATACTGGCAACAGTCTCGCCCACCGTGGAGACAAACTCCGAGTTGATCTGCTCCTCGATGGTGTTGGCACCGGTATCGGTGACCTTGGGCGCAATGGCGCTCTTTTTCTCGTTGACGTAATAGGTGAGCTTCGGCTGATGGTAGTTGCCGTCGAGCATCGAGACCAGATTGTCGGAGAAGTTCTTGGGGATTACGATCGCCGCGTAGTATTCCCCGCTCTCGACGCCCTCTTTGGCATCGGCGGCCGAATCGACGAAGGTCCAGCCCAGCTGATCGTTTTCCTTGAGCTGATCGACCACCTTATCGCCCGCATTAAGCTCGCCCACTAGGTCGTTCTGGGTGCCCTGATCGTTGTTGGCGATAGCAATTTTAATGCCCTGGGTGTTTCCATACGGATCCCAGTTGGCCACGATGTTGTACCAGGCATACAGCGAGGGGATAACGCACACGCCCAGGGTAACCACCAAGGCGACGGGGTTCACAAGCAGTCGCTTAATGTCGCGCTTGAATATCGCAAAGGAGACCTTTGCATCGGATAGTTTGCTGCCGAGACTCACGCTTGGACCATCCATCCTGTCGTTGAATCAAATCGTACTATCAAAAACCATTGTACGTAGGCGCTTTAGCGTCTCGAAGCACAATGGTATTGAGTTTTGCGGGTAGCAATATACTACGAAGATGAGTTAGTGTACAGTTGTACAGTATCTTTAATATCAGCAGGTCACAAAACCACAGCCCGCACAAATTAGCAGTCCGAATAAATAGTCATTGGGGACATTCTTAAACGGACTAGTCAAGCAAGAACGTCCCCAACGACTAAGGAGTGTCCCCAGGTGCCGGCAGAAAAGGAACGTCCCTAACTGCCGCATCGCCAACGGCTACCAACAACAAAAACGCCGATGTTTTGGCGCAGACAGACACTATGACCCAATCCGAGGGCACTAAAAAGATAGGAGCCCCCGCTCGT
>CALHUX010000026.1:0-50338 GCA_938039325.1 uncultured Collinsella sp. | reverse complement strand
GTAACGGGCCTCGTTCATCAGGAACTCCTGATAACCGCCCGCGGGCTCCTTGGAATCGAGCGAGAACTTCTTGCCGGCAGCAGCCTCGGGGTTGAAGCGGAAGAGGTTCCAGTAACCGCACTCGACAGCCTTCTTCATCTCGGCTTGGCAGTTCTGCATGCCGCCCTTCTTGATGGAGTGCATCTCGCAGGGGCTGTAGCCGATGATGAGGGACGGGCCGTCGTAGGCCTCGGCCTCGTGAATGGCCTTGAGGGTCTGAGCCGGGTTGGCGCCCATGGCAACCTGTGCCACGTAGACGTAGCCGTAGCTCATGGCGATCTCGGCCAGAGACTTCTTCTTGGTCACCTTACCGGCAGCGGCGAACTGAGCGACCTGGCCCAGGTTCGAGGCCTTGGAGGCCTGACCGCCGGTGTTGGAGTAGACCTCGGTGTCGAAGACGAAAACGTTGACGTTGTGGCCGGAAGCCAGGACGTGGTCCAGGCCACCGAAGCCGATGTCGTAGGCCCAGCCGTCGCCGCCGAAGATCCAGAAGGACTTCTTGGTGAGGTAAGCCTTGTCGGCGAGGATTGCCTTGGAAGCGTCGCAGCCGCACTTCTCGAGCTCGGCAACGTAGGCAGCGGCAGCGGTCTTGGAGGCCTCGGCGTCGTTGACGGAGTCGAGCCAAGCCTGGCCGGCGGCCTTGAGCTCATCGGACGGACCATCGGCAGCGATGATGTCCTGGGTGGCGGCGATCAGCTTGCGCTGAACGGCCTCATAGCCCACGGCCATGCCCAGACCGTGCTCGGCATTGTCCTCGAACAGGGAGTTGTTCCACGCCGGGCCGTGACCGTCCTTATCCTTGCAGTAAGGAGCGGTGGCAGCGGGGTTGCCCCAAATGGAGGAGCAGCCGGTGGCGTTGGAGATGAACATGCGGTCGCCGGCGACCTGGGTCACCAGACGTGCATAGGCGGTCTCGGCGCAGCCGGCGCAGGAGCCGGAGAACTCCAGGTAGGGCTGCTTAAACTGGCTGCCCTTAACGTTGGCCGCGATGAGCTCCTTCTTCTCGGAGACGTTCTCGACCATGTAGTCCCAAACGGGCTGCTGGTCCATCTCCTGCTCGGTGGGAACCATCTCGAGGGCGCCCTTGGGGCAGACCTTGGCGCAGTTGGTGCAGCCCATGCAGTCGAGCGGGGACACGGCCATGGTGAACTTCATGCCCTTGGCCTTGGGGCCCATAGCGTCGAGCGTACGGGTAGCCTCGGGCGCGGCGGCAGCCTCGTCCTCGGTCATCGCGAACGGACGGATGGTGGCATGCGGGCACACGTAGGCGCACTGGTTGCACTGGATGCACTTGGTCTCGTCCCAGTGGGGAACGACCACGGCGACGCCGCGCTTCTCGTATGCAGAGGCGCCCAGCTCAAACTGGCCGTCGGCGCAACCGACGAAGGCGGAAACAGGCAGGCTGTCGCCGTCCATGCGATCGATGGGCTCGAGCAGGTTCTTGACCTGCTGGGCGATGGCGGACTTGGTCTCCTCGGAGAGTTCGACGGGAGCGGCGTCCTCGGCGGTAGCCCAGTCGGCCGGAACCTCGAACTTACGGAAAGCGGTAGCGCCGGCATCGATGGCCTTGTGGTTGGCGTCGACGATAGCCTGGCCCTTCTTCATGTAGGACTTGGTAGCTGCGTCCTTCATGTACTGCAGGGCGTCCTCGGCGGGCAGGACCTTGGCCAGCGCGAAGAAGGCGGACTGGAGCACCGTGTTGGTGCGCTTGCCCATGCCGACCTTAGCGGCCAGGTCGATAGCGTCGATCAGGTAGACGTTGACGTTGTTGTTCGCGATGTAGCGCTTGGCCACGGCGGGCATGTGCTCGGCGAACTCCTCGTCGCTCCACTGGCAGTTGACCAGGAAGGTGCCGCCCGGCTTGACGTCGCGGACCATCTTGAAGCCCTTAACGATGTAGCTGGGGTTGTGGCAGGCGACAAAGTCGGCCTTGGTCACGTAGTACGGCGAACGGATCGGAGAATCACCAAAGCGCAGGTGCGAAACGGTGACGCCGCCGGTCTTCTTGGAGTCGTACTGGAAGTAGGCCTGGACGTACTTGTCGGTGTGGTCGCCGATGATCTTGATCGAGTTCTTGTTGGCGCCAACGGTACCGTCGCCACCCAGACCCCAGAACTTGCACTCGATGGTGCCGGGGGCTGCGGTGTTGGGCGCATCCTCGGCCTCGGGCAGGCTCAGGTTGGTCACGTCATCGACAATGCCGATGGTGAACTCGCGCTTGGGCTCGTCCTTCTTGAGCTCCTCGAAGACAGCGAACGCGGACGCGGGAGGCGTATCCTTGCTGCCCAGGCCATAACGGCCGCCGACGACCTTGATGCCCGTCTTGCCGGCCTCGTAGAGAGCGGAGACGACGTCCTGGTAGAGCGGCTCGCCGATGGAACCCGGCTCCTTGGTACGGTCCATGACGGCGATCTTCTGGACGGTCTCGGGGAGAACGTCGACGAAGTGCTTGATGGAGAACGGACGGAACAGACGAACCTTGACCAGGCCGACCTTCTCGCCGTGAGCGTTGAGGTAGTCGATGACTTCCTCGAGCACGTCGCAGAAGGAGCCCATGCACACGACGACGCGGTCGGCATCGGGAGCGCCGTAGTAGTTGAACAGACCGTAATCGGTGCCGAGCTTCTCGTTGATCTTCTTCATGTAGCCCTCGACGACGGCGGGAAGCTCGTCGTAGACCTTGTTGCAGGCCTCACGGTTCTGGAAGAAGATATCGCCGTTCTCGTGGCTGCCGCGGGTGTGCGGGTGCTCAGGGTTGAGCGCATGGTCGCGGAAAGCCTGGACGGCGTCCATGTCGCACATCTCGGCCAGATCCTTGTAGTCCCACATGGCGACCTTCTGGATCTCGTGGCTGGTGCGGAAGCCGTCGAAGAAGTTAAGGAACGGGGTCTTTCCCTCGATGGCGGCAAGGTGAGCCACCGGCGAGAGGTCCATGACCTCCTGGACGTTGCCCTCGGCGAGCATGGCGAAGCCGGTCTGACGACAGGCCATGACATCGGAGTGATCGCCAAAAATGTTCAGGGCGTGGGAAGCGACGCAACGCGCGGAGACGTGGAAGACGCCCGGGAGCTGCTCGCCCGCGATCTTGTACATGTTCGGGATCATCAGGAGCAGACCCTGAGAAGCCGTGTAGGTGGTGGTCAGAGCACCGGCGCCCAGCGAACCGTGAACGGTACCGGCTGCACCTGCCTCGGACTCCATCTCGACGACCTTGACCGGGGTGCCGAAGATATTCTTGCGACCCTGGGCCGCCCACTGGTCGACATGGTCGGCCATCGGGCTGGACGGCGTAATGGGATAGATTCCCGCTACCTCGGTGTACGCATACGAAACATATGCGGCCGCCTCGTTGCCGTCCATAGACTTAAACTTACGCGCCATATACCCCTCTCCTCTCATATAGGTATACAGGCCCCGGCGATCGCCGGGATGTTGGCGTGATGGGATTTACGCTGTTGCTTCCAATCATCTGGCAGGCAGGCTCAGCAGCAGGTACATGGCGTGGAGAGAAGACATGCCGAGGCGAGGGGCAGCTGATGCGCCCTACAGGCCCGACCGCCCGTCTTGCACATGACCGAGCGCCGCAAAGGCCGCATGCCGGATGCTCCCGGGCACGCCCCGGCGATGGGAAGCGCCCGCAACGGAAATCCGCATGCGGGTTTATTGTACCCCGCCGTCAAGTGTAATTTCGGCAAATATAGGCGGGCGGTAAAGGTTTACCTCGGGTGACTGCCGGGAGCAAAATGATCCCTTGGGGACGGAGGGACCATTTGGCGGGACTGGCTAGAGGGCACCGAAGAGGATGGCGTAGGTAGTGGATTCGCCGAGCTTGAGCTCGTCGCCGGGATTGAGTTGGGCGGAACGGCCGGGCTCGACCTGAATGCAGACGCGCGTGGCCCCGTTTACCACCACGGTTCCGTTGGTAGACGACAAGTCCTCGACGTGCCAGATATTTTGAGCATCGCACCAGATATGGGCATGGCGGGCCGAGACATCGTCGCCGACGTCGGTAATATCGCCCTCACCAGTGGCCAGCGCGCCAATCTCAACACCCTGCTCGCTCGGCTGAATCCAACGCGGGGCGCTCACGACAAAACTGTTTTGCACGCGCAGCAAGCCCAAGGGATGCGCCGGGGCGGGTTCGCGCTCGCCCGCGGTCATCGACATGCCAAGCGAACGCGGCGTGGAGGTGCCTCCGCCACAGGTCGCGCGCGCGTAGTCGATGGCATAGTTCACCGAGGACCGCACATCCGCCGAACAACCGACGGCGACAAACAGCACCAGCACGGCCTCGGCGCGCTCGGCGGGCATGAGTTCCGCCGCCTGGGACAGGCGATCGAGCGCGTTGCGATAGAGATTCGTGTCCTGGTGGCACTCTTCGAGCGCGCGTACCATCGGTTCACCTGCAGGGCCGCACACCATATTGATCACAGCCGTGGAGTCCATGGGATTGCGCTGGCGCAGGGCCAGTTGCGACATAATACGCGCAGCCGAGGTACCGTATTCGGCAAAGTAGCGCTGCTGAAGCGTGCCGACCGGCGCGCGAACGATAAAGCGGGAAACCCAAGAGCGATCGGCGGCTCGGCTCTGCGGGCTGCGGCCGTCGGCGAGCGGACGGGACGAAAGCACCAAGCCGCACAGCTCGATATGGCTCAAATGCGCCGCGCGCTTAAAGATGTCAAACATGGCCCCGCATGGGGTGAGCTCAACTTGAGGTACCATGACCTAGGCCTCCTTGGTCGTAGAAATAGAATCGGACAATACTTCGACAGGTCCGCCAAAAGTACGGGCAGCTGCGGCTCCATCGGCAAGCGGAGTCGCCATCTGGGCTTTTGTGCGTCGCGGTGCCGAAACGGGAAGTTCAAAGGCAAAGCCCATCGCAAGCAAAAACCACGTAAGCGTATAGGTTGCAACCAGAGCGGCAACAAGGCCGCCCATCACGACGCGTTGGGAAAATACGCTACATGCAGCCACAACCAGCACCGGAACCTCGCAGGCAGAAAGCGCAAGCACACCCTGCAGGAAGCCCGAGCGCCGATCGCGCGCAAGTGCCCCCGCGGCAACGCCGGCTATACCTGGCAGCGCCAACGCCAGTGCGGCAATAATACCCGGTAGCGGCCCAGACCACACGAGCGATCCCAAAGTCGCCGTCACGCGAGCGCCCGACGTCAGCAGCGCGGCCGAAACCACGACCACAGCCCAAACCACACCGCAGACGACCGTCGCGCCGACCATCAGCGCGCGACGAACCGCGCGGCCAGACGCATCCATGGGGCACGGCGTGAGCGGCTCGCCGCGGAGCGAACGACCGACATTTTGCGCATAGTGGTCACAAAACGCCGAGAGCGCCGCCTCGACCGCCGCCGGCTCGGGACGATCTTTTTGATGGCTGGACAGACAGGCCATCACCACGTCGAACAGCTGGGCATCGACAAACGCCAGCGCATCGCGTAGCTCTTCGGAATCCGGCTCAAGCCCTAGCTGCTGGGCCTGCTCGGCCGCGGCGAGCGCCACATCGGGCTCACGACGAAGCAGCTGAGTCAAATCGCAACCGGGCGCATGGGCACCAATGGGATAGTCGGGCCGCGTGTCCATCTTGAGACGGTAGGGGCTCGCGATGTCGCGCGTCTTTTTGCGCGAACCCGAGGTGCCCGAAGTGCTCGGCGCGGCTTCGTATGGCGCGATGCCGACAATGAGCTCGTAAACCGTGCTTGCCGCGGCATAGACGTCAATCGCCGGCGACATACGCAAAGCGCGCAGGTCGGGAATATCGTCGGTGAGCATCTCGGGCGGGGCATAGGCAACCGTCGCGCGACGCAGCGTGGCATAACGCTCCGTAAACGACGCCTTGCCGCCGGTACCGGCCACGGCCGACGCAGGCTCAAGCGCCAGCGACGAGCCAAAGTCGATCAGGCACAGGTCAAAGGTGCCCTCGGCAAGCTGCCGGTCAAGCGGTAAACGCGCCGTACGCACCATAATATTAGCGGGCGAGATATCGCGATGGACAAAGCCCTCGCCCACCAGGCTCATGCGGCAGAGCAGGTCGAACAGGTCGCGCCCCAAGCGCGCCGCCACAAGCGGCGATAGGCGGCCGGCATCGTCCACGGCAAAGCGCGAGCGCAAGCGGGCGAGCGTCTCGCCCTCGACCCATTCCATGACAATTGCAGGCACACCGTCAACCTCGCCCCAGCCATAGAGGCGGGGAAAGCCCTTAAGGCCCGAAAGGGCGCGATGGCATTCATATTCCTCGCGAAATGCCGCTTTGAACTTGGCGACCAGCGCCTCATGGGCGGCATCGTCGTCAAACTCATCGCGCGTCGGCAAGATGAGCTGTTTGAGTGCTACGGCCTCGCCTTGGGCGTTGACGGCACGCGTCACGCGGCCGATACCGCCACGGCGCATGGTGGCATCGTCGGCAAACAGTATCGTAAAACGACGCAGATAGGCAGGCAGTTCGTCCTGACCGAGCGCAATGGCCGGCTCAAACCCGTCGACACGCGCCAGGCGCAGGCCGACCATGGGATCGCGACCGAGCGATTGTGGTGTGGTGGATGCAAGATCGGTCATCATAGGGCAAGCGCCGCCACGTTATTGTTGAAGTTACCGAGCGCGACGTCATCATCGCCGTAATGGCCGACCCATTGACATAGGTTGGTGTAACAGCCCCACAGATTGGCATACTGCTGATACCACTTTGACCGGGGCGAGAATGTCTGACGGCCGAACTCGGCTCGAATGACAAACATCTCCCCGACCAGGCTGTCGCACGGCCTGGGATCTCCCGTAGAGTTATAGGTCGAAACCACGTCATTGGCACGAGAAACATAGCCGTCGAGCATGTTGTACTTGGTCACAAGCCAACTGTGAATGCTCTCTTCCTCAGCAGCGGAAAGGCCACCGGAGTTTGCATCGTTGTCAGTGTTGCCGCCCGTCGAGCCGCCGTTTCCAGACCCTCCGGCAGAGGAACCCGACCCAGAGCCGCCGCCCGAACTCGACGAATCCGAGCCGGAGCCAGAAGTATCCGAGCTACCGGGCTTTCCGGACTGCCGGGCGTCCTGCTCCTTCTGCTGCTCGACCTTATTCACCGTTGCCGCCACGCTATTGTTGGACAACCGATCGATGATCTTGGTGTTGGTGAGCACGATGGTTTTGCCATTGGCAAGCGTGACTTCGTTGTCCGGGGCCTCGGCGCCGTCCGCGTCGTCGGCGCCAAACACAATATGCGCGACCACACTTGCCCAAGCATATCCAGTCGTGGTGCCCAGATCACTTTTGACCTCATGCCCCACGCGCGGTTCGCGTGCGGCATGTGCCTGCATCATGGACGGCACGGTCATGCCATAGGCAGAAACGCCAGCTATGACCAGCACCAGCGAGCAAGACAGCAGTGCGTACGCCCGCGGCGCCAAGCCCAGTCGGCGTCGCATGCGCACCGCGGCGCCGCGCTTTGTCTGAGTGCCACCGGGCCGCATGCGTTCTCCTCCAACAAAAACACGCCGCTCGGGAGCGGCTCATTCATTCGAATCCATATTTGAGTGTATCAGCGAACCCAAAAGGTTGCGCAACGAATGGGCAAATTAAGGATGCGAGTGGAAGCATCCATGCGATAAGCGGATACAAAGTATCTTTGTTGCACAACAAACTTACAGTCGCACGGGGAAATTATGACTACCCCGTGCGTCGCGAGGAAAACATACGGCAGGAGCAGGCTCGCCACCTAAATCGTGCGACGGGCCTCAATGGCGCGCCCGAGCGTAAGCTCGTCGGCATACTCCAGGTCGCCGCCCACGGGCAGACCACTCGCCAGACGCGACACCTCGACGCCCAGCGGCTTGATAGTGCGGGCCAGGTAGCTCGCCGTGGTCTCGCCCTCAATATTGGGGTTGGTGGCGATGATGACCTCGTGGATGTCCTCGTGACCCAAGCGTGCCAGCAGCTCGCGAATGTGCAGCTGCTCGGGGCCAATCTTGTCCATGGGGCTGATCACGCCGCCCAATACGTGGTAGAGACCGTGGTAGCTGCCCGTGCGCTCGATCGCCTGGACGTCGCGCGGCTCGCCCACCACGCAAATGCGAGTGGTGTCGCGCATCGAATCCTGGCAGATGGAGCACTCGTCGGCCGTGGCGTAGTTAAAGCAGCGGCTGCAAAAGTGAACCTCCTGCTTAACCTCCAGGATGGCCTCGGCCAGGCGGCGCGCCTCCTCGGCGTCAGCCTCCAACAGGTAATAGGCGATGCGCTGAGCTGACTTGGGACCAATGCCCGGCAGGCGGCCCAGCTCATCGAGCAGTTTTTGCAGACTGTGATTCGCACTCATATATATGCGTGTCTTAGAACGGCATGCCCGGGATGTTGAGGCCGCCGGTGATGGCGCCCATCTGCTTGTTGGCGAGCTCGTTAACGCCGCGGACGGCCTCGTTGACGGCAGCCATGATCATGTCCTGCAGCATATCGACGTCCTCGGGATCGAGGGCATCGGGGTCGATGGTAAGGTTGACGAGCTCCATCTCGCCGTTAACGGTCACCTTGACCATACCGCCGCCGGCAGAGGCGTCGACGGTCTGGGACTTGAGGTTCTCCTGCGCGGCGGCAAGCTGCTCCTGCATCTTGCGAGCCTGCTTCATCATCTGCTGCATGTTCATACCGGCCATGATGGCTCCTTTACGTGCGGCCGCACGCCGAGCTGCAAGGGCAGCCGGAGCGCGGCGGGACTTTCAAACTCAAAAATCGTACCACGGCGCGGGGCAAGCAAGCGGGGCGGACACGCTACCTCAGTCGATATACATGTCCTGGAGTGCAAACCGCACCCAAAGATTATGCGAAGTTGAATAATTCGCATCTGCATAATATTGAAAGCTAAATCTTGTAGAGCCGGAATCCGACATTTTCTGCATCCAGCTAGATAACAAAATGCCGAACCGCTGCTCGAGGCGGCGCTCATGATGGCAGGGTATAATTTGATTGTCACAGACAGCAATTTGGAGGTGCCCCCATGAATGCCCCCGACGCGCTCCAAAACATCCGCTCAAAACACCCCGTTGCATATGTGGTTCTCTATCTCTTTGTCGGCTGGGCATTACTGGTTGTCATCACCCATGCTATAGCCTTTGGAGCAGAACTGCTGATAGCCAGCTCGGACCAGCCCGTCGTCAAATGGGAAGCGACCGATGAGTGCACCGACGGAACCCGGACCGTTTACTACAACAGCCCGTCCCTCTACCAAGAGTTCAAGGTCAAGATAAAGGACTCCAAGATTGTCGATGCCGAACTGGGCTCTTTATTTACAATCGGAGCAACCGTCAACGCCGAGCAAGTCGAGTACACGGACAGCCATGCGACGTATCGTATCGACCTCGGCACCCTAGGCCGACCGTCACGCACCTGCCTGCTCGAATGCGAGATACGCGGCACCACGCTACACATGTCCGAAATTCAAATGCGCCCGGATAAAGAGCCCCTAAAGGGCTAGGGGTCCTAAGCCCAGCAAGCGATTCTCAACAGTAAAACGACAGCCCACCGGTTGTTTCTTTCCAGCGTTTGCAAATCAGCGCATGGTTAGATGAAACAAACTGCATGATATCGCGTAAATCCCGAGCAGGAATATCGCCCTTGTTATGGGCCAGCTTGCATCCGCCGGAGCGGGTAAGCCATATCTTGGTTGCCTCGGCAGTGGGGCGCTTGACCGCAACGTGAACATGGACAGGTTCGCCGTTCTCCCCCGTCCAGAAGAAGATGATGTACGGCCCGAGTCGAAACAGACTAGGCATAGACTCGTCCGCCTTCGTAGGCAAAACGCAGGATGAGCGGGGCATTGTTGCGCACGAAATCATCGAGTTCTTTGAGGTTCGCTTCGCTAAAGCCCTCGTGTGACACCCAATTGAATGCCGGCAAGATACACTCCGCCGTGTCAAAACCCCAATCGCGCGGGCGCTCCACAACAACCTTCACCGTGTTGTCCTCCCGGACTTCGGAATACGAAACCTGCGTATCGTCCTCAAGGCGGACATATTCCCACATCATAAGCTCGCTCCGTTCAAAGGGTTCTCTTCTTGAGCAGTATACCCGCCTGCGCAGCTACTCCACCGGCTTGAAGATGGTGGACTGGCCGAAGACGCTGCGGATGAGGGCTTTGGCCTCGTCCTCGGTCTGCGGGATGTTCGGGGCTGCGCCCTGATGGCCGAAGGGGCTGCCCGCACCGGGCTTGGGCGCGGACGCCGCACCCGGCACGTCGAACGGAGGAAGATCGTCCCCGCTCGCATCGCCGGCAAAGCCGCCGACCATAGCGTCGTCGTAGGGCACCTGCTCGGATTCCCACGGCGCGGGCTGCGCGACAGGCTGAGCCTTGGGGGCAGCCGAGCGCTCGAGCGCACGGGGTGCGGGCTCGGTCGGGAGCTTACCCGTGGCAGGAGCGCCGGCGGGGTTGTCGGAGCGTAGCCAGGGGGCTTTGCCCAGGTCAGACGACTTGGGCGCAGGCGAGACGGACTTGAGCGCGGGGACCGGAGCAGCCGGTTTGGACGCCGCGGGCTTAGGCGCCGACGGGGTCGATGCCGCTACCGGCGCCGCTTGCTGCTGCGGCGCGCTGGCACTCGAGGACACAGGGGCCGCCGAGGACACGGGTTGCGGGTCCGCAGATGCCGCAGCCCGTGCAGATGGAGAATGCTCCTCATGTTGAGGAGCCGGCGTGCCACCCCCATCCAGGACATAGTCGACGGCACGACGACCGAAGACCGCGCAGACCGTCGGCAGGACCACCGACTGCGTATCGGCGCGACCGAGCATCTTAATGGCAAAAGTCGAACCCGCGGGGAACGAGACCGTGAGCTTGGAGCCGTCGTCGGCCGTGGCGCGGGCGTTGAGCAAAAGCCCTGCGTAGGAAGCCTGACGCGCCTTGACACGCTCGACAACCTCGGCCCATTTGCGCTGCAGCTCTCCGGCATCCTCGACCGCGGGCGTCTCGGCAGCACCAGCGGCGGCAACCTGGGCGGCATTGTTGGACTGGGGCTTAGGTGCCGCAGCGGCGGCAGGCGCGGAGGCCGCAACGGGCCGAGGCGTCGGAGCCGGCACAGACTGAGGTGCAGGCGCTGCAGGCTTGGAAGCCGACACGGACGCAGCACGAGACGCCGGCTGGGCCGCCGGAGCGGCAGCACCACGATCCCAAGGCATACCGCCCTGGCGCGCGGACGTAGCAGCAGGGGTAGCAGATGCCGCCGGAGCGGCAGCTCGGGCACCCGAGATAAGCGTCGGCTGCTGGGCGGCAGCGGGTACGGATGCTGCAGGCGCGGCGGCCTGAGCAGCAGCCACGCTCGCCGGCACCGCGGCATTGGCAACCATGGCCTCCAGGCGTGCCACGCGCTCGGCCAATGCCTCAATCGTTATATCAGCCTCGGGACGTGCCAGGCGCGTGCAGGCGATCTCGAGCACCAGGCGCACATCGCTCGCGCCCCTCATCTCCAGTGCGGCATCGTCGAGCACTGTCAGCACACGGGCCAGGCGGTCGGCAGGATGCTCGCCAAAGGCAGCGGCCTCGGCAGCAAGCGCCTCGGCCTGCTCGGAGCCGCCCTCAAACAGCTCGGCACGGGCACCGGCAACGCAGGCAACGTACACGTCACGCACATGCGCCACCAGGTCGCGCGTCAGTTCCAGCAGGTCGTTTCCTTCCTCGACCTGCGCACGAATCAGTCCATAAAGCTCGGCAACATCGCGATCGGCAATGGCGCGGGAAAACTCGCCCAGAATCTGATCCGAAACCTCGCCTAAAAGCGAGCGGGCGTCGTCCGCATGCACAGAACCGTTGCCAAAGACGCTCAGCTGCTCCAGCGTGGACAACGCGTCGCGCATGCCGCCCTTGGCATGACGCGCCACGATTGCCAGCGCCTCGTCGTCGTAATCGAAACCCTCCTGCTCGCACACGTATGCCAGGCGATGCTCAATATCCTCGTTGCCGATGCGATGGAAATCGAAACGCTGGCAGCGCGAGAGGATGGTCTCCAGAATCTTTTGCGGGTCGGTGGTGCACAGCACAAAGATCACGTGTGCCGGCGGCTCCTCAAGCGTCTTGAGCAGCGCGTTGAACGCCGCCGTCGTGAGCATGTGGACCTCGTCGATGATATAAATCTTGTACTTGCCGCGCACCGGGGCAAAGTTGACGGAGTTGATGATCTCCTCGCGCACGTTGTCCACGCCGGTACGGCTTGCGGCATCGAGCTCGTAGACATCGGGGTGGTTGCCCTCGGCAATGAGTTCGCACTCCTCGCAAGTACCGTCGGGCATGCAGCCGCTTGCACCCTCGGCGCGCGCCGCCTCGGCATTGCGGCACAACAGCGCCTTGGCCAGAATGCGCGCCATGGTGGTCTTGCCCGTGCCGCGCGGTCCGCAGAACAGGTAGGCGTGGGACAGGCGCCCCTCGGTGATGGCGTGCTCGAGCGTCGAGACGATATGCTGCTGGCCCACCACGGAGTCGAAGGTGAGCGGGCGATACTTTCGGTACAACGATTCCATGGGTGCTCCCCCGGGTATACTGAGTCTTGTTGCCGCGGCGGCCATGCGGTCGCACGGCATACTGCATTCCATAATAACCCGTACGGCGAGCCCGCCGCGATAGGAGTCCAAAGAGCATGGCAGACGCAGAGAGCAACCTCATTCCCTCCGAAGCAGCCGACCAGGTCGAGGTCGCGCTCGAGGCGCAGGCCGCGGCCGATGACGGCATTCTGTACCTCAACGAGTATCAGTACGAAAACGACCTCGTCACCGACTTCGCCCGCCTGGTCGCCTCGCCCAGGCGCCGTGGCTCCCTGTACGTCGCCGCCGCGATTGCCGTGCTCATCGGCATCGGCATGCTGGTGGCCGGCGGCAGCTGGATCAAGTTCGGCGTCGTGCTGATCGTGTTCGGCGCCTTTTTGGCCTGGTGGAGCAAGAACCTCCACCACACGCTCGCCCGCGACTTTATCGATGCCGTCGAGGCCGACGAGTCCATGGGCGGCCGCTACCGCCGCGTCGCCGCCAACGAGGACGGCCTGATGGTCTGGGGCAAGAGCGGCAAGTCGCAGTTCTTCCCGTTTGAGAAGCTCGACCACGTGCTCGACGGCGAGCGCATCTTTGTGGCCATGTTTGCCGACCAGGGCGTGACGATCCCCAAGGACACCTTTGTTCGCGGCGATGCCGAGCAGTTTGGCCCCTTCCTCAAGGCGCGCATCAACAAAAAACTCCGCATCGAGACCAAACGCAAGAAGATGAAGGCCGAGAAGGCCGCCGCCGAGGCCAAGCAGGGCGACAAGCCCCAGGAGACCAAGGGCAAGCAGCGCAAGCAGAAGAAGAACAAGAAGAAGCGGTAGGCCGGCCGACACCGAAGGCGCCTCGTCCCGCGCCCGATTCCGGGCCGGGGCGCCTGGAATCGGGCGCGCCTACCGCCGATGGACCCGTTTTGCCTAACTCTCGAACTGCTTCACTTCAAACCTTAAGAGCCTTCGCTCCGGCAGATCGGTCATCTTCATCGTGTAAGTCCCGGGAAATGCTTTCTCAAAACGAACGGTCTCGTAATCTTCGAAATAGTCGTTGGTGTTTTGCATCATGAATGGGACGAGCAACTCGTTCTCCGCCCCAACCTGTACAGCAAACGCAGCAGAACCGCCCAGAGCCGGCATTGCCTGCGTTATCAGATCGGTATTGACCACAAAGTCATAGTTTGGCGCAGACTCCGGCACCAAATGCCAAACATACGTTTTGATTCCGCCTTCGACATTGTCCTTATTCCTGACACGCATCTTTACGGCGATAACACACGTGATGTCGGCGTCCTTCAATTTCGTTTTCGTATCCACGATGCCATATTTTGAATAATCATCATGCGCACGCTTGAGATACTCGCGCGGCGTGAGCAGCTCTGCCCCGTCTATGCAAAACGAATACCCGTCAGTCGCCACATCCTTCGAACCCAGAAACGCCCCACCCATCGAGAGCCATTCGCCCTCCGCATAATATTTCTCAGAAATGACCGTCCGGTTCCCGTTAACGGCGCTCACCCTCATGCCCGCAAGGCCGGTAGCAGCACAGCCGAAAAGAGCGAGCACCGCCCTTCTCGTCCACATGGCCTTCTTCATCGCGCTCACGACCTTTCCCGAACTTTCACAACGGCACCGTCGCGCATGCAGTAAACCCGATCGGCCAGCTCCTCGAGCACCTCTCCGTCATGGCTGGACAGAATAACCTCGCGACCCGCTGATGCCGCCATCGCCACAACGCGCTTGAGCATTTCCACGCCCGCTTCGTCGAGGGCATTTGTTGGCTCATCGAGAACAAGCAGCTTCGGCTTTTCCATAATTGCCGCAGCTATCCCCAGACGCTGCTTCATCCCAAGCGAGTATGCTCGGAACTTCTTTTTTTCGTCCGCATCGAGCCCCACGAGCCGCAGGGCAGAGCGAATGTCCTCGGGGGTGGCAACGCCCTTGATCTGAGCGATGAGCTCCAGATTGTCGTAGCCAGACAGATATCCCAAAAAGGAAGGCGCCTCGATCAACATCCCCAGACTCGGCGGGAACGAGATGTCCGCCCCAAGCCTTTGGCCATCGATAGAGATTTCGCCTTCGGTAGGCTTGATCAATCCGCAGACCGCTCGCATGAGCATGGTCTTACCCGAACCGTTTATCCCCTGAAGCCCAACCACAGTCCCAGGGTCAACCTCGATGGACACGTTGCGCAGAACATCGTTTTTGCCCATGCGCTTCGATATGTCCCTAACGATCACGCTCATATCTTGTCCCCCTTTTCTATAAGGTCGGCCCTTCGAAACCACAGTCCACCCAACGATAGGCATAACGACATAATCACAATTGAAAACAAGACGCTCGAGCCCGCCGCGATTCCCTCTTTGACAATTCCGCCCCAGCGCAACAGCATTAGGGCGTTGCCTAACAGCACCCAATGCCGCGCAAATGCCGAACAGATCAGGTAGCTCATTAAAACCACAAACGAGACTGACGGCCCAAGCACAAAGCCAATCACTGCCTGCGCAAACGCAAGCGCCTCGAAAGCAAAAAAGAGACCTGTGAAAAACGGCAGCGCATCCGCCTCGCCAGCTTTGAGAAACCACGGCGCCAGATTAGCCAGCTGAAGCGACTCACCATGGACGACCGCGCTGAACGAGGCGCTCACCATCAAGCTCCAAATCGCAACAGAGCAAACGACCACGAGCAGTGAAAATGCCGTTACCGCCGCCACCAAGATAAAACGCGAGACCCACCAAAGGGTTCTTGCCCGGCATCGAACAAGCGCTTGCAAACCAAACCCGTGCAACGATTCGACCGGATAATCGAGTGTTGTATAGAGAATAAGCAGAGTGAGGAATAGCCACCCTAACGGAGGCACAAACATGACCCCGGGCCTAGGCTCAAACGGAGCAGACCCGGCAAACACGAGCGCAAGATTATCCGCAAACCCCAAGGCATCCGTCCTGACCCCATACACAGAAGACAATCCGTAGGCGTACACCAAGTTCGCAACGGTCACTGCCGCAACCGCAATAAAAGCAACGATGTTCTTCTTCAAAACGGTCCTCAGGTCCGCGGCGACCAGCCTAAACAGCATCAGACCACCTCGCGCCTTTTTAAGAATCTCGCGGAAACCAAAGAAAAGACGAACAGCAAAATGATTTCCGCAAACCCCGCTCGAATGTCGGGCCAGTTATTTAGCGATTCCGACCTGATGCTGTTAAGAATGTTGCAGTTAAAGCCGACGCATGAAAGGACGCTAAAAATCCAGTCGTTAACAAAATGCCATGCAACCATAATCAGATATGGAACGACCATCGCCTTGATTCTGCTGCAAAACACAACCGACAGACCGGTCACGGCCATGGATAGAACCCCCAGCGCCACCGCATCGAACAGCGTATAAACCAACACGTATAACAGAGGCCGGGAATAAAACAGGCCAGAAAAATAGCTATGCAGATAGAGTCCGACGTAAGTCGATTCGTCGACTCGGGGGAGATACGCAGGAAACAGCATAGAGACAATCAGAAAGTTCACGAGTAGCGGAATAGCCGTGACCGCAAACGCAGAGAGGAAGGCAGACAGCATCTTCACGTTCACGTATGCATTTCTAGAAACACGCGTGCAGATCTGTGCCTCGTAACCGCTCAAACGCTCGGACAGGCATGACCACGACCCGGCCAACATGGCAAGCAACGGCAGCGCATAGAAAAACACCGACGCTAACAACGGCGCGTTCGCGCCCACAACAATCCAGTTGCCAAAGCTACTTTCACGCGTTTGGCCGAGGTATGTCTGAGACTGCAGACCAATGCCGTAGCCAAAAGATAACAGCTGCTTGCGCTCAATTTCGAGCGTCCACCACGCCTCGATGGCAGCTGCCATCGAAATTGCAGTTGCAACCATAAGGGTCAACGTAAATATAGGATTGCCAAATATCTTGGACAGCTCGTGCCGTATTAGATTTCTATTCAAATGTCATCATCCTCCCATCGATGGGATGGAGCCGAGCGACAGTGCCCAGCCCCATCCCGATCACGCCAAGAATGCAGACTGAAGATGAATCGTCTTTCTGGCGATAGCCAGTTGCGCTCGTGCCAGAACATTGAAAAGCGAAATCTCTATCTACGTTGTTCTTGCATGTGGCAATTCCGGCATCCGCGCTCTGCGAAATGCTAGAAACCTGGGAAGTGTCAAACTCCTCTTGAGCAAATGATGCAGCGGGCGCACCCATCGATAAGCCCGCAGCAATCGCCAACCCGACTCCGATTCGAGCAATAGCGCTCCTTGGCTTAATCATGGCCTTCTCCAATCAAAAGCGGTTAACAATGCGTCGACGCACGGCAACCTTTGCATGAATAGAGAAAGATGTCTGTAAACACCCGCTATTGAGTTGATCGCTCAGGTGTTTACACGTTATCTACCTGCGATAACAATGAAATAAGCTCCGCTTTATTCTTGATCCTCAACTGGCGGTAAGATGCAGACCGCAGTGCTTGCACCGTAGATACGGCGTAACCGACATCCTCCGCAATAGTCTTTGTCGTTGCGCCCTCTGCCGTCATCAGCAAGATTTGCGACTGAACATCGGAAAGGGAGCGCGACGTAAGCAGAGCCAGTTGGCGCACGCGAGCCGTTTCGGTGGACCCGTTCGCGCGGTACTCCAAGACAGCCTTCTCGTCCTCAACCGAGCGGGCGAGCGCGATGTGCGTGACGAACATGGGCACAGACCAGCAGACGATCACCGTTGCCACGACGACATTGACAGCCGAACTTTGCCCCAGTAACGACGCAAGGAACAACGGCTCGAAAACCATCAGATCCTGCGCCATGTTGAGCAAGACAACCCAGACGGGAGCCGTCGCCCCAAAGCAGAGCATCCATACCCCAAGTGTTTTGCGCTGCGGACAGCTTCGCAGCACTATATATGTGAGCAGCATCCCCGTCAGTACCGCAAGTCCATGGATTCGCCCCCTAGTGGCTGCATAGATTAAAACAGCCACACCTATCGAAACCAATGGCGCGATAGCCCGAGTATGGGCATGGGCCTTAAACGGGCGCAGCCTAACGGCGAGCGAAGCCATAGACGCTATGCCGCAAAACAGGACCGGCACAGCCATCAACGGATCGCGCATGCACCTCCATGCCGCGATATAGACAAAAGACCACTCCACAGCAGACAGTATCGCCCATACGCACGGGCTTCCGAGTCCAATCGCCTCATCTGCTCTATCCAGATCGTCCCCGCGATTCGTTTTTCCACCCGCGCTACACAGCGACAGAAGCAGCCCGAGACCCAATGTATAGCTTGCAAGAGAAAAAGCGATTGCATGCGTAACACCGGAACCCCAATCGCTATCCGCCATTACCAAGGGACCCGCCGCAAGGAGAATAAAAAATGACGTGAGCAGATATCGAAACAGCCGGCGCGCCCGAGCTGATGCCACCATATCGTCAGCATGCCGCTGCGGCAGCTCATGCCCTACAGTATCGCCCTCACCCGCAAACAACGCCACGAGCTCGCGCGAGCCCGCAACCGACGCCTTCCCGTATGCTCGGTGAAGCGTTGTTCGCACCGTCGATGGCTTCGTACCCGTCTCCCTGGCAATCTCCGCCGGCGTTTTCCCTTTGAGCAGCAGCCGAACAAACTGCTCTTCTCGAGGCGACAGGGCAGGGGAAAACACCCCCGCATCGAATGGGTCGGACGTGCGAGGGGTATCCGAATTGTTGTCCCGTTTCCCCCTTAGCAACGTGCACACGAAGACAGCAACAGTAATAGCCGATCCCATCGCCAGCAATGCAATGATCGTGGCATCGTTTGCGAAGTATGCCACCTCAACAGCCGGAACAAGGCCAATAGGAACTGCCACGAGCACAGAACGGGCAAACACGTCGCTCTGTCCCCGACCAAAGGTACGGGGACAGCAAAGCAGCGGGGCCACAGCCAACATGAGATAGACCAGAGGAATTAAAAGCACTAGGCCAATTGATGCGGCCGTTACAGGGGACATCCCCCATGGCTCGGGAACGACTCTCCATGAAACTCGACAGCAAAACAGCAGGCAAGACAGGACGGCTATTGTTTCTGTAAAAAACGCGTTCTGCGGGTGACGGGCCTCTCTTTCGTCAGTCCGCGTCGCCCTCCGCGTCAAAGGAAAACCCGCCGTATCCCAAATTACATATGAGAGGAGCAGCGACCCAGCAAAGCACGAGACGCACGAAACGCCATGCAACAGCCAGATCGGCGCAAACACGAATGGGATAGAATCTCCGCGAGCATAGCAAACTAGGTCGGACCATTCGGGAACCGTTGCAATAACACCGAGGAAAACACCGATAGCACCGAGATGCCTCGGCCGTCTCATTTCTCTCCCTTTGCATAGCGCAGCACCATGAACAAACGCCGCAAGGCATGCGCCAAGGATAACGAGCCAGGTCATCGCACCTGATGCCAGGCCGATTGAAGATGAAAACCGGTGATAAGGAGTGACCGCCATTACGACAAGCGCAATGGCGCAGGCGGATGTATCAGAACGGCGGGAAAAGAGCATATGGCCTCCATAGCGTGTCATTATATCGCTCGGACTGCTCGTTTATCTCCGCGCCCACACCAGCCAGCATCAACGATTCAGGCGAACTCCAATCCGAGCCAGATCACGGTCCAGCTTTTGTCCGCAGTCCCCGCATCAAAGCGGGATGCGCTTTCCTTTTGAGCGTTGATCTGGAAATTGCATCCCATTCTGGGCCAATATTCTGGGACACAGTTTCCGCAGCCTTCCCCATCCGGAAAACGCATCCCACAATTTGACCGAAAACTGGGGCGCGCTTTCCGTATGCGTTGAGACGAGGGCCAAGTCAGATAGGCCACCTCGCCCCGCTACCTTCACCATGCACCCGAGCGTGCTACACTAGCAGCATCTATGCCACCGCGAATGGCTCGGCCCCACGCCCGCCGCTCGCAAACGAACTTTAAACGCACGAGGGTTGGCCATGCCGCTTTTCTCGCAACATACCGCCCGGTTCTCGCCGGACGTTCCTTTGGAGGGCACCAGCTCTCGCGAGCTGCTCAAGCGGTACCAGCCGCTCGAGACACTTGCGACCGGCGGTTTTGGCTCCATCGAGATTTGCCGCGACACGCACCTGCGCCGCCGCGTCGCCATTAAGCGCATCCCCCTTATCAACGGCGCTGGCATGCCCGCCAGCGACATCATGGATGTCCTGCGCGAGGCGCACACTGCCGCCATGCTTCAACATCCCAATATCGTGCAGGTCATCGACTTTACGCATGACACCGCCTATGCCTACCTGGTCATGGAGTATGTCGACGGTATGTCGCTGGCCGAGTTTTTGCATCGCGTGGACGGCCACTCGCTCACCTTTGACGAGGCCGCGGCCATTGCCGATGCCCTGGGCCAGGCGCTCACCTTCGCCCATAGCAATGGCGTACTCCACCTGGACATTAAGCCCGCCAACGTGCTCATCGACCACTCGGGCAATGTAAAGCTCACCGACTTTGGCATGGCGCGACTGTCGTCCGCCGGTGGCTTTGGCGGCTCGCGCGGCGGCACCATCGGCTACATGCCACCCGAGCAGCTCGATATCGAGACCGGCACGGTCGACGAACGCGCCGATGTCTTTGCCCTTGCCTGCGTTATCTATGAGGGCTTGTGCGGCAGCGCTCCCTTTATGGCGGCCACGCCCGCCGACTCGCTCGGCCGCATCATCGGCGGCGCCACCTATCCCAGCGAGCTGATACCGCACTTTCCCCCGGGAGCCGAGGCAGCGCTGATGAGCGCGCTCTCCCCCATGCCGCAAGACCGCCCCAACAGCATCGAGGCGTTTTGCGATCAGCTCCATGCCGGTCTGGGCAGCGTGCGCGAGGGCCGTCGCAGTCTGGAGCAAATGGTTGGCGAGCTTTCGGATGACGAGCAAGAGCTCGACGATATCGAGCCGTCGTACTACGAGGACGACGCCATCGAGGTCGACCCCGCGCTCGGCTGGGCGGGCACGCGCTGGAGCCATGCGCGCGACTACACCATGCACGCTATCTCGGCGCTAACGTGCGGCACCTTTAGCTTTTTGCTGATGCAAACGGCCGGGGTCGCGGCGCTTCCCGGCCTGGTCATTGCGGCCATCGCGATCGGAGCGGCGGCTGGCCTGGCCCCCCAGATTGGCTCGGCCATCTCGGCTGTGGGCTTTTTGGTGCTCATGGCCAACGCCACCATGCAGGCGCAGGGCATCCTGTCGATGTTGCCCGTCGCGGTGATCTTTGCCGCTGCCATGTCCGGTTGGTGGATCGCCTGGGGTCGCACCGAGGCTGCCGCGAGCGCCGCACTCACCTGCGCGCTTGCGCTTGGCTGTCTGACCGGCAATACCTTCCTGGCAGCTGGGGTCGCCGCCGGCGTCGCGTCATTTTGGCTCGGCCCGGCAAGCGCCGCCGCGGCAACGGGCATGGGCGCGCTTTTTGCCCGTCTGGCCACGGTCGCGCTTTCAGCCGGAGGCGTGCTGGGGCTCGGCAACGTTGCCGCAGCGCTGGAAGACCCGCTCCTTTGGGCTGCCTTTGCGCTGGTCGCGACAACTGCCGCGGCGTCATCTGCGCTGCTCAATGCCCATGCCAAGCGTGCCGATCAGGGCTCAAACCTTGCCGCCATCGCCGCCATCGCTGTCACCGGCATCGGCTGCGCAGCGGCATCCTGTCTTGCACACCATATGGAAATTGCCAGCCTTGCAGCCGCGGTCGCCGCCAAGGCGGCAGTTGCGGGAACCCTATCCTCTATAATCGTTGGGATATGCCTATATTTGCTCGGATACCAAAGAACCTATACGGAGAGTGATCTTTCGTGAACTTCCTGAACATCTTCGAGGACCACGTGGCCGGCATCTTCGGTGCCACCCGTGCCCCGTTCTCCTTTAAGAAGCTTGCCAAGCAGGCCGCTCGCGACATGGAGGATCAGACTCTGGTGATCAATGGCGTCAACACGGCGCCGGCACTCTATACCATCCTGATCGCCGCCGACGACGATCCCATGCTCGCCCCGTTCTACCCCGAGCTTTCGCGCGAGGTCCGCGAGTTTGTGAAGGCGCAGGCCGAAAAGCGCCGTTATGTCTTTGTCGGCGAGCCCCTCGTGCGCTTTATGATCGATCCGCAGCTGCGCGCCGGCAAGTTCTCGGTCTTTGCCGAGAACGTCGATGCCCCCACGCTCGGCCGCCTGTACGAAGAAGAGCGCGCCTATCAAAACGGTCTGGGCCAAAACAACTCCGCGGCAAGCCGTGCCGCCAGCGCCCCGCGCGCCGGCCAGCAGCAGTTTGCTGCCCCGCAGCCGCAGCGCCCCGCCGCCATGCCCCAGCAGCAGCCGACGCCTCGCGCCGCCGCTCCTGACCCGCTTGCCGTAGCAGATCCCTTCGCGCCTAGCGTCCCCGACCCCGCCGCTCCTATCCCGGTGCCGCAGACCGTCTCGCGCGACGCGCTTGCCGGCATGGGCGGAGCCGCCGCGACCGGTGCCGCCGTGGGCCTAGGCGCCGCAGCCGGCATCGCCTCCAACATGGCGAGCACTCGCGCCCCACAGCGCCCGCTCGCCCAGCTCGTCGACGTCGTGAGCGGCGAGAGCCATAGCATCACCTCCGCACAGGTGACTATCGGTCGCGAGCGCTCAGTTTCCGATATTGCCCTGCGCGACCCCAACGTGTCGCGCCGCCACGCCCAGCTCACCTTTACGGGCTCGGATTGGTCGATCGAGGACCTCAATTCCACCAACGGCACGCTCGTCAACAACCGCCGCATTACGCGCTGCCCGCTGCGCAACGGCGATCTGTTGACGTTTGGCCTGAGCACCTTTGAATTTAGGGGATAGTCTCTTATGAACATCGATATCGTCCTTTTTGCAGGCCGCATCGTCCTGGTCGCCCTGCTCTATATCTTCCTGTTCGCCGTCATGAAGACCGGCGTGGGACTTGTGCGCGGACAGCGTCGCGACTCGGCTATCTGGACGATCGATGTGGACAAGGGTCCGCGCGGTATCCGCGGCATCCACGTAGACATGCTCGGCCCCGTCATCGTCGGTCGCTCGCCATCTTCGGACATCTGCATCAACGAACCGTTCGTCTCGGCCTCGCATGCGCGCTTTTCGCTGCAGGGCCCGGCGCTCATCATCGAGGACCTCAACTCGCTTAACGGCACGCTCGTCAACGGCCGCCAGCTTGTGGAGCCCGCAACGCTGCGCGAGGGCGACGAAGTCCAGATTGGCGACGTGGTCATGAAGGTGAACCGTCGATGATCGACGAGGAGAACAAGTCCGCAACCATGACCGAGGCACCGGCTGCCGCCGTAGCTGCACCGGCCCACGCCGCTCCGGCGGACTCCACACCCGTGGAGCCCGAGGACACCGTGTTCTCCCTGCCTCTTTCGCATGTAACGCATGATATTTCGGATCTCGCCGATAACGAGGGCGAAGAGGATGCCGTAGCGGCGCCCATCGGCGCACATGCTGCGGAACAGCCCACAGCGCCCGAAGCAACCCCGGCGCCGGCTCACTTTGCAGAGCCCGTCGCCGCGGCAATCAACGAGAGCGCTGCGGTGTTTGCGGCACCCGAACCCGCCGCGCCGGCGTTTCCCATAGCCCCGGCATCCGAGGTTGCGCCCGCGTCTACGCCGGCGCCCGAGGCGGGGCCATCCCCCGAGGACGGCCCTGCACCCAAGGCCCCGCAGCCTGCGCCCGCAAGCGAGTCCGATGCCGTGGCCGAGCCCGCCGCCCAGTCGCAAAGCACACCCGCGCCGTCGCACTTTGCGACGCCCGAGCCTATAGACGTCAGCCCGCAAGACGACGAGTCGATCGCCTGCGCGTCCGAAGAGCCCGGCTCCCCGGACACCGGCGATTCCGAATCAAACGCCGAGACCGACACCGTCTCTCCCGGTGACACAGCCGAGATCGACGTTGCCGCCGTTGAGGCCAAGCTCAAAGACCCCGGCTCGACCATGAGCTTTGAGCCCCTGACCGAGGAGCGCATCGAGACCGACTCGACCTATGATGCCGGCACCACCACGCAACTCATGTGGGGCGCCCGCTCTGACGTTGGCTGCGTACGCCCGCACAATGAGGATTCCTACCTGGTGCAGTCGCCGCTCTTTTGCGTATGCGACGGCATGGGCGGTCACGCCGCCGGCGAGGTAGCCTCTTCCATCGCCGTCGAGACTATTGCCAAGACGGCCCCGCAGTCCGCCGACGCAGCACGCCTGGGCGCAGCCGTCGAGGCAGCCAACGCCGCCGTAATCGAGGCCGCCTTGAATGGCCTGGGCAAGCCCGGCATGGGCTGCACAGCCACTTGCGCCTATATCGAAAACGACACGCTCGCCATCGCCCACGTGGGTGACTCTCGCGCCTACCTGCTCCACGAGGGCACGCTCATCCGCGTGACCCGCGACCACTCCTACGTGGAGGAGCTCGTGGACGCCGGCGAGATTACGGCAGACGAGGCTCGCGTCCACCCCAACCGCTCGGTCATCACCCGTGCGCTGGGCTCGGACCCCGCCATGTATGCCGATCACTTCACCCTGCATATCGAGGAAGGCGACCGCCTGATCCTGTGCTCCGACGGCCTTTCGAGCATGATTCCCGATAGCGATATCGAGAACATCGCCACGCAGTCCTCAACCGCGCAAATCTGCGTCGACAACCTAGTGGACGCGGCGCTTGCCGCCGGCGGCCACGACAACGTGACCGTAGTAGTCGTTGACCTGGTTGACGATGGCGTTATGCGCGAGGCGCAACGCGTGCGTCGCCGCAACATTACTATCGCCGCCATCCTGGCCCTCGTCTTTGTGCTGGCAGCTGGCATCTGGGCCTACACGGGTGTCACCGGCTCGTACTACCTGGGTACCTACCAGGGCAATGTCGCCGTCTGGCGCGGCCTTCCCGGCAAGCCGCTCGGACTCAAGCTCCACTGGCTCGAAAGCGAAACCAGCATCAAGCTGTCCGACCTGCCCGAAGACACGCAAAACCGCCTCAAGGCGGGCATTCCGCAAACAAGTGTCGACGATGCGCAGGACACGATATCCAAGTACCGCCACCAGATCGATGAAGAGCAGACCCGCCAGGTGATCGACGCGCAAACGATTCGCGACAACACCAATCAGGGATCGACCTCCGAATCAGATTCCGAGAAAACCGCCGAACAGTCCGCCGAGGCCGAAGCCTCCGAAAAGAACTAGAAAGGGAGTGCCGCTTATGAGTCGCCGCAACACCGAGCTGCTCTTGCTCATCGCCTCGGCGTTCCCCGTCATCCTGCTGTATGCGATGTACGTGCTCACCGCGGGCGCCGCCATCTCCTTTGAGACGCTCGCGGTGCCGATCGGCCTCTTTGCCGCCTTCGCCGCGGCACATATCGCCGTGCGCATCTTGGCGCCCGGCGCCGACCCCGCCATCCTACCCATCGTATTTATACTTTCGGGCATCGGCATCACGTTCGTGACACGCCTCGCCCCCGCTCTCGCCATCTCACAGCTCATCATCCTGTTTGTCTCGGTGGCGCTCATGGTGGGAACGCTCGCACTGGTCAAAAACCTCGACGTGGTCATGCGCTACAAGTACACCTTTGGCATTATCGGCATCATCCTGCTGATGCTGCCCATCTTTATCGGCACCACGATCTCGGGCTCCAAGCTGTGGATTCGCATCGCGGGCTTTACCATCCAGCCCGGCGAGTTCGCCAAGGTCTTTATCGTGCTGTTCCTGGCCGGGTACCTGGCCGAGAACCGCGAGCTGCTCTCCATCTCCAACCGCAAGATCCTGGGCTTTAAGATCCCTCGCCTGCGACTGCTGCTGCCGCTGTTTGCCGTGTGGGGTGTGTGCCTGCTCGTCGTCGTCTTCGAACGCGACCTGGGTTCGGCCGTGCTGTTCTACACCATCTTCTTGCTGATGCTCTACGTTGCCACGGGACGATTCTCGTATGTCGTTATCGGCCTTGCGCTCTTAGCCGTTGGAGCCGTGGGCGCCTACAAGTTCCTGTCTCACGTTCAGGTGCGTTTCCAGGTTTGGGTCGATCCGTTTAAGGACGCCCAGGGCCAGGGCTACCAGATCGTCCAGTCGCTCTTCTCGCTTGCCGATGGCGGTCTGGTCGGCGTTGGCATCGGCAACGGCATGGCCAACAACATCCCTGTCGTCGAGTCCGACTTTATCTTCTCGGCCATCGGCGAGGAGATGGGCCTTTTGGGCGGCGGCGCCGTGCTCATCCTGTTTATGCTCTTTGCCGTGCGTGGCCTCACCACGGCCGCCCGCGCTAAATCCGACCTCGCAGCCTTTAGTGCCACGGGCCTTACGGCCGCCATCAGCTTCCAGGCCTTTTTGATCGTTGGCGGCGTAACCCGCCTGATCCCGCTGACCGGCGTCACCCTGCCCTTTATGAGCCAGGGCGGCTCCTCGCTGCTGGCGAGCTTTATCATCGTCGCTCTCCTGCTGCGCGCCGGTGACGAGGCGACCGGACGCGAGGCCGAGCTCACCGGCACCGGCACCATGACCGCCATCACCGATGATCAGGTCGCATCTGCCGCCGCCCCGACGGGCACGCGCTTTGCCGCCTCGTCTTCCTACGGCAGCGGCAGCCATTCCGTCGGCTCGCGCATGCGCCGTCGCCTGCTCGACACGCCTGAATCCGGTGTGCTCGGCCGCGTTGCGCTCGCCAACCGTCTAACCCGTGCGGTGCTCGCCTTTACGGCGCTGTTCGCCATCCTTATCGGCAACCTCACCTATGTCCAGGTCATCAAGGCCAAGGACTATCAGGATATGCCGACCAACAACCACACTATCGCCCGCTCCAAGTACATCCAGCGCGGTTCCATCATCACGTCCGATGGCGTGACGCTGGCCGAGTCGCTGCAGCAGGAGGACGGCACCTACGTACGCTCCTACCCCAACGGCAACTTGGCAGCGCACGTGGTTGGCTACGTGAGCCAGCAGTATGGCACCACCGCCATCGAGAGCGTCATGAACGACACGCTCACCGGCTCCAAGGATTACTCCAGCTGGAACAACGCCATCGCGTCGCTCGCGGGCCAGACCCAGCCGGGCAACACCGCCAAGCTCACCATCGACTCGCGTATCCAGACGGCGGCCGAGCAGGCGCTCAAGGGCTTTAAGGGCGCTGTAGTGGTCATCGACCCGCGTACCGGCGCGGTGCTCGCATGTGCCAGCTCGCCCACCTACGACAACACCAACATCGACGCCCTGCTGCAGGCTGGCGGCGGCGAGGACGGCTCTATGTACAATCGCGCCATGGACGCGCTGTACACGCCGGGCTCCACGTTTAAGGTCGTTACGCTTTCCGCGGCACTCGAGACCGGCACCGCCAGCCTTACCAGCACCTACCAGGCGCCCGGCTCCATGGACATCGGCAACGCACCGGTCACCAACTATGCCAACGAGAGCTACGGCACCATCAGCCTGCAGCAGGCCTTTGCCGTGTCCTCCAACGTCGTCTTTGGCCAGGTGGCAAACGAAGTTGGCGCAAACACGCTCGTGCAGTTTGCCAACGCCTTTGGCTACGGCCAAAAGCTCGGCCAAGACCTGACCTCCGCGGCCTCCATCATGGCCGACCCGTCGCTCATGACCGAGTGGGAGACCGCCTGGGCCGGCGCCGGCCAGCCTGTCGGCATGGACCACACGCCCGGGCCGCAGACCACCGTCATGCAAAACGCCGTGATTGCCGCCGCCATCGCTAACAGTGGCGTGGTCATGGACCCGTACTTTGTAGCCCAGGTACTCGCCCCGGACGGAACTGTGGTCAAGACCACGCAGTCCCGCTCGCTGGGTCAGGCCGTCAGCTCCGCCACGGCCGACCAGGTCAAGCAGGCCATGCTCACCGTCGTCCAGTCCGGTACCGGCACCGATGCCCAGGTCCCCGGCGTCAAGGTCGCCGGCAAGACCGGCTCGGCCGAGACCGGCGGCACCAACGTCAACTCGATGTTCGTTGGCTTTGCACCTTACGATTCACCCACGGTCGCCATCTCGGTGGCCTTGGAGGATTACGACAAACACGACGTCAAGGCGGCCAAGATTGCCGGCATCGTCCTGACCGCGGCGCTCGCCGCACAGGGAGCGTGATGCCCATGATCGAATCGGACACCCGAGGCGCGCCGCGGCCGAAGAGTTAGCGGCAACGCGCCACACGGCCCCAGCGGCCACATCGTAGGTACTACACACATCGTTGAGCGAATAGTTATGTTAGGAGCAGGAATGGAACAGAGGGTCCTCGGGGGAAGATACCTCCTCAAGGATAAGGTGGGAACAGGCGGCATGGCGACCGTCTACCGTGCACAGGACCAGGTCCTCGACCGCACGGTAGCCGTCAAGATCATGCTGCCGCAGTATGCTGGCGACGCAACCTTCGCCGCACGCTTTAAGCAGGAGGCCCAGGCAGCAGCCGGTCTCTCCTCCCCCTATATCGTGGGCGTCTACGATTGGGGCAAGGACGGCGACACCTATTACATCGTCATGGAGTACCTGCGCGGTACCGACCTTAAGAGCGGCATCAAGAGCCACGGCGCCCTCGACCCCAAGAAGGTCGCCCAGATCGGCTCGCAGATCAGCTCCGCGCTTTCGGTCGCCCACAAGCACGAGATCATCCACCGCGACATTAAGCCGCAGAACATCATGGTGCTGCCCGACGGCAACATCAAGGTGATGGACTTTGGCATCGCGCGCGCCAAGAACAGCCACCTCACGCAAGACAACAACGTGCTGGGAACCGCCCACTACGTCAGCCCCGAGCAGACCCGCGGTCAGGATCTCGGCCCCACCTCGGATATCTACTCGCTGGGCGTCGTGATGTATGAGTGCGCCACCGGCCGCGTTCCCTTTGACGGCGACGACGCTATCTCGGTCGCACTCAAGCAGGTCAACGAGCTGCCTATTCCACCGAGCCAGATCAACTCCGGTGTCGACGCCGACCTTGAGCGCATCATCCTCAAGTGCATGGAGAAGGACCCGGCAAACCGCTTCCAGACCGCCGACGAGCTTCGTCAGGTGCTCAACAGCTACCTGTCGGGCCGTGCCGTCAACATCTCGGAGCCCACGCGCATCATCGGTGCCCCCGGCGAGCTGGGCGCCACCAAGACTCGCGAGCTTTCCGATCAGACGCGCGCCATGGTGCGTCCCGTCTCGGGCGTGAGCGGCCAGAATACCGCCCGTAGCTCGGTTTCGGGTTCCACCGGCTCCTACGAGGTCGAAAAGCCCAAATCCAACAAGAACAAGATCATCGCCGCCGTGGTGGCAGCCGTTGCCGTCATCGGCATCGTGGTGGCCTTTGCCACAGGACTCTTTGGCGGCGAGCAGGTCACCGTTCCCGATGTACTGGGCAAGGACCAGCAGACTGCCGTCGAACTGATCAAGGAAGCCGGCCTCGAGGTCGGCACCATCGACCAAAGCTACAACGACGATGTCGACGAGGGCAAGGTCGCCGAGCAGACGCCCAACGGCAACACCAAGAAGGCCAAGGGCACTAAGGTGAACCTGGTAATCTCCAAGGGCCCCAAGCCCTCCGAGAAGGTTGAGGTTCCCCAGCTTCTCGGCCTGACCAAGGACCAGGCAGAAGCCGCGCTGGCAAGCGTTGGCCTGAAGGGCAACGCCTCCGAGGAGGCCAACGAGGCCGATGAGGGCCAGGTCTTTGAGCAGGGCACCGAAGCCGGTAAGGAAGTCGCGAAGGGCACGACCATCTCGTACAAGGTCTCGAGCGGCCCGGATACCACGTCCGTCCCCGACCTGACCGACATGACCGAGGCCCAGGCGCGCAACGCCCTCGATATGGCAGGCTTTGGCGTCGACGTGAGCTACCAGGAGAACGACTCAGTTACCGAGGGAACCGTGATCAGCTGGAACCCCAGCGGCAAGCAGAAGCCCGGCGCCACGATTACCGTCGTCATTGCCAAGAAGTCCGGCAAGGCCAGCGTTCCGGGTAACCTGTACGGCAAGAGCATCTCCGCCGCCGTCACCGCGCTCAACAACGCCGGGTTCTACAACATCGCGTTCTGCGACCAGAACGGCAACCCCGTGAGCGGCAACGAAAACGCCACCGTTACGGGCGTCTCCCCCACCGGCAAGCAGTCCACCGACAACACGATCACGCTGACGGTCGCACTTTCTGGCTCGGGTTCGGGCTCTGGCTCGGGCACGAGCACGGGCGACGATTCCGGTACGACCAACTAGTCGCCGCCCCACCGCCCATTACGGCTCCCGCCGCAAACATATTCGCTCACAGGCGCCCGCTTGCTCCCCCAGCAAGCGGGCGCTTCGTTTTTGACATGACATGAACCAGAAGAGCCCGGTACCGTGACGGTGTACCGGGCTCGATCAATCTCTGGTGTCCCCGGGCGGATTCGAAAACTCCCCCCGCGGGGAAATTGGTGACGCGGGTGTCGACGGTCCGAATCCGTCGGCAGCTCCCACAAACCAGAAACGGCGCCGCTCTCGCGACGCCGTCATAATCTTCTGGTGCCCCCGGGCGGATTCGAACCGTCGACACCCGCTTTAGGAGAGCGGTGCTCTATCCCCTGAGCTACGGAGGCATGTCGTATTAGTGTAGCAGATTTACGCCGCTGCAATGCAGCGTATACCCACTCTTCGAAGTTGCGGTGGAACAGCCCTCCGGAAAGTGCGTCCCACTATCCAGGCAAATTCTGGGTCAGACTTTCCCCATGAGACCTCGCTGGGAAACTGTGACCCACAATTTCGACTCGAAACGGAACACGGTTTCCCAAACGACCCCGTTCCGGAAACTACATCCCGGAATCGACGCTCGAACTGGGATGCACTTTCCCGATCGAGCCACATGGGAGACTGCGCCCCACTTTGAGGGGGCGCTCTTTAATGACTAGTTGCCTTTGTGGAAGAGGTTTTTGATAACGGAGGGGATGCTCTTGGCGCCCTTAGCCGTCACATCGATAAAGTCAGGCGAACGCACGAGCTTATCCTCGTCAACGTACTTGCGGACCGCACGAAGCGTCTCTTTGTCATCGCGCGTCGAAAACGTAAAGTGACCATTGTCCTTGGTGAAGATGGCAAAACGCGTAATCTTCTTGGTGCCGCGCAAAACCTCAGCGGCAATATAGTCGACCTCATCCCACGGGATCTGAATAAAATCCTCGGGATTGCGCTCGTTATAGTACTCAAACGCCTTATTGCCCACCATTACGTTACCGTGACTGGTAAGCCCCATCAGGCAGGTTGCCGGCGTTGCCAGATCGACCGTGCTGTTCTGAGATTGCGCCATGCGCGCCTCGCCCTCCAAATAAAACAATCGGACCGCATCCAGTGTACCCACCGGGTGCGGTCCGTTTCAATGGCTCAAAAGCCCTTGCCTAGCAATTCTCGGTCTTAAGCCGAAACGTGCTTACATGAAGCCGCAGACGCGACCGATGATGCCGATGGCGAAGAGAGCCAGGATGATGACGATCGGGCTGACCTTCTTCTTGAGGAGCTTGCAGACCAGCAGGGTCAGGCACACGGCGGCAAGGCCGGGGATGAGCTGATCGAGGTTAGCCTGAAGCGTGGTGACCTTCACCTGATCAAGGGCGTTAGCACCGATGGAGTTATACATCGTCAGTGCTTCCTTGACACCCTCAGAACCGGAGGGCAGATTAGCCCAGTCGATAAAGGCGCCAGCAGACTGCGTGACCTTGGAGACGACCGGGGTGAAGGAGATGGACACCCAGCGCTCGACCAGGGCGCCGATGATGAACATACCCAGGATGGAAGCGCCCTCGGTGACCTTGCCCATCAGACCGCCGGAGAGGTCCTTGGCGATGGAGGAGCCGACCTTGTAGCCAAACTCCTGCGTGTACCACAGGAAGGCGTAACGGATGATGTTCCACGCGAAGAAGAACAGCAGCGGACCGGCGATGCTGCCGGACAGGGCCAGGGAAGCGCCCAGAGCGCCCAGAATCGGGCGAAGGGTGAACCAGAAGGCGGGGTCGCCGACGCCGGCGAGCGGGCCCATCATACCGACCTTGACGCCCTGAATGGCGACGTCGTCAATCGGAGCACCGTTGGCGCGCTCCTCCTCGAGAGCGAGGGTGACGCCAATGACGGGGGCGGAAACATAAGGGTGGGTGTTATAGAACTCCAGGTGGCGCTTAAGAGCGGCAATCTGGTCATCCTTGCTGGTGTAGAGCTTCTTGATCGCAGGGATCATTGCGAAGCACCAGCCGCCGTTCTGCATACGCTCGTAGTTCCACGAGCCCTGAAGGAACTGATGACGGAAGCAAACCTTCTTGCGGTCATCCTTGGTGAGCTGAATCTTGTTCTCTGCCATATGTATCACTCCCCTCCTACTCGTAATCGTTCAGAATGTCGCCGAGCGGGTCGCCGGAGCCACCGCCCATGCCGCCACCCTGCTTGGCCAGATCCTTAAGGCCAAGGTAGATGAGGGCAAGGGAGATGCCGATGAGGCCAAGGGCGATCAGCGTGAGCTGAGGGATGGCAGCAAGGACAAAGCCGAGGATGAAGAACGGCCAGGTCTCCTTGGTGGCCATCATGTTGATGACCATGGCGTAACCGACGGAAGCGACCATGCCGCCGCCGACAGCCATGCCGCCGGACAGCCAGTCGGGCATAGCGTTAAGCGCGTTGGTAACAGCCTCGGCCGGGATGATGCACAGAAGCACTGCCGGGATGGCGATACGAAGGCCCTGCATGAGGATAGCAGCGTACTGCCAGCGCTCGATGCCGGCGAAGTCACCCTTCTCGGCGCAACCGTCCATGGCGTGAGCGATAGCGGTAGCCAGGGTACGGCAGATCATGGTCAGGAACAGGCCAGCGACCGACAGCGGAACGGCGACGGCGATGGCGGCGGTAACGGCCTTGGCCGAATCGGTGGCGCCGCCGTTGAGGGCGAGCACCATGATGATCGAAGAAGCGACCGAGGCCAGAGCGGCGTCAGGCGCGACGGCGGCGCCGACGTTAGCCCAGCCAAGGGCCATCATCTGGAGCGAACCGCCCAGGAGGATGCCCTCCTGAAGGTGACCGGTTACGAGACCGATAAGCGTGCATGCCACGAGCGGCTGATGGAACTGGAACTCATCCAGAATGCCTTCCATACCGGCAAGCAACGCGACAATCGCAACAAGCAGAATAGTGATTGCAGACATGTATCGGACCCTCCTTTACTATGCTTGAGCGGCCAGTTCGGCCTTAGCTTTCTTCAACATGGCGTCGAGATCCTCGGAGGAATCCGAAGGAACCTTGCGGACCTCGAACTTGACGCCCTTGGCCTTGAGGGCCTCGAGAGTCTTAACGTCGTCATCGCCCATAGCGACGGCGTTGGTGACGACGACCTTACCCTTGGAGTGAGCCATGGAACCGATGTTGACTTCCTTGATGTCGACGCCGGCCTCGATGGCCCTGAGCAGATCCTGCGGGTTCTCGAAGAGCAGCATGGCCTTGGTGTCACCAAAGCGCGTGTCCTTGACGACCTCGGCCATCTTCTTGATGGGCACGACGTTGGCATGGACTCCCGGAGGGGCAGCCTGCTCGATCATGGTCTTGCGGAGCTCGTCGTGAGCAACGCCGTCGGAAACCACGATGATGCGGTTGGGGTTGATCTGCTTGGTCCACGTGGTGGCCACCTGACCATGAAGCAGACGGGTGTCGATACGGACGTGGGCGATCTTGATGTGCCCGTCGCCGATGACCGTTCCCGGAGGGATGGCGCCTGCAGGAGCAGCGGCGGCCGCAGCCGGCTTCTTCTCCTCGGGCTCCAGAGACTCGGGCTTGACGCGCACGCCAGCCTTAGCCTCAGTCACGAGATGTTTTGCGATCGCATGTGCAGTGTTCTTTGCGTCAAAGCGCTGCGAATATGCCTCGATGAGCATAGGCAGGTTGACACCGGTGACGATAGCCCAGGAATCGTGGCCCTCGATGAGCCCGCTGATCTGGTTGAACGGCGTACCGCCCCACAGATCAACGAGGAAGAGCACCTGCTCCTGGTCCTCGAAGGAAGCGACTGCTTCCTCGACCTTGGCACGGAAGTCGTCGGGGCCCATGCTCGGCTCGAGCGAGACCACGGCTACAGACGGCTGATCGCCAAAGACCATCGAGCCCGTCTGCTTGATTCCAGCCGCCAAGTCACCATGGCTAGCAAGAACAATACTTACCATCACATAACCTCCTTTTTGTCTACGTATTTCCTACACGACATGAACGAAGTATACCTGTTTTGATTGTGGAATTATAGCTGAATCCGCAAAAGGTTGGATTATTTGTTTAAACGTCTAGGTTTGTTACAAGTTGATTACGTTGCTATTTTTCGACTCATTTCCCACTAAAGCGTCGCTCATCAAGTCATGTATTTTACAGATACAAGCATGCTGTTCATTGATACCGATTTTAAGCAAGTGCGAATGCGCTTGTACTGCCGCTATTTTGTTTAAACAGACATACCTTGACTATTAGCGTGACTTATGCTCTAGCGCAAGTAGTCATTGGGGACGTCCCCAACGACTAGGGGCTAGGCGATGTGGAGGGGGTTGGCGGCGTCGACGGCATCGGGGGCGTCGGAGAGGCCGTCGGGGGCAGCGTCTGCCGGGTCCTCGTCGGGGGTCTCGATCTGCTTGATCATGACCTCCTGGCCCTGCAGCAGGTATGTCTCGCCGCTGCCGCAATAAGGGCAGGTCTTGCCGTGCTCGACCGTCGCGTAGTTGCGGCTGCACGCCTCGCAATGTGTCACGGCCTCAACGGGCTCCACGATAAGCTCCGAGCCCTCGGTGATAGGCTTTTTATCCGCTGCCCAGCGCCAAGCGTCGAGCAGCAAGTCGGGAACGACGCCCGAGACCTCGCCCAACAGCAACGTCACGCTCGAAACGCGACTTACGCCGTTGGCGCGAGCCACATTCTCGACATCGCGAATGATGTGATAGACGATTCCGAGCTCGTGCACTTTTAATTCCTTCCGCCGTTCCCGTTATGACTACTTACTTGCGACCGAATTTGATCTTGATGGCACGCTTGAGTGCGTACTTGCCCAGGCTGGGGAGCTTTTGCTCGTATTTGACCATCGTGGAGCACTCGGGGCGGTCGCGATCCAGATGGATGGCGTCGAACGCGCACTTGGTGGTGCACAGGCCGCAGCCGATGCACTTGTTGGGGTCGACGATCGAGGCACCGCAACCCAGGCAACGGGCGGTCTCGGCGCGCACCTGCTCTTCGGTAAAGGTCTCAACGTACTCGCTAAACGGCGCGGCCTTCTCGCGCTCGCGGTCCACGTGGGCAACCTCGCGGCTCGCGTTGTCATAGCTCTCGATCACGGCGTCGTCGCGGTCGAGCGCGGTGTAGCGGCGCTGGTTGCGGCCGATGGTGAGCGTGGATCCCGGCTGCACAAAGCGATGGATGGACACGGCGGCCTCGTGGCCGGCGGCGATGGCATCGATGGCAAAGCTCGGACCGGTGTAGACGTCGCCGCCCACAAAGATGTCGGGCTCGGCGGTCTGGTAGGTCTGGGAATCGGCAAGGGCACCCTGACCGCGGCCAAGCTCCACCTTGGAACCAGCCAGCAGGTCGCCCCACACGATGGACTGACCGATCGACATGACCACACGGTCGGCATCGACACGACGTAGGTCGTTTTCATCGTACTCGGGCGCAAAACGGCCCTCGTCGTCAAAGACGCGCGTGCAGCGTTTAAAGGTGATGCCACATACGCGACCGGCCTCGTCCAGGTGAACCTCCTTGGGGCCCCAACCGCAGCTGATGTGTGCGCCGTCCTCAATGGCCTCGCGACGCTCTTCCTCGCTGGCGGGCATCTGCGCCTCGCTCTCCAGACAGAACATCTCGACGTGCTCGGAGCCCAGGCGGCAGGCGTTGCGGGCAACGTCGATGGCCACGTTGCCGCCGCCCACCACGATAGTGCGGCCGGGCAGCGCGTCAATCTTGCCGCTGTTGACCTCGCGCAAAAAGTCGACGGCCACGGTCACGTCCTCGGCATCCTCGCCCGGAATGCCGGCAAGGCGGCCGCCCTGGCAGCCAATGGCCACGTAGAAGGCCTTAAAGCCCTGCTCGCGCAGCTCGTCGAGCGTCACGTCGCGACCGACCTCCACGCCATAGCGGAACTCGGCGCCCATCAGGCGAATAACCTCGACCTCGGCCTCGATGACGTCCTTCTGCAGCTTAAAGCTGGGAATACCGTAGGTGAGCATACCGCCCGGGCGCTCATTCTTCTCGAATACGACGGGCTTGTAGCCCTTCTCGGCTAAATAGAAAGCACAGGACAGACCGGCCGGGCCGGCACCGATAATGGCGATCTTCTGGTCGAAGCCGCCGGCACGCGTCGGGGTCACCACAGGTGGGACATAGCGGGTCGCGGCATCCAGATCGCGCTGGGCGATAAACTTCTTGACCTCGTCGATAGCCACAGCGGCGTCCACACGGCCGCGGGTGCAGGCATCCTCACAGCGGCGGTTGCACACACGGCCGCAGATAGCGGGCAGCGGGTTCTCGCGCTTAATGAGCGCCAGCGCCTCGTCATAGCGACCCTGAGCCGCGAGCTTCAAATAGCCCTGAACGGCAACATGCGCGGGGCAGGCCGTCTTGCAGGGAGCGGTGCCGGACTCATGCGTCTCAATACGGTTATCGTTGCGGTAGTTGGGCGACCACTTGGTGTGGTCCCACTTGGTGGCATCGGGCAGCTCCTGGCGCGGATACTCGGGCACCTGTCCGCCGGCCTTTTTGCTGCAGAGCTTCTGGCCGAGCTTGGCGGCACCAGCCGGGCACACCTCAACGCAGCGACCGCAGGCCACGCACTTGTCCTTCTCGACCTTGGCGACATAGGCCGAGCGCGACAGGTTGGGCGTGTTGAACAGCTGCGAGGTGCGCAGGGCGTAGCACACGTTGACGTTGCAGTTGCAGATGGCGAAGATCTTGTTCTCGCCGTCAATGTTGGTGATCTGGTGCACAAAGCCGTTGTCCTCGGCCTGGCGCAAAATGTCGTAGACCTCCTCGCGCGTCACATAGTGGCCGCGGTCGGTCTCGACCACGTAGTCGGCCATATCGCCCACGGCGATGCACCAATCGGCCGGGTCGTCGGCGCAGCCCTCACCCATCACGCGACGGCTCGCACGGCAGCTGCAGGTGCTGGCGGCATACTTACCCTCGTATTTGTCGAGCCAGTGCTCGATATGCTCAATAGGCACCGAGGTGCTCGCGGCATCGATGGCCTTCTCGACCGGAATGACATGCATGCCGATACCGGCACCACCGGGCGGCACCATCGGCGTGGCCTTGGACAGCGGGCCCTTAGATGCCTGCTCAAAAAACTTGGCATAGACTGGATGCTCCTCGAGCTGACTCACGCGCATGTTGAGGAACTCGGCAGAACCCGGCACCAGCATGGGCAGCACCCACTGCTTGGCGCGCTCGGGGTTTTCCCAGTTGTACTCGAGCAGGCCCGTGTAGCTCATGTCGTCGAGCATCTTCTCGATATCGGCCTCGGGCATGCCGGTGAGCTTGACCATCTCGGGCAGCGTATAGGGACGGCGCATCTTCATCTTGCAGAGCACTTCGGCCTGCTCGTCGGTTGCGGCCTCGGCAAACGACCAGTACTCGTAGCCCAGCAGCTCATCGCGATGCAGCAGACGGTTGGTGCAGTGCTCGCACAGCTTGACGATTGCCTCGCGCGGATGCTCCGGCAGCGGCGGCACGAACTCCGAACCGATGTCGGGCTCGGTGTAGCTAATCCCCGGTCCGTTGAGAATCATGGTTGTCCCTTCTCTTGCCGCAGCCCGGCGAGGCCGCAGCGCCCCTCTTTTTCTGCAGGCCGGGCATGCCCCATGCCGTTCACCCGCCATTAGTTGACATTGTGTCAAAAATAGTATTGACGAACCGTCAACAATATTCAAGACTGTTAGGCGAACGGTCAGGCAAAAGAGGATGAAAGGCGGCAAAAACATGGGCAACAACACAGCAGATACCTCTGTGGTCGATGCCGTTCCCGCATCCGATAGCGCGGCAAAGCGCCTGACGGGCGACGAACGCCGTCGCGAGATCCTCGATGCCGTGCGCACCGTAAGCTCCGAGCTGGGCGTGTCCCACCTATCGGTATCGGCCGTGACCAAGCGAGCCGGCTGCACGCGTTCATTGTTCTACCACTACTTTGCCGATATGGACGCCGCCGTCACCGCTGTTATGGACGAGGCGATCGACGGCTTTATCTCCGAGCTCGAGCAGTGGAACGCCGGCCGCACCGTCGGCGATATCGAGGGCGCGCTCGACACCGTCGCCCCGCTCTTTAAGCGCCTGGTCGCCAGCGGCCACGAGCTGCCGAGCACGCTCACCTCGAGCAGCGGCGCGCTCTACGGCGGCTTTTTGCACAACGTGGTCCAGCGCGTGGCGCAGTATATCTGCGATACCACCGTGGTGGATTTTGTCGCCCATCATGAGCTACGCATCGACCATGTCTACGAGACGTTCTACACCCTCATCATGGGGTTGTTGATGTATATCCGCACGCACCCCGATGTGCCCGACGAGACGGTCAAGGAAATCATCGCCTCGACACTCCACATCGAGGGCTATACCGCCAAGTATCCCGAGCGCAAGCCCCAGAACTGACGACATTTGGCCAAACTGCCCGCGATCAGAAGAGGGGCCGCGGGCGTGTGAAAGGAGAGCAGCATGCTGTTCGATGTTTGGGGTAGCGATACCCTTATCCACTGGGCCGGCTGGGCCATGGTCTTTATCGGCCTGATCGTGCTCAACGAGGTCGGCCGCCGCACCAAGCTCGGCGCGGCCATCATCTTTGGCGTGGCTCCGCTGGCCATGACCATCTACTGCGTCGCCATCGCCGTCGGCGTTTCGCAGGGTGCCGAGTGGGCGCTCACCAACCCCACCCATGTGTACCAGAACAGCTGGTTCCACTACGCCAAGGTATACGCGGCGCTCGCCGGTTGCTGGGGCTTCATTGCCATTAAGTACCAGTGGGGCAAGATCGGCAAGGCGCACTGGTTCCGCGCGTGGCCGTTTGTGATCGTCGCCATCAACATCATGATCGCCGTCGTGTCCGACTTCGAGAGCGCATATCACTTCTTTGTCCTGGGCGAGTCCACCTGGGTCACCTCCGAGGGCGCCACGCAGCTGGCCGGCTGGAACAACGTATTTAACGGCATCGCCGGTATCATCAACATCTTCTGCATGACCGGTTGGTGGAGCGTCTACGCCTCCGAGGATCAGACCGATATGCTGTGGCCCGACATGACCTGGGTCTACATCATCGCCTACGATATCTGGAACTTCTGCTACACCTACAACTGCCTGCCCACCCACTCCTGGTTCTGCGGCTTTGCGCTGCTGCTGGCGCCCACCGTCGCCGCCTTTATCTGGAACAAGGGCGGCTGGATCCAGAACCGCGCCTTTACGCTGGCCATTTGGTGCATGTTTGCCCAGGTGTTCCCGTACTTCCAGGAGGAGTCCATCTTTGTGACCCACTCCACGCTCGACCCCGGCGCCGCTACCGCGGTCTCGATCGCCGCACTGGTCGCCAACGTCGCCGCGATCATCTACATCGCCTACCGCGCCAAGAAGCTCGGCCGCAATCCCTACAAGCAGGACGTCTTTGAGGGCACCAGCGATTGGGAGAAGGCTACCGCTCGCCGCGCCAAGGTGGATTACGCACACGCCGAGTAACATACCCGGCGCAAACGCCGCTTGAATGTGAAGCAGCATAGCCGGCTCCGCGCAACTCAACGCATTGCAGAGCCCCCGGAATGTGATTCGTCCGCGTTCCGGGGGCCTTTTGCCGCCGCGAGGATGCGGCCGAACGATGCGCTCAGGTTAAATCGGATCTTATATTTCGTATGCGCTTTATATGGCTCCATTTTTGGGTACAGTGTTGAGCCGATATTGCATTGGGGGATATATGAGCGATGAGACGTATGGCCGCGAGGATGCGGCCCAGGATGCGGAAGCATGTGCCGAAGCCCTGGAGAGCCTTGACCGGATCGCGCTAGACGAGCTCTCGTTTAGCGATTCGGTCGTCGACGCGCAGGACGAGGCGCACGAAGACACTGAGGACGAAGGCAGCGACGCCAAAGACGCTCCTGACGAAGCCGAAGAGGACGATAGCGAGGCCGACGACCAGCCCGGATCCGACACGGGCGAGGAAACCGTCTTGCTCGACAGCCTGCCGGCCGAGGATTCGCTGACCCGCGAGCTTCCTGGCCTGGGTTCCGCACCAGCCGTGGACGAGACCATCGCCATGGGCGATATTCCCCTTCCGTCCGTCCCCTCGGCACGCGAGGCCGAGGTCCGCCATCGCAAGATGTCGCCCAAGCGCCGCAATCTAATGGTCGCCGGCGCTGTGGTCGCTGCGCTTGTCGCCGGCGGCGCAGGCTATGCTGCCTGGAACGGATATCAGCAAGAGCAGGCTGCCGCTGTCGCCGCCAATGCCCACACGATGATGTCGGTGCAGATTGGCGTGCATGCCGCGGGCCTCGACTGTTCCACCGGCTCCAAGATTCCCGTACAGGTGAGCGGTCAGGACGCTGATGGCTCATCCGTGAGCGAAACGCTCTATGTTGACGAGCACGGCCGCGGCATCAAACTGCTGCCCGGCGATTACACGCTCTCCATCGCTGCCTCCCCCATCGCGGCCGACGGCACCATCTATACCGTCCCGACCACCAAGGCGCAGGTCACGATCAAGAGCGACGGACAGGACCTAAGCAGCCAGGCCGCCTTTAAGCTCAAGGTGCCTTCGGCCGACACGGTAACCGACGACCAGATCGATGCCGCCGCCAAATATGCCGAGGAGGGAGGCGCGAGCTCCGCCGCCACCGCCAAGGTGCTCCAGCAGGCGGCAACCGCGCGGCGCGACGCCGCCGTCAATGCCGTGAGCGCGCAAAAGGCACAGGCGGCCCGTGATGCCGATGCCCGCCACAAGGCAACCGACCTCTACCAGCTCGATATCCCCGTCGAGTGGTACGGCAAGGTCGAGACTTGGCAAAATGGCAGCACGCTATGCATCTATCTTGCCGGCGACAGCGATACGCCGATTGTGACGCTCGTCGCGGTGCGCGAGGGCGAGAGCTTTACGCCCGATGAGGGCGATACGGTTTTGGGTGCGGCCAATCTAGGCAACGGTTATACCGTCTATGCCAGCGGCCCCGTCTATCCGTACGTGGTGCCCCAGACCATCAACGGACGGACGCAGAATCCCGTGTCAACCTACCCCATGGACACGGCCATTGAGCTTGTCGAGCTCACGACCGGTAACCGCTACACCTATAGCCAGATCAAGAACGTACTGGTCGGCAAAGACGGCAAGGCAGACGCCGCGACCAAACTCGAGACCGACTACCTCGCGCAGATCCTACTGCCGAGTATCAAAGCCCAGGACTAGCCGGGCGCAGCAAGGTGCTCCCCAACCGTGATGAAGGAGCCAGGAGGTCCTGACCCCACAGGTCCATAGATGATTAGGCAAGGAGCCACTTCCATGCGGGCACAACGTGTACCACACCATGCTCGCATGGAATATCGGTCTGTTCATCCATGGTAACGATTGCCGACTCGCCAAGATCGAACTGGGCCATCGAGGCATCAAGCGCGGCAATTTCGCGCTCGCGCGTTTTCTCACTTGCCATATCCGCACTCACCTGAATCAGGCTATAAGCCCGCATGAGAAGCGCGTCCCCAGCCACAAAGTCCACCTCATGGCTTTTGCTCTTCTCTTTGATTAGCAGGCGGCAGACCGAGCCGGTCCTCACCGCGGGAGTCCTTCTTCTTAGCGCATTGAACACTGCGGTCTCGAGCCTCTGGCCCTGGTCCAATGCCGATGCGGGAGAGAATGCTCCAAACATCGCAGGGTCGACAGCGTAGACCTTAGACGCAGACCGCATGTTATTTGCCAGTGAACGCGTGAACTCCGGCACAGAAAATAACAGGTAGGCGTCCTCATAATACTCAAGCAAATCGCTGAGCGAATTACGGCTGACGGGTATCTGTCTGCTCTTGAACTCGTTGTACACTTTGTTCACTGACAGCTCTCGTCCCGAAGATGCCATACACCGCGTCAAGAACAGCGATGCCAGGCGAGGGTTCTTGACGTCGTACCGTTCAACGACGTCCATGGCGACCGTTCGCGAAGCATATTCCTGTAGCAGCTGAATCGCGTCTGCAGGCGTCTGCTCAAGTGTCGCGATGAATCCCCCTCGTTCAAGATACCCGATCAGATGATGTCGAAGCAGCGCTGCATCGCTCGGGGAAAAGGTCGCATCTGGCTCGGGAACACTCCCCGTCTTATATCGAACGTATTCCGAAAAACTCAACGGAAAAAGCTCTCGCACAAGAGAACGACCCCTGAACTCGCTCTTAAGTTCTGAGGACAGCATCTTAGAAGAAGATCCCGTCACATAGACGGTCGCTTTCTCCGTATCGACTACACGCCGCAGAAACGCACCCCATTCGGGAATTTCTTGGATCTCGTCAAAGAAAATGTAAGCGCCCTCGGTTCGAGCAGCAGGATACAGCGCATAGAACGTGTCGAGCACGTCCGCCAGCAGCGATGGCTCATACGGGCGCAAGCGCTCATCCTCAAAATTGAAGTAAAGCATCCGGTCAAGCTCGACGCCCCGGCTCTGAAGCCGCCGCATCTCCTGATACAAGCGATACGTCTTTCCACAACGGCGGGCCCCCACAATCACATTTACGATGTTGTCGCGCTTTGGCTCCTGTGGGTTTCCTAGATCAAGGTCTCGCTCAAAGACCTGCGGAACCCCCTGCTGTTCAAAGTCCTTTATTTTCTGGGCGATCAAGTCGTTGAATGCCATGATTCTCCAATCTTGCTCTCTAGCTAATCAAAATTATAGCGGTTCTTGATTAATTAGAGAGCAAGATTATGTCTGACTTGATTAACACTTAAGCAAGTTTTTCACTATTTCTGCTCGAAGGATGCCGAGTGGCTGAGAGGACAACCAAGCTCGAATGCGACTCCCTGGGCAGTCGATTTGGGACGGGACTTTTTTGACTACCCCGTCCCAGAAAATCATCGCCAAATTAGCTACTTGATGCAATTAGCGCCACGGGTCAGCTTCGAACATCGGCTCGCGCTCGGGGCGTCGGTCGCTGTAGGGGTCGTAACCGTCATCGTCCTCGTTCTCGGCACGGATGTAGGGGTCGCGCGGCTTGGGCGCCGGTTTGGACGTGGGCCTGGGCGCCGGCGCGCTTGTCTTGATCTCGTCTTTCATCTGCATAGCTCCTTACATCGCATCCGTTCGGCATCATCGATTGTCGCACGAAAAAGGGCGGCGAACCCAATTGGATCCGCCGCCCTTGGCGTTTTGCGATGAGGGGCGGTTTTAAAGCCGGCCCAAAATCTACTCGGCGTCGGGGACTTCGTAGGTGGCCGCCGGCGTGTTGTCGCATACGACGGTAAAGCCGCCGTCCTTGTCGACATCGACCGTCACCTGATCGCCCTCACGCACCGTGCCGTCGATGATAGCGGCGGCGATGGCATCCACGACCTCGCGCTGAACCAGACGCTTGAGCGGACGGGCACCAAAGACCGGGTCCAGGCCGCCCACGGCGAGCATCTGCTTGGCCGCCGGGGTGATGGCAAGCGTCATACGTTCCTTGGCCAAACGTGCGCGGACGTCGGCGAGCTGGATATCGACGATCTTCTCAATCTGCGCCATGCCGAGCGGATGGAACACCACGATATCGTCGATACGGTTGAGGAACTCGGGGCGGAAGGTCTGAGCCATGGCCACGTCAACCTGATGGCGCATCTCCTCCTCGTCCTTACCGGAAAGCTCGGCGATAGCCTTGGAGCCCACGTTAGATGTCATGATGATGATCGTGTTCTTGAAGGACACCTGGCGACCTTGGCCATCGGTCAGGCGACCGTCGTCGAGCACCTGCAGCAGCACGTTGAAGACATCGGGATGAGCCTTCTCCATCTCGTCGAGCAAGATTACGGAGTACGGACGACGGCGCACGGCCTCGGTGAGCTGGCCGCCCTCGTCGTAGCCCACGTATCCCGGGGGCGCACCGATCAGACGCTGGACGCTGAACTTCTCCATATACTCGGACATGTCGATACGCACGAGCGCGCGCTCGTCATCGAACAGGCACTCGGCCAGCGCCTTGGCGAGCTCGGTCTTGCCCACGCCGGTGGGGCCCAGGAAGAAGAAGCTGCCGATGGGCTTGTCCGGGTCGGAGAGGCCCGCACGGCTGCGGCGCACGGCCGCGGCCACAGCGGACACGGCCTCGTCCTGGCCGATGACGCGCTTATGCAGCTCGCCCTCCAAGCCCTTGAGCTTGTCGAGCTCGCCCTGCATCATCTTGGACACGGGCACGCCGGTCCAGGCGCTCACGACCTCGGCGATCTCGTCGGAGGTCACCTGCTCGTTGAGGCCCTCGCCGTCCTGTTGCTTTTGCGCCTCGAGCGCGGCCTCGGAATCCTGAATCTGCTGCTGCAGGCCCGGAATCACGGAGTAGCGCAGCTCGGACGCACGGCCCAGGTCGCCGTTGCGCGTCGCGCGCTCCTCTTCGCTCTTGGCCTCGTCGAGCTGTCCCTTAAGCTCCTGCACGTGGTCGATGGCGTTCTTCTGGTTGAGCCAGCCGGCCTTTTGCACGTTGAGCTTTTCCTGGACCTCGGCGATCTCTTGGCGCAGGGCCTCCAGACGCTCCTTGGAGGCGTCGTCGGTCTCCTTCATGAGCGCCTGTTCCTCGATCTGCAGCTGGGTGAGCTGACGCGTGGTGGCGTCGATCTCGACCGGCATGCTGTCGAGCTCCATGCGCAGGCGGCTTGCCGCCTCATCGACCAGGTCGATGGCCTTGTCGGGCAGGAAGCGGTCGGCGATGTAGCGATCGGAGAGGTCGGCAGCTGCCACGAGCGCGCTATCGGTGATATGCACGCCGTGGAAGATCTCGTACTTCTCCTTGAGGCCACGCAGGATGGAGATGGTGTCCTCGACGGTGGGCTCGCTCACCATCACCGTCTGGAAACGACGGGCGAGCGCCGCGTCCTTCTCGATGTACTTGCGGTATTCGTCGAGCGTGGTCGCGCCGATCGCGTGCAGATCGCCACGGGCGAGCGCCGGCTTGAGGATGTTGCCGGCGTCCATGGAGCCCTCGGTGGCACCCGCACCCACGATGGTGTGGAGCTCATCGATGAACAGGATGACCTTGCCCTCGGACTTTTGCACTTCCTTGAGCACAGCCTTCAAGCGGTCCTCGAACTCACCGCGGTACTTGGCGCCGGCGACCAGCGCGCTCATGTCGAGCTCGATGAGGTCGCGGTCGCGCAACGTGCTCGGCACGTCGCCGGCCACGATACGCTGGGCGATGCCCTCGACGATGGCCGTCTTGCCGACGCCCGGCTCACCGATGAGCACGGGGTTGTTCTTGGTGCGGCGAGACAGGACCTGGATGGTACGACGGATTTCGTCGGTACGGCCGATGACAGGGTCGAGCTTGCCGGCGCGGGCAAGGTCGCAGATGTTGCGTCCGTATTGTTCCAGCGCCTCAAACTGGGTCTTGTCCTCGGCAGACGTCACGCGGTCATCGCCACGCAGCTCCTCGTAGACCTGCTCGATACGCTCCTTGGTCACGCCGGCATCGCGCAGCACACGACCAGCCTCGCCCTTGTCCTCGGCAAGCGCCATCAGCAGGTGCTCGGTCACCACAAAGCTGTCGCCCATCTTGGTGGCCTTTTTCTCGGCCTTCTCGATGACGCGGACGAGCTCATTGGAAAGACCCATCTGCTGACCCTCGCCCGAAACCTTGGGCGCGCGGTCGATGGCATCTTGCGTGGAGCGCGCAAGCTGGGCCGGGTCGGCGCCGATGCGCTCGATGATCACGGAGATATTGCGCTCGCCGGCACCGAGCAGGGCGGACAGCAGGTGAATCGGCTCCACCGCGCCGGCCTGCGCATCGGCAGCCGTGCTCATGGCGGTCTGCAGCGCCTCGCGCGACGTCATTGCTAGCTTATCGATTCTCATGGAATCACCTCTCTTGGGGCGGCCGCCCTACGGGGCGGCTTCACGTTGTTCGAGAAGTATTGTTGCCAGCTTTATACGATCTTATACATGAATCTAAGTCTCTATATATAAGATTTTATGAGTGATTGAAAGATAGGGAGCAGGTGCGCTCACCCGCTACGGCCTCGTCCCCTTACTATCTCAATCTGTAACATCTAGCGGCTGTTTATGGCTCTAGATGTTACAGGTCGAGATGAAATGACCAGCGGCACCCGTTTATCTAAATCTGTAACATCTAGTCAGCAAATAGAGCTCTATCTGTTACAAATCGAGACGAACAGAAAACACCCGGATCAATAATCTAAATCTGTAACACCAGGCCCACTTTTAGCGGCCAAGATGTTACAGATCGAGACAGACCGAAAACCACCACAAAGAGGACAGGCACCTTTGTGGTGGTCGCGGTCTCTACTCCTTCGCCGAACCCGTACTTCCCGATTCGACGGTCCAGGGCATCTCATCCTCGAACAGCCATGTACGGGCAGACCCACTATCGCGTGCAGTCTGCGGGTCAGGCAAGCAGGTCTGTTTATAGGCATCTTGGATACACTGACCCATAAAATCGTTGAGCTCGGTCTGGTCGCCCTCCATGACATAGGCGACATCGCCGTCCATGATGTAGATGCCCGGACCCTCATTGCCCTCGTAGCCCGGATCGTACGAGACATCACATAACTTTGCGCCGTTTGCAGTGTCCAGCTCGATGGAAGAGTGGCATCCGCCAACCATGTCGTTCGCTTTTGCCCGATAGGACGCATATCCGTACCAACGCTTAAATGTTTTGCCCTTGAGTAGCTCGGACGCCCTATCGATCAGGCTTGTATCCGTGGTATAGCGCATGGCCCCAAGCTGAATACGCGGATAATTGCTAATACCCAGCACAGCCGGCTGCTCATCAAAATCAACGGTAATGGTCTCGGGCTTGTCGTCGCCGGTCAGAAGTTCGACAGATTGAGTCACAGGCTTGACCACCGGCTCCGTCACCGCAGCAGGTAGAAATGCCATACCGACAGCGCCCGCGCCAACCACAGCGATCGCAAGCGCCAAGACAATCAATCCAATACGGGCAGAACGGCTCACGGCAAAACACCCCACAATGCAAACCTTCGCCACCTGCACTAATGATACCGCCAGCTAACACTATTACCAAAAGAAGCCGCGCGCTCCTCACCACCACAAAGGGGACAGGCACCTTTGTGGTGGTTTTCGACGCTAACGGTCGACCATCTCGCGCCATGAGATTAAACTTGAATTGTTCTCTGAACATATCCATTTCTGCCTATCCTCAACAGATCTTTGTCTCGAGGAGCGCATATGAAGCCGCCTCATTCCACCGGTCGCAACGTTATCGCCATTCTCGCCATACCCATCGTGATGCTCTTCCTTATCGTCGTCACGCCCTTTTCCCTTGGTATCGCCTCGCCCTTCGATTTATGCGGAATGGTCGACGCCGGCTCGCGTGCCACCTCGCTCTCCTTTATCTGTCGCTGTGTGTTTTACGAAGATGGAATTCCCACCGGAATTTGGCGGTCAAAGTTACCGCTGCTCAATCAGATCGACGGACGGTCTCCTTATTTCTGCCTTGAACCTCAGGCGATGAATTATTTGATCGACGACCAGCCCCTCGACTCCATCACCCTCGCCTACGACTATGCTCCAAACACCGACGAGTGCCACATGAACCAAGTCCTCGACAAGCTACTTGGGCAGTGCGGGCTCACCGACGAGGCCGGTCGAACCATCGATAGCGACCAGAAATTAAAGCGAACAGAACTCCACCGTGTCGGAAAAATCAAAGGGCGAAGTGGGGCCGCCTACTGGCAGGCCTGGGCAATACGCGACAAGAGCGAATTCGGGCACAGCACCTATATGGTCACCGTCTACACCAGAGACGGAATCAAGGACAATGTTGACGATTTCGCGTCATCCAAACTCGGCATCCCCAAAACAACCAAACCCGCCAACCCGGATGAAATTCTGTAGAGCCCATTAACATGCCGCTCAACGATCACAACAACATCGAGCTAGTCCCCACCACCACAAAGGTGCCTGTCCCCAATGTGGGGGTTTCAACAAAAAGAAGCCGCCCCGACAACAGCGGCGGCATCAAGCAAGTCTATTTATTAGCGTCCCTCAAGACCCAACGAGAACGTCGCGGTAGCCCCTGCCACACCTTTCCCTCGGGCGACCCTCGCGAAGCGCGTGAGCACGAGGGAAAGGTGTGGCCGGGGCGTACAGCAGAGTTACTCGGCAGCGGCCTTGAACTTGTTGTAGTTGATCAGGCAGCCGGCCTTGACGATGGCACGCTCCTCTGCCGTCATATCGGTAATGTAGAGCTCAATCTGCTCGACCGCACCATCGGCACGCACCACGTAGGCGGCGATGTTCTTCAAGTCGCCATCGAGCGCGGCGCGGATACCCGGCACAAAGACGTAGTCGCCCACCTCAAAGTTGGGCTCCGCCTCCATCTGGAAGGGCACCATGCCCCAGTTCATCACGTTGGAGCGATAGCGCTTGGTGGCGTACTCGTGCACGATGTTGGCCAGGCCGCCAATGACGCGCTGGCAGCTCGCGGCCTGCTCGCGGGCGCTGCCGTCGCCCGGCTTCTTGGCGTAGAGCATGGAGCCGTACTCGGTCGCCTTGGCATCGGCCGCGACGCCCACGCCGGCCAGTGCCTCAAACACGCCGGCAAGCTCGGCATCGAGCGCCGCCAGGTCGCGCGCGGACTCGCCGGCAACGCGGCGCTTCTCCACGGCGTCGACCTCTTTGCTGCGACCCACGTAGGCCGGGTCGCGGCGGCTGAGCGTAAACTCAGCCAGACCCAGCGGGTTGGAGCGGAAGGAGCTCGTCTCGCCCGAGGGAATGAGCTCGTCGGTCGTGGTGACCGGGTCCATGATCTTGGAGCACACCTTGAGCAGGATGTCGTCGCCGAGCGGTTCCATCGTAGGCCACGGCTTGATGTTGGGACCCTCGACCAGCTCGTCGGCCGGCTCGGCCTTGCCAAAGCCCCAGTACACGCGCTTTTTGTACGGCGCGTCGTCGAAGGTGTACTCGCAGGCCTCGTCCCAGGTGTCCTCGGGCAGGTCGGTCGCCGGCGTCAGGACGCCGCCGTTGGCTGCGGTCGCCGCGATGGAGCGAGCGTCCATCAGGGCCACGGCGCTTAGCTGGCCATTGCCCGGCTTGGAGCCCTCGCGGTTGGGGAAGTTGCGCGTGGTGTGGCGGATGGACAGGCCGTTGTTGGCAGGTGTGTCGCCGGCGCCAAAGCACGGGCCGCAGAACGCCGTGCGCACGATCGCGCCGGCCTCCATGAGGTCGTAGATATAGCCGCGACGTGTAAGCTCGAGCGCCACGGGCTGGCTCGTGGGATAGACCGACAGCGAGAACTCGCCGCAGCCGGTGTTGGCGCCCTTGAGCACGCGGGCAGCCTGGACCACAGAGTCGTAGTTGCCGCCCGAGCAGCCGGCGATAACGCCCTGCTGCACGTGCAGCCTGCCGTCGACGATCTTGTCGAGCAGGCTAAAGTGCGTCTTGCCTTCGCCGATCTTGGCGGCCTCGAGCTCCACCTCGTGCAGGATGTCCTCGAGATTCTCGTTGAGCTCGTCGATCTCAAAGCCGTTGGAAGGATGGAACGGCAGGGCGATCATGGGCTTGATGCTCGACAGGTCGACCTCGACGCAACCGTCGTAGTAGGCGACATCGGCGGGCTTGAGCTCGCGGTAGTCATCGCCGCGGCCGTGCACGGTCAGGAATGCGTGCGTGTCCTCGTCGGTGGCCCAGATGCTCGACAGGCAGGTGGTCTCGGTGGTCATGACGTCGACGCCGTTGCGGTAGTCGGTCGTCATGCTCGCGATGCCCGGGCCCACAAACTCCATGACCTTATTCTTGACGTAGCCCTTGGCAAAGACGGCACGGATGATGGCAAGTGCCACATCGTGCGGGCCAACGCCGGGGCGCGGGGCGCCCGTGAGGTAGATGGCGACTACGCCGGGATAGGCAACGTCGTAAGTGTCGCGCAGCAGTTGCTTTGCCAGCTCGCCGCCGCCCTCGCCCACGGCCATGGTGCCCAGGGCGCCGTAGCGGGTGTGCGAGTCGGAGCCCAGGATCATCTTGCCGCAGCCGGCGAAGTTCTCACGCATGAAGGAGTGGATGACGGCGATGTGCGGCGGGACGAAGATGCCGCCGTACTTCTTGGCAGCCGAGAGGCCAAAGACGTGATCGTCCTCGTTGATGGTGCCGCCCACGGCGCACAGCGAGTTGTGGCAGTTGGTGAGCACGTAAGGCAGCGGGAACTGCTCCATGCCCGAGGCGCGCGCCGTCTGGATGATGCCGACAAAGGTGATGTCGTGGCTCGCCATGGCATCGAAGCGAATCTTGAGCGCCTCGGGGTCACCGGACGTATTGTGTGCCTGAAGGATCGAATACGCGATGGTGCCGCGCTTGGCATCCTCGGGCGCCTGTGTAATGCCGCGCTCAGCGGCCTCGGCCGCAGGCACAACCTCACTGCCACCGCGCAGGTAGATGCCGTCCTCGTACAGCTTGACCATACTGTCTCCCACTCTGCCCAAAACGATTTGGGCGCATAGCATACATTCGTTCAACATCGTGCCATAGAACGGTTGCGAATGGGTTACGAATCTACACGTTCACTTTATCTCAGTAAAGTACAGGACAAGCCCGATGTGGGCAGGCAGATTTGGTGCAAGAGCGTCCCTTTCGACTAGTCATTTAAGAACGTCCCCAATGACTACCCATAACAACGCCGATGTTTTGGCGCAGACAGACACTATGACCCAATCCGAGGGCACTAAAA
>CALHUX010000025.1:0-30923 GCA_938039325.1 uncultured Collinsella sp. | reverse complement strand
GATCTTGTTGTCGCCGAAGCCCTCGAGCACGACGTCAAACTCGGTCTTCTCCTCGGCCTCAGCAGCGCCAGCAGCAGGAGCGGCGACAACAGCGGCAGGAGCAGCGGCGGAAACGCCGAAGGTGTCCTCGATAGCCTTGACGAGCTCGGAAGCCTCGAGAAGGGTCATTTCCTTAAGAGCATCGATGATCTCATCGGTGGTAAGCTTAGCCATTTCTAAGTCCTTTCGGTTTCCGTGCCTGTGCACGGAGATCAGTTAAAACACAGCGCGAATGCGCCTGGGGTGCGGCGTTGCCGCCGCGGGTGAAAACAGCGACTAGGCTGCCTTCTGCTCGGAGACCTGCTGAATCGAACGAGCGAGACCAGAGGAAACGCCGTTGACGCAGACAGCGATGTCGCGAGCGAAACCGGAGATGAGACCGGCGATCTGGCCGAGAAGCTGATCCTTGGTGGGCAGCTCGGCGATAGCCTTAACATCATCAGCGGAAACGGCCTTGCCGTCGGAGATACCGCCCTTGATCTCAAGGACGCCCTTGGACTTAGCAGAGAAGTCCTTAAGGGCCTTAGCGGCCTCGACCGGCTCGGTCTCGTAGAACACATAAGCGACGGGGCCGGCGAGGATCTCGTCGAGCTCGGGCTGCTCCTGGTTCTTGAGAGCGATCTTGACCAGGTTGTTCTTGTAGACCTTCATCTCGGCGCCGCACTCGCGAAGCTGATGACGCAGCTCCTGAGCCTGCTTAACCGTCAGACCGTTGTAGTTGACGACGAACAGACCGGCGTTCTCGGCGATACGGGACTCGATCTCTGCAACCTTGTCGATTTTGTACTGCTGGGGCATGAATTACACCTCCTCAAATTCTTTCCGGGCACGGTCCGCCACAAGGACGTGACGGGGGCATGTCCAAAAAGAAAGCCCCCGCGCTGCATGAGCGACGGGGGCGAGAAGACATATCTACTCGACCACCTCGGCTGGCGGGATGTCCCATTAAGCTCGCGGGCGATGCCCGTTTGCACCGGCTGTCTCTGGCAGCGGATTCGTGCGTGAACCGAAAGTATTATGGCGGGGACCCCGGCGTCGGTCAACGGGCGCGAGGATTCGCACACAAACCCTGCATACGCTCCGGTCCGAGGGGCCGGGTTGAGATTTTCGCTCGGTCAAGTCCTGGCTCGCACGAAGGCCACATTAAGTGGCCTTCGGCTCGTGCGGAATCTACGAAAATCTCAACCCGGCCCCTCGGACCGGAGCTGCGGTAACTTTGCTGCGGATCTTCGCGCCCGTTGAGCGACGCGCCCCACGTATAAACCTTATGTCGGTGGGCTGATGTGTTGCGTCCCGTTGGGCTATAAGGTTGAAATGAAGGTGGACAGGCGGGTTAGGCCTTCGTCAAGGTCTTTGTCGGAGACGCAGTAGCTTAGGCGGATGTGGCCTTCGGTGCCGAAGCAGTCTCCGGGGACTAGGGCTACGTTGGCTTCTTTGATGGCTTTGATGCAGAAGGCTTCGCTTGTTAGGTCGAACTTTTTGATGCTGGGGAAGGCGTAGAAGGCGCCTGCGGGCTCTACGACGGCCAGGCCCATGGCATCTAAAGCTGCGAGCACGCATTTGCGGCGGGCTCGGTAGACTTTGAGCATGGGGGTTGGGTCGACGGTGAGGGCTCGGGCTGCGGCGTCCATCTCGAAGGAGACGGCACTCGATACTAAGTATTGGTGAGCTTTTGCAATCTCGGCGATGACGGGGGCTGCCGCTGCGAGCCAACCCAAGCGCCAGCCGGTCATGGCCCAGGGCTTGGAGAAGCTCTCGATGATCACCGTCTGCTCGCGCAGCTCCGGATGTCGCCGGGCAAAGCGCTCGTAGCCATCCACGTAGACGAGGCGGTTGTATACGTCGTCGCAGACCACGTAGATGCCCGCCTGCTCCGCTACGCGCGCCACGGCGTCGAGCGATGCCGCGTTGAGAATGCAACCCGTGGGATTGTTGGGCGTGCAGATGACGATGGCCTTGGTCGCCGGGGTCACACAGGCGCGAAGCGCATCCTCGTCAATCTGAAATTGCGCAGGCTCCGTATCCAAAAAGACCGCTTTGGCGTGATTGGCTACGACGATGCTCTCGTACAGGCCAAAGGCCGGCGTGGGGATAATGACCTCGTCGCCGGGGTTGAGCATGGCCATGAATGTTGCCGACAGGGCCTCGGTCGCGCCGTCGGTCAGGATGACCTCGTCGGCCGAAAACGTAAGGCCCGCGTCCCCCATGTAGGCAGACAGTGCCTCGCGCAGGACAGGGCGACCGTTGTTGGGCGGATAGTGTGTGTCGCCGCGGCCCAGTGCGGCGGTCACCTCGGCGCTAATCACATCGGGCGTGGGAAAATCAGGCTCGCCGAGCGCAAGCGCGATGCATCCCGGATGCTGAGCGGCGAGCGCGTTGATTCGGCGGATACCGGAGGGCTTGAGCGTGGCAAGCGAGGTATTCATGGGCAGGCGCATGGCGTTCCTTTCGTAAGGGTTGCACTAGGATAGCGCGGCGAGGCGCTGCCAGACGGTGTAACCTAAACGGAAACCAACCGGAAAGGAGGCGGCATGGAGACGACCGCGCGCGGCGATGTACCAAAAACGTTGCAGACCATTGCGTATATCAGCATTCCCAATAGCGCCGATCTTGAGTTTTTGCTCTGGGACCTGCAGGATGCCATCGCCGCCTATGCTCAGCTTTCCGGTACTTCGTTCCCCCGTCTGGTCGCTCTGGGGACGGATGATGGCGGCAGCACTGCGGACGGCATTGTATTCGCTGTTGAGAATGCGCTCAATAACGAGGCGATGAGCGTCGTTGAGCAGGCGCTTGATTGCCTTGGGGGCACGGAAGCGCGCGTCTATGTCGTTGTTCAAGCCGGCTGTGGGAGTCCCGAGCGGGCGCACACGGTCGTTGGCCATCTGCGCGAAGCGTGCGAGCGTCGGGGGTTGTCGTGGTGCGGTGGCATTGTCGTCTGCACCGGCGCTGGCATCGCAGCGCTTTGCCGCTCCCCACGCATGGGCCTCTTGCGCCGACCGTTTTCCGAAGCCATGGACAAGCTCGTGGGTGCGGTGCGTATGGGTTGCTCGGTTGAGCATGCACAGCGACTCGGCGGCGGCAGTGCCGAGGACATCGACACCAATGGCATGGTTTTTGCCGAGCCAGCCGTGCCGGCGCCAATCTGGCAAGCCGTTATAAAACGCCTTGGCGCTCACGCTCAATCAAATATTTAAACTAACGAGCGCCCCAATCAACGGCATCGCGCCAGCGCTCAACAAGCCACTCCAAACGCCATGCCGCGTTGGCAGGACTTGTCGACGGCAGAACGATGGCCGGCAGCCCGGTGCGTTCTTGTAGATAGCGCTTGTAGAGCCGACCAGCTGTACCACCGTTGCATATCACCTGCTCAATGGGAGCTGCACCGGCAATGCGCTCGATATGTGCCGGCACAACGTTGCGAATGCTCGCGTCACTCGAGCCCTTGATGTCACAGCTCTCGATCACGTCCCACAGGGCCACACCGCCGTTGAGCAGCATAGCCCGCTTGGCGGCAATCGAGACGTCGAGCGTCGCAGGCTCGCCGCTCGCCAAAGAGTCGCCCTCGTTGGGCGGCACGGGCACACCGAGGCACGCGGCCATCACACGCCAAAAGCGATTCTGAGGGTTGCCGTAATAAAAGGCATTGGCGCGCGAAAGCACCGAGGGAAACGAGCCCAACACCAAAACGCGCGAGCGCCCGTCAAACACGGGCTCAAACCCATGCTCAATATGTTGATAGCCCTCGTCGGACGCAGCCATGGCCTAGGCCCTCAACAGATAGCGCACCTCGTAGGGTGCAAGCTCAAGGGTACCCGTCAGCTCGACCGTGGGCGCATCGTCGACAAGCAGGTCGACAAAGGAGCCGTTGAGCTCGCCGGCTCCAAAGGTATAGGGCTCGTTCACGGCATTGACCGCCACGAGCACCGTCGCATCGTCGCAAGTGCGCTCGAACAGCAGCTGCTTGTTCTGGATCACCACGTTGCGATATGCACCGTAGTTGAGGGCACGGGCCGCCGCGTCGTTTGCCGAGCGCAGGTGCGCGAGCTGCTTGACAAATGCCGTCAGCTCGTTGGGCGCAGGCTCATCGAGCGCAGGTCGCAGCGCCCAGTCACCATCGGGGCCGCCCTTTTCGCCGGCAATCCCCCACTCGCTGCCATAGTAGACGCACGGGATGCCCGGCATGCCAAACAGCATGCCGTAGGCGGGGCGCAGGCAGGACTTGTCCGTCAGGATGCTCGCCAGGCGCGGCACGTCATGGTTGTCGACAAACGACAGCAGATGCTTGCCGCGATAAATGCACCACGGGTCACCACCAAACTGGCGATGCAGCGAGTGGGCGATCTCGAACATGTTGACCGAGTTAAAGCTGGAGTACAGGCCCTTGTAGCACTCGTAGTTGGTGCAGGAGTCGAGCATCTCGTCGTTGACGATCTGGTTGTAGTCGCCGTGGAGCGTCTCGCCGATCAGCACAAAATCGGGCTTGAGCTCGCGGGTAAAGGTATGCAGACGACGCATGAAGTCGCGGTCGAGCATATAGGCGACGTCCAAGCGCAGACCGTCGATGCTAAAGACCTCGGCCCAGTGACGCACGGACTCAAGCAGGTAATCGACCACGGCGGGGTTTTGTAGGTTGAGCTTCACGAGCTCAAAATGGCCCTCCCAGCCCTCATACCAAAAACCATCGCCGTAGCACGAGTCACCGTCAAAGCTGATATGGAACCAATCCTTGTAGGGCGAGTCCCACTTGCGCTCCTGAACATCGCGGAAGGCCCAAAAGCCGCGACCGACGTGGTTGAAGACGGCATCAAGCACCACGCGGATGCCATGGGCGTGCAGCGTCTCGCACACGGCGGCAAAATCGGCATCCCCACCCAGGCGACGGTCGATATGGCGCAGGCTGCGCGTGTCGTAACCGTGGCTGTCGGATTCGAGCGGCGGGTTAATGAGCACAGCACCGATGCCAAGTTCCTGCAGGTAGCCGGCCCATTGGGCGATTTTCATAATCGGAGCATCGGGGTTGGGCGCGGCGTTGGCGGCCTGGGCGAGTTCATCCTCGGCAACGGGGGCGGCGTTTTCGCGCGGAGCTCCGCAAAAGCCCAGCGGATAGATCTGATAGAACGTCGTCTCGTATGCCCACATAGCAACCTCCCGGTAAGCTCAACACAACGACATCCATTGTATGCCCGGCTTGTATCCTCTCCCCCAAAATAAGTTGCGGTGGAATAGTTCCTGTTTGAGCCTTCAGAGGCCTTAAACAGGAACTATTTCACCGCAACTGATGAGGGGACGTGATTAGGCGACGGGCTTGGCGCGGCGTATGGCCGGGAACAGCACCGTGATGGCGAGGATGACGCCCACGACAGCGATCGTGCCGCCTGCGTAGCCGATCCAGGCGATGCCGGGGCCCGACACCACGGCGCCACCGATTGCGGTGCCCGTGCCGATCCCCAGGTTGAACAGGCCCGAGAAGATCGACATGGCGACAGCCGACGAGTCCGCCGGCGTGTACTTGATGAGCTCGGCCTGAAACGCCACGTTAAAGGCCGTGGAGCAGCAGCCCCATAGCGCGCAAACAGCGAGAACGGCGACGAGCGACGGTGCAACCGGACCCATGAGCAGCAGAGCCACCGGCACGCCGGAGAGCGTAATCGCGAGAAACGGGAACCGGTGCCCATCGAACAGGCGGCCAAACAGCCAGCTTCCGAGCAGACCAGAGCAGCCGAACGCCGTCAGCGTCATAGTGATGGCGCCCGCGTCGACGTGCGCGACCTGTGCCAGGAACGGCTCGATATAGCTGTAACCCGCATAATAGCCGGTCGCCATAAAGACCGTGACCGCATAAAGCGCGATGAGGAACGGGTTCTTGAGCAGCTCGGGAAGCTGTTTGAGCGTAAAGCGCTCACCCGCCGGCATGGCCGGGAACACCGCTGCCTGGTACACCACCGCGGCGGCAGAAAAGACCCCGACCACGGCAAACGTCATGCGCCAGCCCACGGCCAGGCCGATGGCGCGGCCGATCGGCAGGCCAAAGATCTGCGCGATGGACGAGCCCGTGGCAATCATGCTAATGGCGAGCGCCCCGTGGCGACTGTCAACCAGGCGCGAGGCCATGATCGAGGCGACCGACCAGAACACGGCATGCGCGCAGGCGACCACCAGGCGCGCACAGACCAGGATGGGATATGTCGGTGCCACAGCGGACAGGAACTGACCCAGCGAGAACACGGCAAGCACGCCGAGCAGCATACGCTTGAACTCAAAGCGCGAGGCGAACACCATAAGCGGCAACGACAGCAGCATGACGCCCCAGGCGTAGACCGAGATCATGATGCCTGCCTGGGCCTCGGTGAGCGAAAACGACGCGGCGATATCAGTCAGAAGGCCAATGGGCATGAACTCCGACGTGTTGAATACGAACGCACAGCAGGCGAGCCCGATAAGCGGGAGCCACCGTTTGAGTGAGATGCCATCTTGCCTTGCCTGAGTCATGTAGGAAACCTCTCCGATTGTCTTGAGCGGTGGGCGATTATATAGCAACGGCCCCGCATCCGTCAGTACAGATGCGGGGCCGCAATCAACTCAATACACAGGGGTTGCGCCGTCAATAAATAGCTAAGCCAACCCCAGCAATATGCCCGCCGAATGCACGACAAACGCCACGATCCAGGCGACCGTCACCTGAAACGCGAACACGGCAACGGCGTAGCGTCCGCCCAGCTCACTCTTGACGGCGCCGATTGCCGCTACGCAGGGCGGGTACAGCAGCGTAAAGACCAGGAACACGTAAGCGGTAAACGGCGAAAACATGGTCGACAGTGCCGCGGGCGAGGTCGCGCCCAAAAGCACCGTGAGGGTCGAGATGACACTCTCCTTGGCGATAAGTCCGGTGACGAGCGCCGTGGATGCTCGCCAATCGCCAAAGCCGAGCGGCGCCAGCAGCGGAGCGATGATGCTACCCAGACCGGCAAGCAGACTCTGCGACTGATCGGCGACCACATTAAAGCGGATGTCGAACGTCTGCAGGAACCAGATGACCACCGTAGCGGCAAAGATAATGGTAAAGGCCTTGGTAATAAAGTCCTTGGCCTTATCCCATGCCAGCATCACCGTCGTCTTGACGCTCGGCAGACGGTAATTGGGAAGCTCCATGATAAACGGCACCGGGTCGCCCTTAAATGCCGTGCGGTTGAGCACCAAAGCCGCGATGCAACCGACCGCAATGCCAATCAGATAGAGCGAGACCATGGCGGGAACCGTCGCCTGTGGGAAAAACGCCCCGCACAGCAGACCGTAGACAGGCAACTTGGCCGAGCAGCTCATGAACGGCGTGAGCATGACCGTCATCTTGCGGTCGTGCTCGGATGGGAGCGTACGGGTCGACATGATAGCCGGCACGGTGCAGCCAAAACCGACGAGCATGGGGACGAAGCTGCGGCCCGAAAGGCCAAAGCGACGCAGTACCTTATCCATGACAAAGGCCACGCGCGCCATGTAGCCCGAGTCTTCCAGAATGGAGAGGAACAAAAAGAGCACGACGATAATCGGCAGGAAGGTCAGCACACTGCCCACGCCCGTAAGCACGCCGTCGACAGCCAGCGAGCGCACCACGTCGTTGGTACCGAACGCCTTGAGACCCGCATCGGCCGAGGCGATGATGGCAGCGATGCCGTCCTCCATGAGTCCCTGCAACGCCGCGCCGATCACGCCAAACGTCAGCCAAAAGACGAGACCCATGATCACCAGGAACGCCGGAATGGCCGTGTAGCGACCCGTCAGGATGCGGTCGATCTTGACGGAGCGCACGTGCTCGCGGCTCTCGTGCGGCTTGACGACGCAGCGCCCACACACGTCGCCGATAAAGCTAAAGCGCATATCGGCCAGCGCGGACAGGCGGTCGGTGCCGGCCTCGCCCTCCATCTGGGTAATGATGTGCTCGATGGCGTCGAGCTCGTTGCGATCCAGGTGAAGCGCCTCGGTCACCAGCTCGTCGCCCTCAACCAGCTTGGTTGCCGCAAAACGCACCGGGATGTGCGCCGTCGCGGCATGGTCCTCGATAAGGTTGGCGATGCCGTGAATGCAGCGATGCAGCGCGCCGCCGCCTGGACCATCGGGCGCGCAGAAGTCCAGGCGACCGGGGCGCTCGCGGAACCGCGCCACGTGCAAGGCATGGTCCACCAACTCGCCGATGCCCTCGTTGCGGGCAGCGCTAATGGGGACAACAGGCACGCCCAACAGGCTCTCGAGCAGGTTGACGTCCACGGCGCCGCCGTTGGCCGTCACCTCGTCCATCATGTTGAGCGCGATGACCATGGGGCGGTCGAGCTCCATAAGCTGCAGCGTCAGGTACAGGTTGCGCTCGATGTTGGTGGCGTCGATGATGTCGATGATGGCGTCGGGATTTTCGTCCAAGATGAATTGGCGGCTGACGATCTCTTCGCCCGTGTACGGCGACAGCGAATAGATGCCGGGCAGGTCGGTAACGCTTGCCTCGGGGTGGTTGCGGATGGTGCCATCTTTGCGGTCGACCGTCACGCCGGGAAAGTTACCGACGTGCTGGTTGGAGCCCGTCAGCTGGTTGAACAGCGTGGTCTTGCCGCAGTTTTGGTTGCCGGCGAGGGCAAAATGCAGCGGTGCGCCCTCGGGCACGGCCGTTTTTGCCGCACGGGGCGAATACGTCCCCTCGCCCAGTGCCGGGTGATCTGTCGTGCCGATTGCGGCGTTAGCGCGCGGACCCGTATCTGTGTCGTGAACACCTACGAGCTCGATGCGAGCGGCGTCGTCCTTGCGCAGCGTCAACTCGTAGCCGCGCAGGCGAATCTCGAGCGGGTCGCCCATAGGAGCGTACTTCATCATGGAGACTTCGGTGCCCGGCGTTAGGCCCATGTCCAAAATATGCTGTCGGAGTGCCTGATCGTCCGATGCCACCGATGCGACAACGGCGTCCTTTCCAATCTCGAGTGTATCGAGCTTCACGCGCTCATCCTTTCGTTAGACGCGGTTAACCGTTTACCGGGGCTAACCAACTCGTAACGACAAATGATAGCGCTCTGGACTTTTTTATAAAGTCAAATACCGATGTTTACCTGCGCAAACTTTATGCGGTGCGCCCCGAAAGCTCTTTGCGCATACCGCTCAGCGAGATCGAAACGGAACCCGACCGCGCGGTAGCAGTGAGTCGATCACCCTCGACTGACCCCGTGCATGTAAAGGGCGCCTTGCCCATCAAGACGTGGGAGATAGTACCCGAGAGTTCAAAGAAATCGCCCTCAGCGCGGGCACTCGAGAGAGCGATATTGAGACCCCTGACGTTTAGTACTGCCCTGAGCACGCCGTTCACCCCATGTGAAAACGTCACCTCGCCGCGTTTACTCCCCACCGGCGTCTGGGCCGAAACCACATACGTACCCTCAAGCATGGCTCCTCCTCTAAGCAGACTTTTTGAAACGGGCAAGTGGTCTACTTTTACATATGGCGCTCCAGGAAGCGGAAGGCTAGGCGAATCCAGGGACGGACCGCCACCTGCTTGTCCTCGTTGTCGACCGCGGTGTTGGCGTTGCCGAGCGAAAGGCCGTGGCCACCCTGGTCAAAGACGTGCATCTCGCATGCAACACCCTCCTCGGCCATGCGCTGCGCAAACGGGTAGACCTGCGCGACCGGCGCCGTCTTATCGTCCGAAACGCCCCACACAAAGGTCGGAGGCATCTGGCGCGAAACGTGCGTGGTAGGGCAAATGTCGGTCAGGTGCTCATCGGTCGCCTCGCCGCCCGTCACCATCGACAGATAGTCGTTGAGCAAATCGCGCCCTGTCTTGCCACCCGTCTTGGGCACGCGCAGGTCGATGCGCGGGTCACGCGTCTGCATATCGCGCACATAGGCAAGGTCGAGCAACGGATAGCCCAGCACCACGGCGTCGGGACGAATATCCTCCGGACGAGCTCCGGCAAGGCCCGCGAAGGGTCCGGTCTTCCACTGCGTTGCCAACGAGGCGCAGATCATGCCGCCCGCCGAGAAACCCACGATGCACACGCGCTTGGGATCGACATGCCACTCGTCGGCGTTGGCGCGCACGGTAGCGACCATCTTGGCGAGGTCCGCCTGCGGGTGCGGAAAGCTCACGTCGCCCGTGGCGCTCGTCACATAGTTGAGCACAAAGGCCTGGTAGCCGCGGTCCAAAAACGCAAACGCCACCGGGTCCTGCTCGTGCGGAGCGATATGCGTAAACCCGCCTCCGCCGCAGATGATCACCGCGGGGCGGCGGCCATTGGGCTTGTCGGGCAGCGGCTCGGCACCCAGATACGTAAACGTCGCCGGATAATCCTCGGTCGGCTCCTCGCCCCACAGCGCATGGTTCTCAATAATCATAGGTGCTCCCTCCGTGCGATTCGTGCGCACTCGTTTTTCGCACCTTAGCGTACCCCACTTGAGCCCGCGGCGCAGAAACACCCCCGCAATAAGTTGGCCTTCAACTGATATATCACAAAATCGCTGTTCAGAGGTATCGTTGGGCAGCGTAAAATAGGAGCGCTGACCGTGCTGGGAAACACGTACGAAACGTTTCCGGCAAACCACACGCGTGCAACATGCACGCCTGATACGTTGGAGGCATCTATGGGTCTGCTCGATTCGCTCAAGTCCACGTTCACTTCGTCGGGCGAGGCGTCCGTTCCGCCCGCAGCAAGCTTCGCCACCCGCGAAGGCGTCATCTACGCTCCCGTCAACGGCGTGCTCGTCAATCTGAGTGAGGTTCCCGACGAGACCATCGCCTCGGGCATGCTCGGCCAGGGCTACGGCATCGAGCCCATTACCGGCACCATTTACGCCCCCGCCAACGGTCGCATCGGCGCCACCACCGTCACCAACCACTCCATCGGCATGATCACCGAGGACGGCCTGCGCGTGTTCATCCATGTTGGCCTGGGCACCGTGGAAATGAACGGCAAGGGTTTTGCCCGCTTTGTCGAGATGGGCGACACGGTCAAGGCCGGCCAGCCGCTCATCAGCTTCGACCGCGACGCTATCAAGGCCGCCGGTCACGAGGACATCGTGACCGTCATCATCTCTGAGCTCGACCGCCTCAAGAGCATCGACCACGTCGGCGAGTCTGGCACGCTTATCGGCGGCAATCCGCTCGTCAAGCTTGGCGATCCGCTGCTGGTTGCCAAGACCAAGTAGCCGATCATCATCGCATAAAGGCTCAACCACCCGTGCATCTTTGCCGCATCTGTGTTGTTGTTTTTGCCTATGTAGAGGTTCTGAAACGTTTCTATATAGGCAGCTGAGCATCAACGCAGGTGCGGCTTTTGCGTAGCGAAGCATCGCCCCGCGGCATGTTGTTCAACCGCACGAACCCCCCTTCCTTTGTCCGCACAGAGCGCTAGACTGCTAGGTCGACATTGGAGGAAAGATCGATGCAAAACACACCCACGGGCGCCGTACATGCCGCGCCTCAACGCAGCCAACGCATCGTCGCGCTCGACGGGCTTCGCGCCCTCGCCATCGCCGGCGTCGTCCTATATCACCTTCGCCCCAGCCGCCTGACCGGCGGTTTTTTGGGCGTTACACTCTTCTTTACGCTGAGTGGCTATCTCGCCACCAAAAGCATTATGCGGGCCACGGCACGCGACGGATTCTCGTACCCGCGCTATATCTGCCGCCGTATTGCGCGCATGATGCCGCCGATCGTCGTGACCATCGCGCTTACCGCCGTCGCCACCTACATCGCGGCCCCGAGTCTACTCCCCAAGGTGCAACAGGACGCCCTGCCATCGGTACTCTTTTTGAGCAACTGGTTCTACATCTTCCGCAACGTCTCGTATTTCGCCGCCGCGGGGCTCCCCTCGCCGCTCACGCACCTGTGGTTCTGCGCTGTCACTATGCAGTTCTATCTGGTATGGCCGGTCATCCTTATGGCGCTGTGCAGCAAAACCAGGTCGCGCAACACCGCCATCGGCATCACGATCGCATTCGCGCTTGTATCGACGGCAGCCATGGTCCTCATGTTTAATCCCACCGCCGACACATCGCGCGTCTACTACGGAACCGACGCCCGTGCCGCCGAGCTTCTATGCGGAGCCTTAGCCGCCATCGCCGCGCCGCGTCTGCGCGAGATGCTGAGCGGTGACATCCATACCCCCGGCGCCAACAAGGGCATCTCAAAGGTCAACGCGATTTCTATCGCGTGGCTCGTTGCCGTTATAGCCGGCGCGCTCATGCTGACCGGAGAGAGCGCCTGGCTCTACCGCGGCGGCTTTTTGCTGCTTGCCCTCGTCACTGGACTCCTCATCATCTGCGTGCAGAATACGGAGTGCATCGTGCGTCGTCTGTTGTCGGTCAAGCCGCTCGTCTGGCTGGGTCAGCGCTCGTTCTCGGTCTATCTGGTGCACTATCCCCTACTGCTTCTTATGAACCCCGCAACCCGCACCACCCGCATCGCCTGGTGGGAGCAGGCGCTACAGCTTGTGGTGATCCTTACGGTTGCCGAGGTCTTCTATCGTCTCGTCGAACGTCCTTGGTCCCGCAAGCCCGCCCAGCAGGACAGCACGGCAAGAAAGCACGTCCTCGCGTCCGCCATGGTGCTCCCCGCGCTTGGCGCCGTATGCGTCGCCGCACTTGCCTTCGCGCCGCTTGACTGGGCAGGCATCGCCACCGCCCGCGCCGAGCAGCTCCGTCCCGAGCTTACCCAGAACGCGACCTCGTCCCAGGACAACGGAGTCAACGACAAGAGCGCCGAGCCCGCATCCGGTAAAGACTCCCAGCCCAGCGACACCGCATCCGATGACGCCACCAAACAAAAACCCAAAGAGGGACCTATCGCCGAAAAGGTCCCCAAGAACTTGGACTGGAAGAGCTTTACCTACGACGAGGCAACCGGGACCTGCGACGCCCGCGTGCTCATGATCGGTGACTCGGTCACCGCAGGTGCCCAACCTGGCATTCAGGCGGCGCTTCCCAACGCGTACATCGACGGCGTGGTGAGCCGCCAGTTCTACACCTTCCAGGATGTCTATGCACAGGACAGTGCCAACTACGATCCAAGCGTGGTCATCTGCGCGCTTGGCACCAACGGCCTCATCCGAGACCCCCAGCAAGTGCAGGACGTGATTAATGCCGTGGGCGGCAAGCCCATCTACTTTGTGACCGTGCGCGTACCGCTCGAGCTACAGGACCGCAATAACCAGACGATTCGCGACGTCTGCGCCCAAAACGACAACGCCGGCGTCATCGACTGGAACGGTGCCTCGGAGGGCCACAGCGAATACCTCGTCGACGACGGCACACACCTCACCCAGGCGGGAATCGACACCTACGCCGTCCTCATACGCCAAGCCATCTGCGGGCACTAGGCACCGCAAAATCGGCGCTTGCGCGGTGCCCACGTTGCGCCCATACATCACACCCGATGTTTTGCTACGCCCCCGCTCGCGGGTTAGAATGGTTAACTGTTTGGAAATAATCCGTACAACCGTTATGGGGGGATACGTGAACCGCACCAAAATCGCGCAGCTCTATGCCGATGCCGAGTCGCTCGGTGGCCAGACCGTCACCGTTGCCGGCTGGGTCAAGTCTGTCCGCGACATGAAGAACTTTGGCTTCGTTACACTCAACGACGGCAGCTGCTTCCGCGACCTGCAGGTCGTCATGAACCGCGAGGCGCTCGACAACTACGACGAGATCGCCCATCAAAACGTCTCGGCCGCCCTCATCTGCACCGGCACCGTCAAGCTGACCCCCGATGCGCCCCAGCCCTTCGAGCTTTCTGCCACCTCCATCGAGGTCGAGGGCACGAGTGCCCCGGATTACCCGCTGCAGAAGAAGCGCGCAACCGTCGAGTTCCTGCGCACCCAGCAGCACCTGCGCCCGCGCACCAACCTGTTCCGCGCCGTGTTCCGCATCCGCTCTGTCGCGGCTGCCGCTATCCACCGCTTCTTCCAGGAGCAGGGCTTTGTCTACGTCAACACCCCCATCATCACCACGAGTGACTGCGAGGGCGCCGGCGAGATGTTCCGCGTGACCACGCTCGATCCCAAAAACCCGCCCCTCACCGAGTCCGGCGAGGTCGACTGGAGCCAGGACTTCTTTGGCAAGCATGCGAGCCTCACCGTTTCCGGACAGCTCAATGCCGAGAACTTCGCCATGGCCTTTGGCGACGTGTACACCTTTGGCCCCACCTTCCGTGCCGAAAACTCCAACACCACGCGCCATGCCGCCGAGTTTTGGATGATCGAGCCCGAGATGGCATTTGCCGACCTCAACGACTACATGGACAACGCTGAGGCCATGCTCAAGTACGTCCTTAAGGACGTCATGGCCACCTGCCCCGACGAGCTCAATATGCTCAACAAGTTTGTAGACAAGGGTCTGCTCGAGCGCCTGGACCATGTCGCCAACTCCGACTTTGCCCGCGTCACCTATACCGAGGCCGTCGAAATCCTGGAGCAGGCCGTCGCCGCCGGTCACAAGTTTGACTATCCCGTGAGCTGGGGCATTGACCTGCAGACCGAGCACGAGCGTTTCCTGACCGAGGAGCACTTTAAGCGCCCGACCTTCGTAACCGACTACCCGGCCGAGATCAAGGCCTTCTACATGCGCATGAACGAGGACGGCAAGACCGTCGCCGCCGCCGACTGCCTGGTTCCGGGCATCGGCGAGATTATCGGCGGCTCCCAGCGCGAGGAGCGTCTGGATCTGCTCGAGGCCCGCATCAAGGACCTGGGTATGAATCCCGAGCAGTACAAGTACTACCTTGACCTGCGCCGCTACGGTTCCTGCAAGCACGCCGGCTACGGTCTGGGCTTCGAGCGCTTGGTGATGTACCTCACCGGCGTGGGCAACATCCGCGACGTCCTGCCGCACCCGCGCACCGTGGGCAACGCCGACTTCTAATCGTCGGGCACTAGCTCGCGTCGCCACGCGCAACGCTCATCGCACAAGCGCCTCTCGACATCGGCCGAGAGGCGCTTTTTTCAACAGCAGCCGTCAAGCTTTTGGCAAGGTTTTGGTCAGTTAGGCAGGGTTGTTGAAAACTCGACCCGCCGTTTGCCGGCAACCATCGACCGTCCAAGGCGCCACGTGTCCTTGGCCAGGCTCCGCGCCCTAGGCTCTGATCTGCCATCACCAAAAAGAAAGGACGTGGGCACTATGACCGAAGCCGTTGTTGAAAACTACGAGACCACGACCAGGGGCTCCGCCTCGATGGCAGCCTATCGCGCCGTACGCATCCTGCAGCTTTTGAGCGAGAACACCGGCGAGGACAAGGCGCTGCTTTCCGACGAGCTGGTCGAGCTCCTCGCCCATCCCGACGACCCCGCCCGCATGCCCATCTCAGCGGCACGCCGCAGCATCTATACCTCGATATCCGCACTTCGTCACGCCGGATACGAAATCGACTATAAACGCGGCGTGGGCTATCGGCTCCTCACCCGCCCGCTTGCTGACGAGGAGATCATACGGCTCCATGGCATGGTCATGCGCAACCGATCGACGCCCATAGCCATTCGAAAAAGCATGGCGCAGCACCTGGTCGCCATGGCGAGCGCCGATGTTCGCGGCTATCTCGATATGCCCGAACCGACACCGGCCGCCAACGACGTGCCCATCAAGACAGCGCGTCCGCACGCCAAGCGTATCGACACGTGCGAGCTCGTCGAACAGGCCATCGACCATGGAACAACTGTCAGCTTTGATATCTCAAACGTCCTGACCCGAGGCGAAACCGAGGTGGTGCGGATGACGGTCCGGCCCTTTGCCATCAGGCAGCGCGATGGCGTCTCGTATCTGCTGGGAACGGTCTACAACACCCGAGGCGCCGACGATACCCTGCGCACCGTTGAGGTCAGCCGCATGAGAAACGTCAGCACGCGTTTGCTCGACGGCAAGAAACTCTTTGCCGCGCTAGACGAAGAAGACAGCCCCGCGCCCGCAGCGTAAGCCGCAGCGTAAGCCCCGTTACCGTCCGTCGTTTCTCAGCACCGCCCATCCGGTTCAGTATTAAAAAACCCGCCAGGTTATTGTAAAAATGGACATCGGCGTTACTATAGTCCCACTTGCACTTTTTCCTAGTGCAGTGTTTCCAGCCATTTTTACACTGGGGGTAATGATATGAAGGGCATCACCATCAGCCGCAGGAGCCTTCTTGTCTCCGCTGGCCTGCTCGCGCTCGCTCCGCTCGCCGGATGCGGCGGCAACTCTGGTTCCGGCTCCGCTGCCGCCGGTTCCGACTACACCATCGGCGTTCTGCAGCTCACCGAGCACTCCGCGCTCGATGCCGCCAACGACGGCTTCGTCAAGGCCATCAAGAAGAGCGGCCTCAAGGTCAAGATCGACCAGAAGAACGCCCAGAACGACCAGTCCACGTGCAAGTCCATTGCCGACAAGTTCGTAGGCGACGGCGTCAACCTGATCTATGCCATCGCCACACCCGCCGCGCAGGCTGCCGCCGGCGCCACCGCTGACATCCCCATCGTTGGCTGCGCCATCACCGACTACGCCGCTTCCGGCCTGGTCCAGGACAACGACAAGCCCGGCACCAACGTCACGGGCGCTTCCGATCTCACCCCGGTCGCCGAGCAGCTCGAGATGATGCAGAAGGTCCTGCCCGACGTCAAGAAGGTCGGCCTGCTCTACTGCACCGCCGAGTCCAACTCCGACGTCCAGATCAAGGCCGCCAAGAAGGAGCTCGACAAGCTGGGCCTGGAGTACACCGACTTCACCGTCTCGAGCTCCAACGAGATTCAGTCCGTCGTCGAGTCTGCCGTGGGCAAGGTCGACGCGCTGTACTCCCCCACCGACAACACCATCGCCGCGGGCGCTTCGCAGGTCGGCCAGATCGGCAAGGAGAACAAGCTCCCCTTCGTGACTGGCGAGGAGGGCATGTGCAAGGCCGGCGGTCTGTTCACCCTCTCCATCAACTATGAGGACCTGGGCTACGCTGCAGGCGAGATGGCCGTCAAGATCTTGAAGGGCGAGGCCAAGCCCGAGGATATGCCGATCAAGCACCTCTCGAGCAAGGACCTGGTCGTCGTCAAAAACGACGAGATGGCCGAGGCTCTGGGTATCGACCTTTCCGCTCTGGACGAATAGCACCATGCGCGGTGACGCGTCTAGGGCCCGCACGCGCGCCACAGCTGCGTTATTCAATATCTGAGTCATTGGGGCGAACGCTAAAGACCGGCGTTCGCCCTGCTTGTTTCAGGTAAAACAAAACATCTGTCCACCGCTCTTTTATGCATTGGTACCGCTATTATGGAAAATCACGTGTCCACCCTATCCTAGGAGGTATGAAGCATGCTCATTGCATTGCAGGGCGCCGTTTCGCAGGGTGTCCTCTGGGGCATTATGGTGCTTGGCGTGTTTATCACGTTCCGCCTGCTCGACATCCCCGATATGACCTGCGACGGCAGCTTTGCCCTCGGCGGCTGTGTCTGCGCCGTGCTTATCGTCAACAATAACGTCGACCCGCTGCTCGCCATGCTGGCCGGCATGTGCGCCGGTGCCATCGCGGGCGCCGTCACGGGCATCTTGACCACCGTCTTTGAGATTCCCGCGATCCTCGCCGGAATCCTTACGCAGATCAGTCTGTGGTCCATCAACCTGCGCATCATGGGCAAATCCAACACGCCCATCCTTGCCAAGGGCACCATCTTCTCATCCGTCAGCCACATGACGGGCCTGCCGCAGTCCACTGTTGCCATTATCCTGGGCATTGTGCTGGCCGTGGCCATCGTCGCCATCCTGTACTGGTTCTTTGGCACCGAGATCGGCTCGGCGCTGCGTGCCACCGGCAACAACGAGTACATGATCCGCGCCCTGGGCGTCAACACCAACTCCACCAAGATGATCGCCCTCGTGCTCTCCAACGCCCTTATCGGCCTTTCGGGTGCGCTCATCTGCCAGAGCCAGAAGTACGCTGACATTGGCATGGGCACAGGCGCCATCGTTATCGGTCTTGCCGCCATTGTTATCGGCGAGGTGCTCGGCCGCCTGCTGCCCGGCGGTCTGACGCAGTTTAGCGTCCGTCTTGCCTCTGCCGTCTTTGGCTCCGTGGTGTACTTCCTCATTCGCGCCATCGTGCTGCAGCTGGGCATGGATGCCAACGACATGAAGCTGCTCTCCGCCGTGATCGTTGCTGTGGCCCTGTGCGTGCCCGTGGTTTGGGAGCGCTATAAGCTCCGCAGCTCCTACACGAAGGGAGATGAGGCAGATGCTTAAGCTCTCGCACGTCAAGAAGACCTTTAACAAGGGCACCGTCACCGAGAAGCGCGCGCTCACCGGCGTCGACCTTACCCTCAACGACGGCGACTTTGTAACTGTGATCGGCGGCAACGGCGCCGGCAAATCCACGCTGCTCAACATGATTGCCGGCGTATATCCGCTCGATTCGGGCGTTATCGAGCTCGACGGCACCGACATCTCGCGCCTGAGCGAGTCGCAGCGCGCCAAGTACCTGGGCCGCGTGTTCCAGGATCCCATGCGCGGCACCGCAGCCGACATGCAGATTGCCGAGAACTTGGCCCTCGCCAAGCGTCGCGGCCAGCGTCGCGGCCTTTCGTGGGGCGTCACCAAGGCCGAGAAGGACGAGTACGTTGAGTTGCTCAAGCGCCTGGACCTTGGCCTGGACACGCGCCTCAACGCCAAGGTCGGCCTGCTTTCGGGTGGCCAGCGCCAGGCACTCACGCTGCTCATGGCCACGCTCACCAAGCCGCGCTTGCTGCTGCTCGACGAGCACACCGCGGCACTCGACCCCAAGACCGCCTCTAAGGTGCTCAATCTGACCGAGGAGATTGTCGACGAGAACCACCTGACCACGCTCATGGTCACGCACAACATGAATGACGCCATCCGTCTGGGCAATCGCCTGATCATGATGCACGAGGGCCACGTTATCTACGACGTGGCGGGCGACGAGAAGAAGTCGCTCACCGTCGCCGACCTGCTGCAGAAGTTCGAGGAGGTCTCGGGCGGCGAGCTCGCCAACGACCGCATGCTGCTGAGCTAAAACCTGCCAATAAGGGACAGGTTTATTTTGGCAGGTTTTATCTGCGCAAACGTCAAAACCGCCGCAAAGGAACAGATACCTTTGCGACGGTTTTCGCATATCATGTCGATAATCCAGCGTCAGCAGGAACCACTGGTTAAGAACTAAGGAAACTGCCATGAGAAGACTCCTTCCCCGTCTTGCTTGACCGCCGCACTCCTTGCCGGCGTGCTCGCCGGCGGCCCAGCTTACGCCACCGCGGCCACCCCATCTCAAGTTATCGGCCCGTCCGATGTGATCGGACGGGCTTTTTGGTGGGTATCATGGTTGAATGATCATTAGGAGGTTTTCCCTACATGGAATTGTTTGAACCGATTCTTCATTTCTTTGAGCAGCGCTGGGTCCACAACATCATCTGGGCCGTCATCTTGGTAATAGTCACCGCCATCGCCGCCAAGGTGGCATCCAAGACCCTGCACCACCTGCTTAGCCGCGACGACAACCCACTCCCTTCATCAAGCATCTTCATCAACATCGCGCGCGCCGTCATATGGACGATCGGCGGCAGCTTTATCCTCGACAACTGCTTTGGCATTAATGCAAACGCCCTCGTCGCCGCTCTTGGCGTCGGCGGCATCGCCATCTCACTCGGCTTTCAGGACACGCTTTCTAACCTTATCGGCGGTATGCAGGTTACGTTTATGGGCATCATCAAGCCCGGCGACAATATCGAAGTCGGCGGCGTGTCGGGCGTGGTCCAAGATATCACCTGGCGCCATACGACTATCGAGGACGCCTGCGGGCAGACCATCATCGTCCCCAATTCAAACATCTCCAAGAACACGCTCGTGCACTTGATGCCCTTTGGGCGCGTTGCCGTGCCCGTTGCCGTAAAGGACACGTCCAAGTGGGCCTCGTTGGACGCGCTGGCAGATGAGCTTACCGACGCCACCAAGATCGCGGTGCTTCCTATCTCTGGCTTTGACAAGGAGCCGTACGTGCTCTTTAGCGAGATCGGCGACTTTGGCGTCAAGGGCAAAATCATCTTTATCGTCAGCGACGACAGCACCACTTTCACGGCAGCCGACGCCTGTATCCGCGCCATCGCCCCCATCATCGCCTAAAACCACCGCAAAGGGGACAGGCACCTTTCTGGTGGTTTCGCATCGTGGTACCATGGTTCATATCGTTGTTTAAACGACTAAGGGAGTAGACACCATGGAAGAGGCCTATCGTCAAGCACGCAAGCGCGGCGAGCAGGGACGCCGTCGCGCCATCAGCCAAAGCGAGCACCCGTACCTTACGGACCTCGATAGCCTCGTTGCCCAGCTCCCCTTAGGTCAGCGAGAGAGCGTCGGCCTAAGGGACATTCCGCTCGAAATGGTCGTCGGCACGGTTACCAAGGGCCGTCAGTCCGCCTTTTCATGCAACTTTATGCCCTTGCTGCCGTTTAGCACCGAGTTCGGTCGCAAGTGGTCTAACCTCTACGACATCCAGGTGACCGAGGGCTATCGCGATCCCGTCATCGTCACCGAGTTCATGCATCGGTTTTACGTCCAAGAGGGCAACAAGCGCGTCAGCGTCCTCAAATTCCTGGACGCCCCGACGGTTTCGGCCAAGGTCACCCGTCTCTACCCCGGCACATGGGATTCCGTCGAAAGCCGCCTGTACGGCGAGTTCTGCGCGTTTTGGCGCGTCTGCCCCCTATACGAGATCGAGTTCTCGCACGAGGGAAGCTACGAGACGCTCGCCAAGATGCTCGGTCAAAACCTTATCGAAAAATGGCCGCAGAAAAAGGTCGACTACCTGCGCCACACCTTCCTGCTCTTTAAGCGCGCCTACCTTCGCGCAGGCGGCGACCACCTGGACATTACGCCCGCCGACGCCATGCTCGTCTACCTCAATGTGTACAACCAGGACCGCCTGCTGGATACGCCGACGGATATCGTCGTAAACCGCCTGTGCAAGATTTGGCGTGAGCTGGTCATTGCCGGCAAAAATAACGAGGACAAGGTCGATCTTGTCGAAGTACCGAACGTCGATGAGGAAGAGTCGCCCGCTAAGTCCACCTCCGGCGTGCTCAACTTCTTTATGGGCAAGACCGTCTATTCGGCGGCCAACCCCCTGCGCATCGCCTTTATCCATGAATTCCCCTGCGCAACGTCGAGCTGGGACAGTCTGCACGACCAAGGGCGTCAGTATCTCGATGAGCACTTTGGCGGTATCGTGCGCACCGAGGCGTTCGAGGACTGCCACGATCCGGACGTGTTCTACGCCGCCGTGGAAACGGCTGTCAAACATGGAGCTAACGTCATCTTCTCGACCTCGCACCGCCTGATGGAATACACGCTCAGAGCTGCCGTTGAGTATCCCCAGGTGCGATTCCTTAACTGCTCTATCGGCCTTCCCCACCAAAGCGTGCGTTCGTACTTTGGCAAGATGTACGAGGCCAAGTTCCTCCTGGGCGCCCTTGCCGCCAGTATGGCGGACAACCACCGAATCGGTTACCACGCGTCGGTCTTCGCCTCGGGCGCGCTCAGCGAGATCAACGCCTTTGCGATTGGCGCCTCGCTACTCGACCCCCGCGCGCAAGTTATCCTGACCTGGGGCGATGTGCCCGCCGGAGGCCTTGCCGAGGCCATGTGCCGCGAAGGCGTGAGCGTCATGACCGGCGCCGACATGTCAAAGTCGCTCGAAGACCCCGCGGCCTACGGGCTCCATCGCCTGGTCGACGGCGAGGTTGCCGGTATCGCCATGCCGGTATGGAACTGGGGCCGATATTACGAACTTATCGTGCGAAGCCTACTGCATGGAACCTGGGATGAGACCAGTGACGACAGCCAGGTACGTGCCGTCAACTACTGGTATGGCATGAGCTCGGGGGTTATCGACATTCGCTACGCTCCGGGCCTGCCCTATCAGACGCGCAAGCTTGTTCAGCTACTGCGCAATGGCATCGTCGAGGGCTCCATCAATCCATTTGGCGGCGAGCTCCATAGCCAGGACGGCGTGGTTCAGATTGAGGGCTTCCCTCCCCTGCCGAGTACGCAGATTGTCGAGATGAACTGGCTGGCTGACAACGTTATAGGCTCGATTCCGCAGCTCGATAACGAGCCGGAGGTCCGTGCCCTATGAATATCCTAGCCATTGCCGATGTAGAGGAGCGCTGCCTGTGGGAATGTTTTCGCAAGGAGCGCTTTGAGGACGTTGACCTGATTCTATCCGCAGGCGACCTGGATCCGGACTATCTTGAGTTTTTGGTCACTGTCATCAACAAACCGCTTGTGTACGTTCGTGGCAACCACGACGACCGCTACGCGCGCCATGCACCGGGCGGGTGCATTTGTGTTGAGGACAGCGTATATGTGTACCGAGGTATTCGCATTGCGGGTCTGGGCGGTTCCATGCGCTACCGCGACGGCGCGAACATGTATACCGAGCGCGAGATGGCAAAACGCATGCGCAAGCTATCGCGAAAAATCGCACTGGTAGACGGATGCGATATTCTACTTACCCATGCACCCGTCGCAGGCATGGGCGACCTGGACGACCTGCCGCATCGAGGATTCGAGTGCTTTAATGCGGCTCTTGAGTCTTGGGGTCCCGACTATATGATTCACGGGCATGTGCACCAAAGCTACGGCCCCAACTTTCAACGCGAGCGCCAACACCCATGCGGAACGAAGATTGTCAACGCCTGCGGCTATACCAAGATCGAAATTGACGAGGCGCGCTACCCCACGCGCGGTTGGAAGGCCGCTTGGCTCAACTCACAAACCATGCGCCGCGAGCTCAAACGCCACGAAGCAATCGAGTCTTCAACCGCCAGAACCCCCTGGTAACTGCCAACAACCACCACGAAGGGGATAGGCACCTTTATGGTGGTTTTGCTGACTCGTCCGACCTGTCCATCACGGTGCTTGTGTAATTAACGAGAACACTCATTGTTTTGTAAGGACGGCGCTCACGTGCCGTCTTTTTTGTCAACTTATGCAGTCTCGACCGTGTTGTATGTAGAGGGACCTCGCGAGACGCCTTCCCTATATCCACCACGACCAATTGGAGGTGACACTATGCCTGCACGCCGTAACCGCAATAGCACGCTCCGATGCGATGCCGATCAGATCGAGCGGGAAGCAAAGCGCTTGGTCGACACGTATTCCGACCTCATCCTTCGATTGTGCTATTCGGCCCTTGGATCCGCTGACGACGCTCAAGACATCTGCCAGGACACGCTGATCAAGATTCTCCAACGCACTCAACCGTTCGACTCGCTCGAACACGAACGTGCTTGGGTGATCCGAGTCGCACTGAACGCATGTCGCGATATCGGCCGTACGCACGCGAATCACCCGGTTGTCGACCTCGATTCGCTCCCCGATTTCTGCGCACCCGTAACACATACCGAGCAAGAATTCGCGCAACGCGACTGCGCCATTCTTTCCGCTGTCACGGCCCTGCCTCAAGCACAGCGCATCGCCATCTTTTTGCACTACTACGCAGGCATGAGCATCAGGGAAATCGCAGACGCCGCTCACGCGACGCCAGCTGCAACCGCCCAGCACCTTAGCCGCGGACGTGCGTCACTTCGGCTTTCCTTGAAAGGAGACCACAATGACTACGAATTCGAATGACTATCGCCACGCCCTGGAGCACATTTCGTTTACCGATAATGCGAAGCAGCACATGGCAAACTCGATTGCTCAGTCCGTCGCCTCAAGCGATGCGGCGACCGCTCAAAGCAACTTTAATGGCACGCGACGCAAGCCGCGCATCGCCCGCCATCCCGTAAGAACAGTCGCTCGCATTGCCGCTGTAACGGCAGTCTTCGCTATCGTCATTGGAGGCGCTGGCACGGCTATGGCAACAGGCGTCCTGCCGCTTCCTTCTGACATGCTTTCCGACATCTTTGACGGACCTGCTTCTCAAACCGAGATCATCGACCGTATTGGCCGGCCCGTCGGTGCTAGCTGCTCCAACAACGGAGTCACCGTGACCGCCGACGCCATCATGGGCGACAAGGATATGGTTACCATCGCCTATACGCTTACGTTCGACGATCCCGCTGCCCTGAAAAAGCTTTCCGAGCCGGGCGAGAACGGAACTATCGCCGGAAGTGTCGATGGAAACGTATACGTTGATGGCGAGCATGGCGGCCAAGGCCAATCATGGCTCATTGACAAGAACCCCAATGACTCCAGCATTCAATACTTTGCACAGTTCAGCGTTGAATCACCCGGCCTTATGGGCAGGACCGTCCGCACGCATATCAACTCTCTCGTTGTGCCACGTGCTGGCAAAGAGCTTCCCGAGTATAAGAAAATACTTACGGGCCCATGGGATCTTAAGTTCCAGCTGAATTACGAAGATACATCCGTTACGATTCCCGCGCCCAAATCGGTCAACTTTAACGGCACCAAGGCGACGATTCAAGAGGCCACCGTATCCTGCGTTGGCGTTTCAGTCCGCTACAACATAGATCGTTCCATCGAACACGACAACAACAGCGGCAAGATGTCTCAAAACATGGAGGAGTCTATGGATGCCGTTGGCAACATACCCCTCATCGTGACGTTCAAAGACGGTCATGTTGAGGACGCAACCAGCCACAGCGGCTATTTCGCAAATAAACTGGATAACGGCACCACTGATGTCCACAAGACCTGGCCGTTCTCGCAAGTTTGTGACACAGACAAGATTGCAAGCGTACAAATTGGCGATACGGTCATTCCCATGAATTCGTAACGCTGCGCGGCTCGTATATGCACCCGGTTCCGCACTTCGCGTCTAAAGATGCGCTGTCATCGAGCAGCGTGAGCGCAAGGCCGCCCGTATGGTCGGCTGGGAACACCTCGTTGCGCTAAAAACCACCACGAAGGGGACCGGCACCTTTGTGGTGGTTTTGCTGACTCGTCCGACCTGTCCCAACGGTTTGTCTCAATCTGTAACAGGTAGGGCCCAAATAATCGGTTAGCTGTTACAGATCGAGACAGACCACGGATGCTCAGCCGAAAATCTCAATCTGTAACAGGTAGGAACGATTTTGCCCCTTAGATGTTACAGATTGAGATATTTGACAGCTTGAATCGGCATCGCCTACAGCGCGGCGACGACCTTGTCGCCCATCGTCGTGGTGCCGAGGATCTTATCTGCCGGGGTGTTGACATCGGCAATGTCACGGGTGCGCCAGCCCTCGTCGAGCACGCGCGCCACGGCGCTCTCGATCCACGCGGCTTGCTCGCCCATGTCGAGCGCGTAGGTCAGCAGCATCGCCACCGACAAGATTTGAGCCAGCGGATTGGCCACGCCGAGCCCCGCGATGTCAGGAGCGCTGCCAGCGCTCGGCCCAAACAGCGATACGCCATCATCCAGCGAGGCAGAGGCAAGCATACCGAGCGATCCGGTAATCTGAGCCGCCTCATCGGACAGGATGTCGCCGAACATGTTCTCCGTCACCACGACGTCAAAGTCTGCCGGTCGACTGATGAGCTGCATGGCGGCGTTGTCGACGAGCAGGTCCTCAAGCTCCACGTCGGAGTACTCCTCGTCTTGCACGCGATGCACGATCTCGCGCCACATGCGGCTCGTCTCCAGCACGTTGCGCTTATCAACGCTCGTCACCTTGCCGCGACGTTTGCGCGCCGCCTCAAATGCCTGGCGCGCAATGCGCTCAATCTCGTACTCGCGATACTCCATCACGTCGACCGCACGCTGACCGGCCGCACCCGCAGCGCCCGCGCAGGTCACGGATGCGGGCGCCAAAGTCCCACGGCATGTTGTAGCCCATCGTATCGGGGATGTTCACGACCGTGGCACCGGCCTTTACGGCCGCCTCGATAATGCGCACCAGAAACTCCTGATCGGAGCGGCCGGCATCCTCGGCATAAAACTCAACATCGTCAACGAACTTGCGAGCATGTTTGACGGCATGGATCGCTCACTCAATTGCCCTTTCCTCAGTCATATGGAGCTTGTCGCGCAGGTGACTGGTGCTCACACCCAGCCCTGTATGGATACGGGGCCTCTGGGCCGTTTTGAGCGCCTCTGCAGCCACTTCGATATCCCTGTCGACAGCGCGCGTTAGGCCGCATACCGTGCATCGGTCGCCCGCAATCTTGCCAATCTCCTGTACGGAGCGAAAGTCACCAGGACTCGAGATGGGAAAGCCCGCCTCGATAACGTCCACGTTCATGCGCACCAGCTGGCGGGCGATGAAGAGCTTTTCCTCGGTATTCATGCTGGCGCCCGGCGACTGCTCACCGTCGCACAGGGTGGCGTCAAAGATTGTGATTTTGCGGCTTATATGTTCCTCCTGATTGACCGTTTTATGACAGATGGCTTTCAGGAGAGAGAGAAGGCCTAGAGATAGAAAAATACCCGTGTCGCTCATCACGCCTGAAAGCGGCAGACGATAGCGCACCCGGGTACAACAAATCGTTATAGCGAGATTACAACCCTAGCGCGCTATCCAATCTAGTAGCGCTAGGCCTAGGAGCTGTTGCGTGTTCTTAAACATGTTGGGCTCCCTTCGGCCTCGGGTAGTACTACATCGCGCTAAAGTACAACACAAGTAAAACCACCACAAGGGTGCCTGTCCCCTTCGTGGTGGTTTCGTTGACTCAAAAGCAAGAAACCCGGTCCTGCACGAGGCAGAACCGGGTTTCTTTAGCAATGCTTGCTTTGCTCAGGCAGTAACTAAAAGTTACTCAGCCAGGAAGTCACGCTGGACAGCGGGATCGACCTTGACGCCAGGGCCCATGGTGGAAGACACGGAGATGGACTTGACGTACTTGCCCTTAGCAGAAGAGGGCTTGACGCGCAGGATCTCGGTGTACAGGGCAGCGTAGTTCTCGACGAGCTGCTGCTCAGAGAAGGACTTCTTGCCCAGGGGCACGTGGCAGATGCCGTAACGGTCGGCGCGATACTCAACGCGGCCGGCCTTGAGCTCAGAGACCATCTTGGCGACGTCCATGGTCACGGTGCCGAGCTTGGGGTTCGGCATGAGTCCACGGGGACCAAGGATCTTACCGATGCGGCCAACCTTGGCCATCATGTTCGGCGTAGCGATAGCAGCGTCGAAGTTGATCTCGCCCTTCTGGATCTGGGCGACGAGCTCGTCGGAACCGATGATGTCGGCGCCGGCAGCCTCGGCCTCGCGGGCCTTCTCGCCCTCGGCGAAGACGGCAACACGAACGGTCTTGCCGGTGCCGTGGGGCAGGGAGATGGAACCACGGATGTTCTGGTCAGCCTTACGAGTATCGATGCCCAGACGGAAGTGGGCCTCGACGGTCTCGTCGAACTTGGCGGTGTCGAGCTCCTTGATGAGCTTGGCAGCCTGAAGGGGGGTGTAGAGCGTGGCGCGGTCGATCTTCTCGGCAGCGGCGTTATAGCTCTTACCATGCTTAGCCATGTGCATTACCTCCTGTGGTCAAACGGGCGTGAGCCCTCCCACATCGTATCGTGTGCCCTATTGCACACATATAACGCGCGCCCCGGTCGGAGCACGCGTCATTACCTAAAGAAATCGCTACTCAGCGATGGTGACGCCCATGGAACGGGCGGTACCGGCGATGATCTTCTTGGCGGCGTCAATGTCGTTGGCATTGAGGTCCGGCATCTTGATCTCGGCAATCTTGGTGAGCTGCTCCTGGGAAAGCTGACCAACCTTGTCGGCCTGGGGCTTAGCGGAACCAGACTTGAGGTTCAGCTCCTTCTTGATGAGATGAGCCGCCGGCGGGGTCTTGGTGATGAAGGAGAAGGACTTGTCCTCGTAGACAGAGATCTCAACGGGGATGATGTCGCCCTTCTTGTCCTGCGTCTCGGCGTTAAAGGCCTGGCAGAACTGCATGATGTTCACGCCAGCAGCGCCCAGGGCGGGGCCGACGGGAGGAGCGGGGTTAGCTGCACCAGCAGGAATCTGGAGCTTAATGACGTTGGCAACCTTCTTCTCAGCCATGGTCATTCCTTTCGAATCACGAGTGTGAAGTACTTGCTATATCGTAAGCACGCACGTGTTAGAAGCACTCCTGAGATGAGCAGTCACAGAAGAAGCACGCTCGCGCGAACGGACGAAAACTTAAGCGATGACAGCGACCTGGTTAAAGTCGAGCTCGACCGGCGTCTCGCGGCCAAAGATCATCAGCGTGACCTTGAGCTTGCCAGCCTCGGTGTTAACCTCGGAGACCTTGCCATCAAAGTCGGTAAGCGGGCCATCGGTGACGCGGACGGACGTGCCGACCTGAATATCGACCGAGGTGCGCTTGGGCGAATCGCCCTTACCGGGACGACGAGTCATCTTGTTGTACTCGTCGCGGGAAAGCGGAGCGGGCTTGCCGTTGCCGCCCAGGAAACCGGTGACACCAGGCGTGTTACGAACGCACGTCCAAGCATCGTCATCCATCTCCATGCGGACCAGGACATAACCCGGGAAGATCTTAGAATCCTTGGTCTCGCGCTTGCCACCCTCTTTAATCTCGGTGACGCGCTCCATAGGAATCTCGATATCAAAGATACGGTCCTGCATGCCCATGGTCTCGATGCGATGCTCGAGATCGGACTTAACGCGGTTCTCGTATCCAGAGTAAGTGTGAACGACGTACCAACGCTTAGACATGGTTTAGCCCCTCAATCCAGAGAACAGAGCAAGAGCCTCGCCAAAGCCAGCATCGAGCAGAGCGATGACGACGCCGACGACGATCAGAGAAGCGCAAACGACGACAGAGTAGTTCACGAGCTCCTTCTTATCGGGCCACGTGACACGCTTCATCTCGGACTTGACCGAAGCGAAATACTTCTTGGTGCGGGCGAAGAAACCAGGCTTCTCGTTCTTCTTGGACTTCGCAGCCTTCTCGTTCTTCTTGGCAACGGCCTTCTTGGCCTCAACCTTGGAGTTGGCGGCAGCGTTATTGGCAGGTGCCGACTGCTGAGCCTTCTTCTTGTTCTTCTTGTTGGCCATTTGGGTTACCTCCGCGCAATGCGCTTATACATGAGTAAACCGTAAGCCCCCAATTGGGAGCTTACGGAATAATGACTGGCACGCCAGGAAGGACTCGAACCCTCAACACTCGGTTTTGGAGACCGATGCTCTACCAATTGAACTACTGGCGTATATGACTAGAGACTAGCGAGTCTCTTTGTGCAACGTGTGGTGACGGCACCAGGGGCAATACTTCTTGATCTCCATACGATCAGGCATGTTCGACTTGTTCTTGGTGGTCGTATAGTTGCGGCGCTTGCACTCAGTGCACGCAAGAGTAACTAGAGTACGCATTTATCCTGAACCTTTCATTTCCGCCCCGTACGGGCACGAGATGGTACTTTATCAGCTCTATGTAAGTGCTGTCAATGAAAACCTCGAATCAATTGGTTCTCGGTGGATCCATTCATATTTGGAACACATCAATGAAGCCATCGAGAGCTAATCGACGGTGCAACCAGGACCATTATTGATCTTCTCGACACCAGCAACGGCTCAATATCCATTGCAGAAAAGAACCCGGCACCCATATAAGTGCCGGGTTCTCTAAGTCAACTATCAGAGAGCTAATTTACTCAATGATCGTGGAGACGATGCCCGAACCGACGGTGTGGCCACCCTCGCGGATAGCGAAGCGCAGGCCCTCCTCCATGGCGATCGGGTGGATGAGGTCGCCCTCGATGGTGATGTGGTCACCAGGCATAGCCATCTCGGTGCCCTCGGGGAGCTTGACCGTACCGGTAACGTCGGTGGTACGGAAGTAGAACTGAGGACGATAACCATCGAAGAACGGGGTGTGACGGCCGCCCTCCTCCTTGGTCAGAACGTAGATCTCGCCGGTGAACTTGGTGTGCGGGGTAACCGAACCGGGCTTGCAGAGAACCTGGCCGCGCTCGATGTCCTCGCGCTTGATGCCGCGGAGCAGCAGACCGACGTTGTCGCCAGCCTCGCAGAAGTCCATGGACTTACGGAACATCTCGATACCGGTAACGACGGTGTTCTGGGTATCCTTGATGCCGACGATCTCGACGGGCTCGTTGAGCTTGAGCTCACCGCGCTCGACACGGCCGGTAGCAACAGTACCACGGCCGGAGATGGTCATAACGTCCTCAACGGCCATCAGGAACGGGAGGTCGTTGTTACGAGCAGGCGTCGGGATGTACTCGTCGACGGCGTTCATGAGCTCGCGGATAGCGTCCATCCACTTGGCGTCGCCCTCGAGAGCGCCCAGAGCGGAACCACGGATGACGGGGATGTCGTCGCCGGGGAAATCGTACTCGGAGAGGAGCTCACGGGTCTCCATCTCGACGAGGTCGATGAGCTCGTCATCGTCAACCATGTCGCACTTGTTCAGGAAGACGACGATGTAAGGAACGCCGACCTGACGGGCGAGCAGGATGTGCTCGCGGGTCTGAGCCATGGGGCCGTCGGTAGCGGCGATGACCAGGATAGCGCCGTCCATCTGAGCAGCACCGGAGATCATGTTCTTGACGTAGTCAGCGTGGCCCGGGCAGTCAACGTGAGCGTAGTGACGGGCAGCAGTCTCGTACTCGACGTGGGAGACGGAGATCGTAATGCCGCGCTCGCGCTCCTCGGGAGCCTTGTCGATGTTCTCGAACGCAGTGAAGTCAGCCTTGCAGCCCTCGGTCTCGGAGAGAACCTTGGTGATGGCGGCGGTCAGCGTGGTCTTGCCGTGGTCGACGTGACCAATGGTGCCGATGTTAACATGCGGCTTAGTGCGCTCAAACTTCTCTTTGGCCATAAAGCCCTCCTCTAAACAGGTCGTCCCCGGACGGGACTTTGCCTTTATACCATAGTGGCCTCTCAACATACTATTGAGAAGCCACCGTGTTACCTATGGTAGCGGTGACTGGATTCGAACCAGTGACGCCACGGGTATGAACCGTGTGCTCTAACCAACTGAGCTACACCGCC
>CALHUX010000024.1:0-3421 GCA_938039325.1 uncultured Collinsella sp. | reverse complement strand
CCGAGCTTGGTCTTGTTGGGGGTACCGTCCGCGGCGATCAGCGCGGCATCGACGGCGCGCTGATCGAAGGCATCGAGGCCCACGACGGCGTTGGCGCACTCGTTGTTGACGTGCTCGACGGCCTGCGAGACGCCCTTGCCCAGGTAGCGACCCTTGTCGCCGTCGCGCAGCTCGCATGCCTCAAAGGCGCCGGTCGAAGCGCCCGAAGGCACCATCGCGCGGCCGAAGCTGCCGTCCTCGAGCACGACCTCGACCTCGACGGTGGGGTTGCCGCGGCTGTCGAGCACTTCACGACCGTAGACGTCCAAAATGTCACTCATGTTGTCTCCCTCTCACTTGGAAACGGGTTGAATGCTTGGCGACACGGCATTGCGCCAATGTGGCGCTTTGGTTTGCAAGTTAGCCTTGTCGCACTTTTTGCATTATGCCCTAAGTTAGCCAATGGATACATATGAATTGGAGAAATCATTCTTTAGGGCCCTTGTTTTTACACCAGGCATTCATCTCTAGAGGTCCTCTCCATTAAAATCTCCAATCCGCATTCCGTTTTTACCCGACTTGCGAATGTAAGAGCAAATAATGTGCTTCACATCGTGCAAAGTTCTGGATATCGTGCAAATCTAAGGGTCTGAAGTTCTGGATATCGTGCATAATCAGGTTATAAAAGTTCTGGATATCGTGCACGAGGTAGCCATGCTTAAACGAAAAGCCTATGGCACACTACTAAAATGGAAGCATGAAAGCGCTGGTAAAACAGCACTTCTTATTGAAGGAGCCCGCCGCGTCGGCAAGAGCACGCTTGCCCGCACGTTTGGAGAAACCGAATACAAGTCCTGCCTTGTCATTGATTTCTTTCAAGCACCTGCCGAAGTTAAGCAATATTTTGAGGACTATCGCACTGACTTCGACTCGCTCTTCCTCTATCTCTCGGTTTTCTATAACGTCAAACTCTATGAACACGAGACGCTTATCGTCTTTGACGAGGTCCAGATGTACCCGCAAGCACGCGGACTCATCAAGTATCTCGTTGCAGACGGACGTTACGACTACATCGAAACTGGATCCCTGCTCAGCATCAAGCAGAACATTAAAGATATCGTCATCCCGTCCGAGGAAGAGTCTTTGGAACTTGAGCCCCTCGACTTTGAGGAGTTCCTCTGGGGCATGGACGAAAAGGGGCTGGCCGATCTCATTCGCATGAGCTTTAGCAAAATGAAGCCGCTCCCCGATGCCCTACATCGCAGAGCGCTCTCCCTTATGCGCGAATACATGCTCGTAGGCGGCATGCCTGAGCCGGTATCCATCTATGTTGAACAGCGCGCTTTTGCGCCCGTCGACGCATCGAAACGCCAAATCGTACAGCTCTATCGCAACGATATCTCTCGTTTTGCAACCGGTTACGAATTCAAAGTCGTCTCCGTACTCGATGGCATCCCGGGTCAACTCTCTAGGCATGAAAAGCGATTCAAGCTTTCCTCACTTGATAAAAACGCGCGCATGCGCACCTACGAAGAAGCCTTCTTTTGGCTGGCAGACGCGCGAATTGCCAATATCTGCTATGCCGCAAGCGAGCCGAGCGTGGGCCTTTCACTCAGCATGAAGCAAACAGCACTCAAGTGCTACATGGCAGACACCGGCCTGCTTGTAACGCTTGCCTTCTCTGACAACAACGATACCGATGAAGACGTTTACAGGGCCGTGCTTCGCGGCGACATCGGATTGAACGAAGGAATGCTTACCGAAAACTACGTTGCCCAATCTCTAAAGGCCAATGGACACAGGCTCTTCTTTTATTCCCAAAGCGGAAAGAAGGAGGGGGAGGAGCGCATGGAAATCGACTTCCTCGTTACCCGACCCTATGTCAATGCCGCCGGAAAGCCGCGCATCAGCCCCATCGAAGTTAAGTCGCCACGCAGATACGGAACCATCTCCCTCGACCGATTCCGCGCGCGCTTTAACAAGAAAATTGGGACGGCTTACGTGTTGCACCCTAAACAACTCGAGTGGGATGCCGAAGCGCAGCTGGCACATCTTCCGTTGTATATGGCTTTTTGCTTGTAGAGACCTCTCTGCGAATGGATGCCGTGAGAGACGCAGGTCTCACTCGCTTGCTTTTGCTTGGTCCCACAGGTCATTGAGTTGAGCGGTTGAGCAGGCGGCGAGGTCATCGCCCGCCTCGCGCGCAGCAGCCTCCATCGCAGCCCAGCGACGGCGGAACTTGGCCGTGCTCGCGCGCAGAGCGCTCTCGGCGTCGATGCCCTCCTTGCGCGCAACGTTGACCAAGGCAAAGAGCAGGTCGCCAAACTCCATCTCGCGCTCGGGCGAGCCGGGAGCCTCGGCCTCAAACTCGGCACGCTCCTCGGCGACCTCGTCCCACACATCCTGGACCGTCTCCCACTCAAAGCCCACGGCCGCCGCCTTGCGCGACACCTTCTGGGCCTGCATCAGCGCCGGCAGATGCGTGGGCACGCCGTCGAGCAGGCCCTCGGGCGCAGCCTCGCCTGCTGCCACGGCCTTGTCCTTGGCAGCCTTCTCGGCAAGCTTGACCTCGTCCCAGATCTTGAGCACCTCGTCGGAGCTGTCGGCATCCGCATCGCCAAACACGTGCGGATGACGGCGAATGAGCTTGGCGTCGATATCGTGCGCCACATCGGCCAGCGTAAACTCGCCGGCGTCCGCCGCAATCTGCGCATGCAGCACGACCTGCATGAGCACGTCACCGAGCTCCTCGCGCAGATGCGCCACGTCGTCCGCCTCGATGCAATCGAGCGCCTCGTAGGCTTCCTCGATCATGTTCTTGCCGATGCTCTGATGCGTCTGCTCGCGATCCCACGGGCAACCGTCGGGCTGACGCAGGCGCCAGATGGTCTGCACCAGATGCTGCAGCTCGGCCGACGCGTCGACCAGCGTGGACAGGTCGCGCGAGCCCCGGGCATTTTGCTGAGCCATGTGCTGCGCCATGGTTATTCCTCCTCCATGACCACGTGACGGAACGCGCCGCCCTCGTAGATGCCGTAGCTGTGCGTACCGTCCTTGGGAATGCTCACGCTGCCGGGGTTGAAGAGCCACAGGCCCGGGTGCGCGGCGCTTTCCTCGTCAACCTTGATGTGTGTGTGGCCGTAGACGAGCGCGGAGCCCTCGGGCAGCGCGGGCGCGTGGTCGACGCTGTTGTGCATGCCGGCGCCAAAGACGTGGCCGTGTGTCAGAAACAGCTCGCGGCCGCCCTCGTCGAACAGTATGGCGTAGTCGGCCATGACGGGGAAGTCGAGGACCATCTGGTCGACCTCGGCGTCGCAGTTGCCGCGTACCGCGATGATGCGGTCGGCCAGGGCGTTGAGCAGTGGAATCACGCGCTTGGGGGCGTAGTCGCGCGGCAGGTCGTTGCGCGGGCCGTGGTAGAGCAGGTCGCCCAGCAGCACGA
>CALHUX010000023.1:0-3211 GCA_938039325.1 uncultured Collinsella sp. | reverse complement strand
CGAGGTAGCCCTCCTGGTCGAAGTGCATGATCTCGATCTTCTCGGTCTCCTTCATTCTCGCTCCTTTCACGAGCAGTTTGAATTGTCGCACGGACTGGACGGGCTTGCCGTCCCGTCGCACTACTTAACCTTATGGTCACCTTGACCCCAGGCTCAACAATTCAAAGGTTCTTAATACCAGTGAACGATAACAGGTTAGCCGTTTTTAATACCGATTTTTCGATTTCATTCTCCCCTCTCGGTAGACGGTCAGTTTTTGCCGCTCATCGGTCACGCGACGTATGTCCGTAAAAAAACGAGCGCCCCCGCCGTGCGCAAGGACGCTCTAGGTGCTAGTAGTTGTAGGTATATCCGCCGGCATCGCCGCGGGTAAAAGACTTGGCATACTCGATAACCTGCCCACTCGAGTCGTATGTCAGGCATTCCAGCACAAGCGCTAGATCGCCCGGCTCAAGGTCGAGCAAGCTCGCATCGCGTGCACCCAGCGCCTCGATATCGAGCTTCTCAATAGATTTATCTGGCTTTCTGCCCAACATATCGTAGGTCTCGAACAGACTGAAGACCGAAATGTCCACGCCTTCGATGCCTGGGAACAGCAGGCACGGGATCAGCGTCATCTCGATCGACACGGGCTCACCGTCGATGCAGTTAAGACGGCGCACCGAGTAAAGCAGATCGTCCTCGGCGATACCAAACAAGTCGGCATAATACGGGCCGGCATAGCGTTTGGAGCGCGCCAGGATACGCACCGACGGCGTCGAACCCGATGCCAAAACCGACTGACGGAAGCCGCCCTTGCGAACATGTTCATCAAACCACTTGTGCCCCACAAAGGCGCCCTTGCCCTGTACGCGACGAATCTGGCCACTTTTGACCAACTCGTCCATGGCGCTACGGATCGTCAGGCGCGTCGTGCCAAACTCCTCTGCCAGCTCATTTTCGGATGGAATCATCGAGCCCGTCGGATAGTCGCCACGCTCGATTCGCTCCGCAATGCAGCGGCGAATTTGCTTGTATACCGGCATGTCTTCTACTGACTCAGCCATTCGACACCCACCTTCGTCGCAACGCCGTCTGCCTCGCCGTTATCGGCAAATCGATACTTGGTCGGCAGAATCACGGACTTGCAATACTCGACAAAGCCATCGTTCTCGTCGCACTCGTGCGAAGTCTTATAAAACACCGGCGTGCCCTCCTGGGCATCCAGCAACTTAGCCTCGTCGGCATTCAGGCGACTGATGGAAATATGCTCCTTACCGTGCATCACATGGACATTCCCCTCTTTAAGCAAAACGTCGTAGAGGCTCTCCTGCTCAAAATCGTGATCGGGAAGCGAGGGACACAAAGACAGATTGACGTAAGCCGTCTCGATTGACGCCGGGGAACCATTGACCACGCGCACGCGCCTAATGCAGAAGAGCGGCATGCCCAGATCGATCTGGGCTTTTTGGACCAAATCGATATCGGCGTACGCGACCTTGGACCATATCAGGCGTGCGGTCGACTTTGAGCCAACCCTCTCCACCGCCTGCGTATAGTTCCACGTTTCCTGAAAGATGTTCAGCGGTTTGGGCGGGCACACATAGGTGCCCGAACCACGGCGGCTTTCCAAAGTTCCGCACGAAATAAGGCGCGTGATCGCGGCGCGCAACGCCGTGCGCGACACACCCAGCGCTTCACAGAGCACACGCTCGGCGGGCAGCCGGTCGCCACCCTGCAGGTCATAATGTTTGATATACCAACGAATGCCCTCAAAGGCGCGATCTTTGGGCGGAATCGCATATGGTTCACTCGACATGGGCAAGGCTCCTCAACCGCTTGCTGCTGCGGGCATCATTACTCCGGACGCCCCATGGCGTCGAAGGCTTCTTTTATCCGCTCTGCAACGTTCCGATACGACCGATATAGGCCGGAGTCTCGCTTGACTTCGCCCGCGGTCACCGGAATCTCAAGCTTCGAAATCTCATCCTCGCCGGTTTGCACGGCAACGATGACACCCATACCAAGGCACACATTACGCTTGGCAGCGTTGTTTTTGGTGGCCTGAGCTGGATTAATCAAAATCTGCTGAGCTAGTTCGCGATTACTAAGCTCCGGCACATCCTCGGGATTTCCGGTCTCGACAATCTCGCACTGCAACACGTCCGCATAGTCAAAAATCTTCGGCTCGCCGCCGCGCTGATGCACGGCCCACTTGCGACGCGTGGCATCCTGGTAGATAGCCGGCAAAAACGTAAACCGCGGCGGGTCCAAAATCGTATCCGTGATGGTAAACACATCGGGATCAAAGGCATCCTGCGGGTTTTTCTTCTTGAACAGCCCCATATCAGCCTCCCGTACTAGCATTAAACAACTCAAGCTGAATATAGCACCAATTTCAAGCTCATACTTTAGCGTGTCGGTGCGTGGCATCTATAGCTCGCTCAGCGGGGCAATACGGGCGAGGGCCGGGGCGCCTGCTTTGTTTTGAGAAGTGGGCTTCGCGAACTTCTCAAAACAAAGCAGGCGCCCCGGCCCTGGAGATGTAACCCTGGCTGACCATAGTTGGATGCACGGTCCACAAGGCAGCGTGAGCAAAGTCCCTATTACATTAAAAAGAATCAGCCCCCGCATATCGAAACAGTCGAGAGGGCCGCCTCCGGGCGGGTTGCCTTGGTCTGAGAAGTTCGCGAAGCCCACTTCTCAGACCAAGGCAACCCGCCTGGAGGCGGCCCCAGCGCGAAACCGTCCCGGATGCCTACCTACTCGTTGTCGCCTGCGGTCATCTGCGTTGCGGAGAGCGCGCCGTCGGCAGCAGTTGCGGCTGCGGCGTCGGGCCAGACCCAGTCGGTGAAGGCCGGGTGATCGTAGCCCTCATCGCACGCGAACTCAAAGGCCTCGGTGCGGAATGCCTCCCACTCGTCAATCTGCTCGGCAAACTTATCGGCGTCAACCATGCGCAGCACGTCGGCGGCCAGTGCCCAACGGTCCATGTTGTTCAGGCGCAGCATGTCGAACGGCGTTGTCGTGGAGCCTTTCTCCTCGTAGCCGTGGACGCGGAAGGCGTCGTGGCCGGGTCGGTTCCAAATCAGACGGCGAATCGTGCCAGCATAGGCGTGGAATGCAAAGAGCACGGGCTTATCGCCGCAGCCAAACAGCTCAGTCCAGCGCTCATCGCTGATGGCTTGGTCGTTCTCGCAGACGTTCTGGATCTTGAGCAGGTCGACCACGT
>CALHUX010000022.1:0-46797 GCA_938039325.1 uncultured Collinsella sp. | reverse complement strand
ACATGGCCGAGGCCATCTTCCACGTGCTGGGGACGCACGCCCCCTACGGCACCTATAACTGCACCGGCTCGGGTGCCGTGAGGAGCTGGGCCGACATCGCACGCGCCGTCTTCGAGGCCGCCAACGGCAACGGCGACAAGGTCGTGCCGGTGTCGACCGCCGACTACTACGCCGGCGCCGAGGGCCCCGTCGCCCCGCGCCCGGTCCACTCCGCGCTCGACCTGTCCAAGCTCGAGTCGACGGGCTTCCATATGCCCGACTGGGAGGAAGAGCTGGGGGAGTACCTCAAGACGCTCTAGCCGCTAATAACTTTTCGAGAGTAAAAGCCGCCGTTCTTTAACGGCGGCTTTTCTTATGCCTGGTGAATAGCCCCGCTGCAACAAGGGCGGCGGTCGCCAGACTCACTGTAAGCCCCGCAAGGGCGCCCGGAGTCTTGTAGGTCATCACGATCCTATTCGAGCCTTTCTGCATGTTCAGGGATGACAAACCCTTATCGGCGGCGGGCGTTAGTTCTGCGGCGGTTCCGTTTACCGTTACGTTCCAGCCCTCATCGTACGGAACGCTCAGCAGCAGGTTGCCGTCATCCTTGGCGGTATACTCGCCTTCGATCCTTCCGTCCTCAAAAACCGTCGGAACAAATTCGCTCGTCTTAAGCTCGTTAATAATCTGCTCGAAAACGTCCAGATTGAGGGCGTAAAAGACCGGCTCATTGTCTTGGGGCATGTCTGTATAGCCCTCTGCGACTCCGATTGACACCGTATGCTGGCTCGGGGCGTCCGATGCATCCGTAATCTGGCGGATATTATTGTCGAATCTCCAGGCCTCGTTTTCGATCGCTCGCTGGTCGATGGTAAGAGTGACGGGCCAATAACTGCCGGCAGTCGTATCTTTGTTGATGTAGAGATACCCGATGGAGCTTGCCGGTACAGTAACGCTCCATTGCTTTAAGCTATCGCTATTCTCCGTGCTCGTGGCCTCGATCTTGGTATAGAGATTGACCTCGCGGCCTAGGATTTTGCTGTAGAGTTCGTTTTGCTTTTCGAAGGGGTTCTCGCTCTTCAGCGTGCTGTTTTGGATATCGCTTGAGGCTGCGACGCCAATGCTGAGCGCATAGGGGTTCTCGTACACTGCGCTTGCGGAGTCGGCCTGATTCATCTTGGCTAAAACGTATCCCGCAGGTACGTTCTCAGGAATGGCATACTTGACTCCCAGTAGGGCATCGACGGCGAGAATAGGCTCGGCATAACGGGTCGAGAATTCGCCGACGCTGCTGTATCCAAGGGAGTTGAGCAGTGCGATGGCCTGCGGGTTGTTGGCAGACGAATACGAAGACAACTGGTTGTATCCAAGCGCCAGGCCTTCGTTGAGGGCGGCGCTGTCGACGCGTGTGGTCGTGCGGTCAATGCGATAGAACGACGCCGAAGTCTGGTCTTGAATGGCCGTGATCGTGTCGGTCGCGGTGGCGACATAGGTACTGTTGGCTTCTTCGGAATAGCCTACGTACAGCTGATTCCAAATGACATGGGCGTTGGCAAACAACTCAATGGCGGTTAGTGCCAGGAGGGGCATGATGACGACGGGGCGATAGGCTTGACGCAATTTGGGCTGGTTTTTGAGCGCCTGCAGCGCGTATCCTGCGGTCCACAGCGTAAAGAAGCTCAGCAAAAAAGCCGTGCGCGAGTAGAAGCCGTTGGGAACGCGCATGCCGCACCAGATGTACTCGAGCGGGCTCAAAACGGAGCTTGCGACCAGGATTATCGTGACGACGAGTGTCGCGATTCGCGTCTTGATTGAAACCGTGCGGTTAACCAGCAGGCTCACCGCAAGCAGCATCATGATGATGCCGCAATAGAACTGCGGTGTGCTTTCGTTGCTTACCCACATGCAGGGAAGAAAGCCCCTGATGAGCGACTTGAGGCTGGTTTTAAGTAGGGGGCCGAGTGCTAGAACGGGACCGCCCTTGGACATGGCAAGGATGGTCGGCAAAAAGGTCCAAGCGGACAGAAGCAGTCCAAGCGCGATGGCCCCGGCGAATCGCAGGGCCCGATCGAGCATGAGCTTCCAACTAAATCCTTCTTCTGCAACATAATCGACAAATTCGACCAATACGAAGATGCAGAGGAACAGGATGCTGATGTAGGCCGTATACCAGCAGAACATGACATTGAGCGCCGTTGCGATGACGAGGCAGATCATGCGCTGCTTGCGGATGAGCTCGTAGCATCCGTAGGCGCAGATGGGCAGCAGGATCAGGCAATCGATCCAGAGCGGGTTGCGCATGTTGCTGATGGTCCAGCTGCAAAACGTGAACGAGAGGGAAAGCAGGAATATGGCGGGCTTAGACAGGTCAAAGCGCTTTTGCACATACCAAGCGCTGCTGATGTGGATGCAGCCCAGTTTGAGCGCGGAGATAACAAACACGAAGAGCGTCAGCTTGTCTGCGGGAAACAGCGCGCAGAGCAGGTTGAAGGGGCTGGCGAGGTAGTAGCTATAGAGCCCCCATGTGTTCATGCCGAGTCCTTGCGAGAAGGAATAGCGAAGGTTTGCCTCACCTAAAAGGACGCGCCGGAACCAAGCAAAGAAGTCGATGTATTGGTATTTGAGATCGTTGGTGAGAAACGAGTTGTCGCCAAAGGGGTAGATATGCCCTGCCGCTGCAAGTGCGACAAAGAGTGCGACGGAAAATGCGAAGCAGGCGGCGTAGAACGCCACATTCTTGAGCGTGCTGTTATTGGGCCGTGTCATCAGATTCCTCGTTGGATTCTCGAATGATATAGATGGGACGTCGCTTGGTTTCCAAGTAGGCTTTTGCCAAGTATTCACCTATGATTCCTAAGCACAGAAGCTGCATGCCGCCAAACAGCGTTATGAGGCAGGCGAGCGACGGCCATCCGCCGACGGGGTCGCCCCAGACAAGCGTCTTTACTAGGATGACGACGAATCCCAGAATAGCGATGAGACAGAAGACGATACCTGTGAGGGCGGCGAGGGAGAGCGGTGCCGTGGAAAACGCGACGATGCCGTCGATGGAATAGAGGAGCAGCGACCAAAAACTCCATTTGGTCTCGCCGGCCACGCGGTTGACGTTTACGTAGGGGAGCCATTTGGTCTTGAAGCCCACCCAGCCGTAAATGCCCTTGGAGAATCGGTTGTATTCGCCCATGGAGATGATGGCGTTGACCATAGGCCGCTTCATGAGCCTAAAATCGCGTGCTCCGTCGACGATGTCGGCCTTGGAAATGCGGTTAATGATCTTGTAGAACATACGGGCACAGAACGACCTGATGGGAGGCTCGCCTTTGCGAGTGGTCCTGCGTGTGGCGACGTTGTCGTAGTCTTCGGTTTGTAAGATCTCGTACATCTGCGGCAGGAGCGAGGGCGGGTCCTGCATGTCGGCATCCATGGTGGCGACATAGTCGCCCTTTGCGTGCTGGAGTCCGGCGAGTAGTGCCGCCTCCTTGCCAAAGTTGCGCGAGAAAGAGTGCCAGCGGATGGCGTATGGATGCGCCGCCGCGGCTTCTGCTTTCATGACGGCGAGCGTTTTGTCTGCCGAGCCATCGTCGATGAGGACTGTCTCAAAGGAGATGCCGGGGTCTTGCTGGGTCATGATGCGAACGACGCCATCGAGCTCTTTGAGAAAGATCGGAAGTGATTCCTGCTCGTTGTAGCACGGCACGACGATGGAGATGAGCGGCATAGTGGTTTACCTCTCGCTTGGCTTGGAAGTGGGGTGGCCGAGCTGGTCGTCGTAGGCGTATTTGCTGTACACGTTGACCTCCCACTGCTTTTTTTCGACCTTTGCCACGGAATCGAGGACGAATCCGGTTGCAAGGCTCAGACCGCACAGGAACATAAACGACGCGGCGAGCATGGCGGTGGGGAAGCGCGGAACGAGGCCGGTGTGGAAATACTCGACAACGATGGGCATGCCCAGGGCGAGGCCGATCACCGCAAACAGAAGCGCTACGAGGCTGAAGAACATCAGCGGGCGGTAGTCCTTGAACAGCGTGCCGATCATCGCGACGACTTTAATGCCGTCGCTCACGGTATTGAGCTTGGACTCGGAGCCTTCCGGACGGTCGCGGTACTCGATGGGCACATCTTTGATGCGCCAGCGGTGGTCGACGGCGTGGATCGAGAGCTCGGTTTCGATCTGGAAGCCCTCGGAAAGCACGGGGAAGGTTTTGACGAACGGGCGGCTCATGGCGCGGTAGCCGGTCATGACGTCATCGAAGCTGTAGCCATAGATCCACTTGATCATGGCGCGGACCAGATTGTTGCCAAAGCCGTGGAAGGCACGCTTGTTCTCCTCGGCGTAGGTGCCGTTGGAAAGGCGGTCGCCTACGGTCATGTCGGCCGTGCCGTTAAGGATGGGCTCGCAGAGGGCTTTGGCAGCCTCGGCGGGATAGGTGTCGTCGCCGTCGACCATCAGGTAGCAATCGGCGTCGATATCGCGAAACATCTGGCGGCACACGTTGCCCTTTCCCTGACGGGGCTCAAAGCGGACCGTGGCGCCGTGCTCGGTGGCGATGCGTGAAGTATCGTCCGACGAGTTGTTGTCATAGACATAGACCGTCGCTTGCGGAAGCTCGCGGTGAAAGTCGTCGATGACTTTGCCGATCGTGAGGGCTTCGTTGTAGCAAGGGATGATGACGGCGATGGATTCAGAATTCACTCAATGCTCCTTATACTTTCAATCCTTGAAAGTATAGCCGTTTGGGCTTGGCATCCTAAGATGTGGGTTAGTTCTCCAGTTTTGTTGCGCGAATCGTTTGCATGGCCGTCGGGTCTATACTGTTCGTTTGTCAACGATTACGAGTAAAGGAGTTGCATCCGTGTCGGATCAGACAAAGCAACAAGAAACTCGCAGTCTGCCTGCGACGTTTGCTAAGAACGAATTTGAGAAGGATGCGTTTATCCTTCGTCAGCTGGTTACCAAGGATTTTAAGATCAAGTATCGCCGTAGCGTTCTGGGTGTCGCATGGTCGGTGCTCAATCCGTTGCTGATGATGATCGTCATGGCCATCGTGTTCTCGACGATTTTTGGCCAGGGCCGCAATGGCTCAATGACGCCCGAGATGTACCCGCTGTACTTGATCGTGGGTAACATTACCTTTGCCGTCATGTCCGAGTCTACGAACCAGGCCCTGACGTCTATCGTGGGCGCTGCCCCTCTGCTCAAGAAGGTTAAGGTGCACCGCTGGGTCTTCCCGGTGCAGAAGGTGCTCTTCTCGCTGGTCAACTTTGCCTTCTCGCTGGTCGCCGTCGCCATCGTCATGCTGTGGTTCCGTGTTATGCCTTCTTGGCACCTCATTCTGCTGCCGGTTTGCCTGCTGCTGCTTATGTGCTTCTGCATGGGCCTGGGCATGATGCTCTCTGCTCTTACGGTCTTTTTCCGCGACGTTATGCATCTATGGAGCGTCGTCATTACGGCGTGGACTTACATTACGCCCATCTTCTGGACGACTGACTATATTGCGCAAATGCCGCATCTCGTGCGTATCTTGATGTATGCGAACCCCATGTATAACTACCTGCAGTTTATGCGTGATATCTTCCTGTTCCAGACTACGCCCTCGCTTATGACGTTTGGTATGTGCGTTGTTTGGGCGGTTCTTGCGCTTGTTATTGGTTACACCGTGTTCCATAAGTCCGAGCGCAAATTTATCCTCTACATTTAAGGAGTGCTGTGATGACTGAATCTGTTGTTGATTACAGCGAGCAGCCTCTGGCTGTCGAGGTCGACGACGTCACCATGATCTTTAACATGGCGTCCGAGTCGCTGACCAACCTCAAGGAGTACTTCATCAAGCTTGCCAAGCACGAGCTGTTCTTTGAGGAGTTTAGGGCACTTAAGCACATCTCGTTCGATATTCATCGCGGCGAGGTCGTGGGTCTGGTCGGCACCAATGGTTCCGGTAAGTCTACTATGCTCAAGATTATCGCTGGCGTGCTTGAGCCTAGCGAGGGCAGCGTTAAGGTCCATGGCAACATCGCACCGCTGATTGAGCTCGGCGCCGGCTTTGACCCCGAGCTGACCGCCCGCGAGAACATCTATCTGAACGGTGCCCTGCTCGGCTATACCAAGGAGTTCATCGACGCCAACTTTGACGGCATTATCGAGTTCGCTGAGCTGCAGAACTTTGTCGATATGCCGCTTAAGAACTTCTCCTCGGGCATGGTGGCGCGTATCGCCTTTGCAATCGCGACGATTACCGAGCCCGATATTCTGATCGTTGACGAGACGCTGTCCGTCGGTGATGTGTTCTTCCAGCAGAAGTGCGAGGCCCGCATCCAGCACTTTATCCAGAGCGGTGACGTGACGGTTCTGTTCGTTTCGCACTCCATGGAGCAGGTTGAGCGCATCTGCCAGCGTGCCGTTTGGATCGAGAAGGGTGACCTTCGCATGGACGGCCCGGTCGATGAGGTCTGCAAGGCGTATCGCGAGCAGTTCAACTAGGTTATAATTACTTGCGCCTGACAGGCTTGCGCTTGCTTGGGCGTGCGGTTATTTGCTCCATTAGCTCAGTTGGATAGAGCAGGGGACTTCTAATCCCAAGGTCGACGGTTCGAATCCGCCATGGAGCACCATCGTTTATTAAGCCCGGACCGCTAGGTGGTCTGGGCTTTTTTATCTTGTGTGCTGCGGTTTTGAAGGGTTCGCAATGGGAAGCAAAAGGCTCGACTGGATTGATATTGCAAAGGGGATCGCAATTATTCTGGTCATTGTGGGGCACACCGTTCCAAATCCCTCTCCCTTGCGGCACGCGATTTTCTCGTTTCACATGCCGGTGTTCTTTATTCTTGCCGGGTATACGTTTAGGCCGAAGCCGTGGCGCGAGCTGCTGAGTGGTTCGGTGTCGCGCCTGCTGTTGCCGTATGTGGTTCTTGCACTGGCGTGGCAGGGGCCGACGTTCTTAATGAGCGGCGCTCCTTTGACAAGCGGTACGCTGGTTGCGGGGCTTAAGACGCTTGTGTTTGCCTCGGGTGTTGATGTGCCTGGGTTTGGCGTTACCGCCGTTGGCATGGCATGGTTTTTGGCGGCGCTGTTTACGTCGCGCCTGCTGTTTAATGCGCTTGTGCGGCTGTTTGATCGCCGCGGGATTGGTGTTGTTTGGCAGGGCGTTGTCTGTGCCGCGATTGCCTTTTGCGGTTTGAGCGTGTCTCGATTAATGGGTGTTTACCTGCCGCTCGATTTGGATCTGAGCTGCTATATTGTGCTGCTGATGTGGGTTGGCTATACGGCGCGCCAAAGGGGGCTGGAGCCGAGCGTGAGCAAGCCCCTGCTGTTTATTGGAGCCGGTGTCGCTTGGCTTGTCCTTGGCGCGCTGAGTGGGCTTGAGCTTTCGAGCCGCCGCGTGGATGGGTTTGTGGTTGCGACAGTTGCCGCTCTTGCCGGCAGCTACTGCGTGTGCTGGGTTTCCATGGCGCTGGAGAAGTTGAAAGACGTGCCGGTTTTGGGGTCCTTTGAGCGATCGCTCGTGTTCTGCGGACAGGCCAGTCTGGCGATCTTTGCAATCCACGCGGTCGATTGGTTTATTCCTTGGCAGACGATGCCGCTGCTTATGACGCTGCCAGTGCCATGGCTCTTTGCGTCGATTGTGCGCTGCGGGTGCGACATAGGGTTGGCGTACGTGATCAAGAAGGCGTAATTAAAAGCGGGGAGGACCAAGTTGGTTCTCCCCGCTGTCATTTATTCGGTAGTGTTGCAGGCTTACTTTTCGAGATGCTTTTTCAGCAGCTCCAACGCGTGGGCGTAGCCTTGCAGGCCTTCGCCGGTGATGGTGGCAAAGCAGGCTAGGCGTGCATAGCTCACCTGACGGAAGTCCTCGCGGGTCTCGACAGCGCTGATGTGGACCTCCACAGCCGGGATGGCGACGGCCTTGAGGGCATCGAGGATCGCCACGCTCGTGTGCGTGTAGGCCGCCGGATTGATGACGATGCCGTCGACCTTGCCGTAGGCCTCTTGGATCTTGTCGACGATGCTGCCCTCGTGGTTGGATTGGAAGACCTCGACCTCGTCGAAGCCCTGTGCGGCGCCCGCTTCCTGGCAGATCTGCACTAGGCGGTCGTAGTTGTCGCTGCCATAGATGCCCGGCTCGCGAATGCCGAGCATGTTGAGGTTGGGGCCATTGATGACGAGTGCTTTCATGGTTGCTTCCTTTGCGATTGGAAAACCACCACAAAGGCGCCCGTCCCCTTTGTGGTGGTTTTGATTAGAGAGCGGATGGGAGGGTGTCGAGGAGGGCTTGGGCGGTGTTGGCGGCGCAGTCGCGTGAGTCGATGATGTAGTCGGCCCAGGCGCGGTAGCGCGGCATGCGCTGCTCGGCCAGCTTGTCGATGCCATCGCGGGCGGTGATGGGGCGACCCTTGTGGGCGAGTTCGTCGAGCTTACGGTTGAGCATCACGATCTGGCTGTTCTGGTGCAGTAGCGGGTAGTTCTCGTCGCGCGTCACCACGCCGCCGCCCGTGGAAAGCACCAGGCCGCTGCGCTTGGAGATGCCGGCCAGCGCCGCCGTCTCCTGCTCGCGGAACGCCGCCTCGCCGCGCTCGATGATAAAGTCGGCGCAGGGCATGCCCAGGCGCTCCTCGAGTGCGCGGTCCAGGTCGATGTGCTCTCGCCCCGTGAGCAAGGCAATCTGCTCGCCCACACGGGTCTTGCCCGAGCCCGGCATGCCGATTAGCGCGATGTTCTGTTCGCGGCGTGACAAGCGCTCCGTTACGTCCAGGATGCGCTCACGCGGGGTGACCTGGCCGGTATAGCGCTCGACGGCCTGTGCCGCTTGGGCCACGAGCATCAGCAGGCCGCCGATACAGGGGATGCCGCGGCGCTCGGCCTCGAGCATGAGTCCCGTGCGTGCAGGGTTGTAGACAATGTCGATGACGCCCTCGAGCGCATCGAGCCCCTCGAGCGTGCAGGGGGCATCGGGACAGTGGGGGGACATGCCGGCGGGCGTGCAGTTGACGAGCAGTGCGGCGTCGGACTGCTGCGCGATGTTGTCGTAGTTGACTTCGCTCGTGCGGCCGACCGGCACGACGATGGCGCCCAGGTCGCCGAGCACCATGCTGGCAGTGGTGCCGGCGCCACCGGTGGCACCGAGCACGAGGGCCTTCTTGCCGGCGACCTCAACGCCCAGCTCCTCGACTAGGCACTGAAAGCCGAAGTAGTCGGTGTTGTCGCCGCGCAGGCGGCCGTCGGGCAGGCGCGTGATGGTGTTGACGTTTCCCATACGCTCGGCGAGTGGACTCAGCTCGTCCAGGTATTCCATGACGGCGCGCTTGTAGGGGATGGTCACGTTGGTGCCCTCCCATTCGTCACCCGTCATAAAAGCATGGAGGTCCTCGGGCTCGCGCTCAAAACGCACATACTCTAGCCCCGCGAGCTCCTTGTAGATGGTCGGGGTGTAGCTGTGGCCCAGTACGCGGCCCAGCACGCCGTAGGGGCGGGCTGCGGTGACATCGGTCATCTAGAGCACCTCCGTGTAACTGCCAAAGTAAGTGAAGCTCTCGCACACGTCGTCGATGGAATCGAGCAGGTCATCGAGTGCCTTGCTGCCAAAGGGGCAGTCCAGGTCAAAGTAGAACATAAACTCAAAGTCGTGCCCGGGGATGGGGCGGCTCTCGAGCTTGATGAGGTTGATATTGAGCGCGTAGAAGCGCTCGAGTACGCGATAGAGTGCGCCCGGCTCGTTGGCCGTGGTAATCATGAGCGAGGTGCGGTTGGCGCCGGGGTAGACGCGTGGCTCGCGGCTGATGACGACAAAGCGCGTGTAGTTGTTGTCCGAGTCCTGGATGTTGGGCTCCAGTACCTCCAGGCCGTAGAGTGCCGCGCAGCTGCGCGATGCGATGGCGGCAACATCGGTGCGTTCGGAGCTGGCGACCATCTCGGCCGACATGGCCGTGTTGGGGTACTTGGTGGCCTGCAGGTCGTGTGCCTCGATAAAGCCGGCGCATTGGGCAATGGCCTGGCCGTGGCTGTAGACCTCGTGCACGTCCGCAAGCTTGGTGCCGGGCTTGACGAGCAAGTTGTGGTCGATTTTGAGGCGAAGCGAGCGCACGATGTGGAAGTCGAACTGGGCGAGCAGGTCGTAGACGGCGTTAACCGAGCCGGCGGTGGAGTTCTCGATGGGCAGCACGCCAAACTCGCAGAAGCCGTCGCGCACGGCGCGCATAACGCCTTCGAAGGTCTCAAAAAACGCGATGTCGGGCACGTCGAAGAGCTTGCACGCGGCGATTTGACTGTAAGCGCCCTCAACGCCCTGGCAGGCGACGGTGGCTGTTTGAGGGAAGGGTGTGTCAAAGGCCACGGCCGTGGCGTGGGCCTTTTGCGAGACGGTGATGCCCTTGAGCTCGTTGATGTAGCGCTGCTGCTCGGCCTTGCTCATGCTCATGAGGAGACGGAACAGGGTGATGGTCTGCGCCTCGTAGCGCTCGGGCGCGCGGCTGGCGAGGTTGTTGAGCTTGGAGCGCTCACGGGCGGGGTCGAAGACGGCCTTGCCCATCTCGATTTTTGACTTGGCGACCTCGGTGGCAATGTCCATGCGCTCGACAAAGCTGTTGAGCAGGGTGGTGTCGATGCCATCGATGGCCTGGCGGATGTCAGCAAGGTCCATAGAGACCCCTTTCACGTGTCGGGGGATGTTGAGGGGTGGGTAGTTAGCGCTGGCCTGCGTCCTCGAGGAGGGCGTCCCAGATGGCGAGGGCGGCGGCTGCTTCGGCTACGGGGACAGCTCGGGGGACGATGCAGGGATCGTGGCGGCCGTGGACCGAGAGCTCGGCATTTTCCATAGCGTCCATGTCCACCGTCTGTTGCTCGCGGCCAATGGAGGGCGTCGGCTTTACGGCCATGCGCCACATGACGGGCGCGCCGGTCGAAATACCGCCTAGGATGCCGCCGGCGTTGTTGGACTCGACCTCGATCTCGCCGGTCTCGGCATCGATGCGATACGGATCGTTGTTCTCGCTGCCGCGCACGGCGGCCACGGCAAAGCCCATGCCAAACTCCACGCCCTTTACGGCGGGAATGCCAAACGCGATCTGCGCGATGCGGTTTTCGATGCCGTCGAACATGGGGTCGCCGATGCCCGCGGGAAGCCCGTAAATGCCGCACTCCACGATGCCGCCGATGCTGTCGAGTTCGTCGCGCGCGGCTAGGATCTCCTCACGCATGCGGCCGGCTGCGGCGGCGTCAATGCACGGCAGATCGTTCGTTAGGATCGCCTTGCGGTCGGCCTCGCGATAGACCATATCGTCCATCGGCAGGTCGGAGATGCCGCCGATCTGCGCGACGTGCGCCATCACGTTAATGCCGCGGGCCTCGAGTGCCTGCAGCGCAATGCCGCCGGCGATGCACAGGGGTGCCGTCAGTCGGCCGGAGAAATGCCCGCCACCGGCGACATCGTGCATGTTGTGATACTTCACGCGCGCAGGGAAGTCTGCGTGCCCGGGGCGGGGCTTGCGGCGCAGCTCGGAGTAGTCCTTGGAGCGCGTGTTAGTGTTCTCGATGATCGCCGCGATGGGCGCGCCGGTGGTGTGCCCATCGACCACGCCGGCGATGATTTGGGCGACGTCGGCCTCGCGGCGCTTGGTCGCGGTCTCGTCGCGACCGGGGGCGCGACGGTTCAAAAAGGCCTGCAGCGCTTCTTGGTCAACGGCGATGCCGGCGGGGACGCCATCGAGCGAGCAGCCGATGGCGGGGGAGTGCGACTGGCCGAAGATGCTTACGTGCAAGACGTTGCCAAAGGTCGAGGACATGCTATTCCTCCTCGAGCGTGACCTTGCCGCCCAGCAGGCGGTAGTGGTCGAAGAAATCGGGATAGGACTTGTTGACGGCCTCGGCGCCGTGGATCACGACCTCGCCGGTGGCGCGGCTCGCGGCGATAGCGGCCATCATGGCGATGCGATGGTCGTTGTGCGAATTGACCTCGCCGCCGGTGAAGGCATCGACACCCTTGATGATGAGGTCATCGCCGGCAATGCGCACCTGCGCGCCCAGCGCGGTGAGCTCGCGGGTGGTCGTGACCAGGCGGTCGGATTCCTTGATGCGTAGACGGGCGCAATCGCGGATAAAGGTGCGGCCCTGCGCCAGGGAGGCTACGGCCGAGATGACGGGCACCAGGTCAGGAATGTCGTGGGCGCTCATCTCAAAGCCGGCGAGCTTGTCGGACTGCACGGTGGCGGCGTTGGTGGAGCGCACGATGCGGGCGCCAAAGCGCGAAAGCGCGGCGAGCACGTTTCGGTCGCCCTGCGCGGAGCTCAGGGATACGCCCTCCACGGTGATGGGGTCGGCGCCGATAGCGCCGGCGCACAGCCAAAAGGCAGCGTTGGACCAGTCGCCCTCGACAGCAACGCTGCCGGGCGTGCGGTACGAGCTGCTGCTCACGCGGAAGTTCGTGACCTCGGGCTGGCCGTCCTTGGCCGGAATACGCTCGACGTTGACCTCGACGCCAAAGGCCTTCATGGCCTGGATCGTCAGGTTGATGTAGGGACGGCTCTCAATGAGGCCGGTTACCTGCACGCAGGAGGGCTGGGCCAGCAGCGGGGCTGCCAACAGCAGGCCGGAGATATACTGCGAGCTCACGTTGCCCGGAAGCACAAAGGTGCCCGGGCGCATGCGTCCGCTCGTCTTGAGCGGAAAACCGCCCAGGCCCTGTAGGTCGCAGCCGGCGGCGATGATCTCGTCCGAGAGTGGGGAGAGCGGGCGGGCGCCCAAGCGCCCCTGACCCACAAAAGTTGCTTCTGCCCCCAGAGCGCAGGCGACGGGCAACATAAAGCGGAGCGTGGAGCCACTTTCGCCACAGTCAAGCGTGCCACCGGCAAGGGCCTTGAGCAGGCCAAACTCAACACTCTTCATGGTGGGGTGGACCTGGAAGCCGTCCTCGACGGTCTCGATGCGAGCACCCAGGGCCGTAAGGCAACGCACCGTAGCCTCGATGTCGGCGCAGGTGGTGTTGCAGGTGACGTGCGTCTCGCCGTTGGCAAGTGCGGCGCAGATGATGAGGCGATGCGCCATCGACTTGGACGCGATGGCGGGAACGGTGCCCTTGAGCGGGGACGGGGTGATGCGGGCTAGCATGCGGATGCGTCTCCCTTCAGGCCGAGGCCCTCGGCAATGAGTTCGTGGAAAGTGGAAAGCGGCGTGCGGTCGATGCTGCAGCGGCCAATGCCGTGCGGAATCACCAGGTCGATGGTGTCGCCCGCGCGCTTCTTGTCGTGGAGCGCCTCGGCAAAGACGGCATCGGCATCTAGGTCGCAGCGGGTCTTGAGGCCATGGCGGGCGCAGAGTTCCTCAATACGACCGGGCAGTGCGGCATCGCAAACGCCGTGCAGGGCCGCGGCGCGCGTGATGATGCCCATGCCGATCGACACACAGTTGCCGTGTCCGAGCTCAAAGTGCTCGCAGGCCTCGACGGCGTGTCCGGCGCTGTGTCCAAAGTTGAGGAGCTTGCGCTGGTTGGTTTCGCGCTCGTCGGCGACGACCACGGCGCGCTTGATGTCGATATTGCGGGCGATGATGAGCGCTACGCGGGCCACGTCGCGGTTGAGCAGCTCCAGCGTGAGCGGGGTCTTCTCCAGCTCGGCGAAGAGCTCCGGGTCGGCGATTACGGCGTGCTTGACGACCTCGCCGCAGCCGTCAGCGAACTGCTCGGGCGTGAGGGTCGCCAGGCATCCCACGTCGGCGATAACCACGCTTGGCTGCCAAAAGGCGCCGGCCAAGTTCTTGCCGGCATCCAGGTCGATGGCGGTCTTGCCGCCCACCGACGAATCCACCATGGCGAGCAGGCTCGTGGGGATCTGCACAAACTTGCAGCCGCGCATGTAGGTGGCGGCCACAAAGCCCGCCACGTCGCCCACGACACCGCCGCCGAGTGCCACGATCACGTCGGAGCGCGAAAGCTCGTGCTCGGCCACAAACTCCAAAATGGCAACATAGGTTTCGGCGCGCTTATGGGCCTCGCCGGCCTCGAAGGTGCAGATGCTCACCTCGTAGCCTGACGCCTCCAGGCTCTGCTTAACGGGCATCTGGTAGAGCGGGCCCACGTTGGCGTCCGTCACGATGACGGCCTTGGTGCCGCCGGCAGTGGCGCGCACGAGCGGGCCTGCCTGCTCCAGCAAAAACGTGCCCACATGCACCTGGTAGGGGCGTGCGGTGTCGATATCGATGGTAATCGCCATAAGCTTCGGTCCTTTCGACCTGGCGTGATGGGTGGTCTAGTGGGAGGCCTCGTCGTCGAGCGCGCGCTTAATGCGGTCGCCCTCGGCAAGGAGATTCTCCAGATAGCGCTGGTCGCGGTCCTTAAGGGCGCGGCTGTATGCGCCGAGCGATTCAATCAGATGGTCGATCTCGAAGGCGAGCGCATCGGCGTCATCGATCATGAGCTCGGACCACATCTGCGGATTGAGGTGTGCCACGCGGGTGAGGTCGCGGTAGCTGCCGGCCGAAAAGCCGTGGTGGACCTGAGCAGTCGGGCTCTTAACATAGGCGTTGGAGACGACGTGCGCGAGCTGGCTCGTAAAGGCGATGACGCGGTCGTGCTCGGCGGCGCTCGTTACGCTGAACTTGCCAAAGCCCAGGGGACGTACCATCTCGCGCACCTGGCCCAAAAGCTCCAGCTTAAGTGCGTCGTCCACTGCGGGCGGTACAAGCACGAGCGGTGCGCCCTGGAACAGGTCGGCGCGGGAATGCGCGTAGCCCGAGAACTGGGTGCCCGCCATGGGGTGCGCGCCCACAAAGTAAAAACCGTGCTCGCGGGCAAGCTCGAAGGCGCGCTCGCACACGATACCCTTGACGCCAACGGTGTCGATCACCACGGGGCCCATGATGGCCTCGGTGTCGGTGGCGTCGGCGAGTGCCTGGGCGTGCGCCTCGAGCCACTCGATGCAGGCCTCGGGGTAGCATGCCAGCACGATGATGTCGCACTCGCCGAGCGTCTCGTCGTTGAGCTCGCCGGCAACGGTGCCCATACTGGCGGCCGTCATGACGTCGTCATCGGGGTCCCAGGCCAGCACGCGGACGCCTGCCTGCGCATAGCCGCGGGCAAAGCTGCCGCCTATGAGGCCCAGGCCCACGATGCCGGCGCACTTGGGGCCACCCTGGTTAACGCGTGCGTTTCTCATCGTACCCATGGGCTACTCCTGAACGGTCTCTTGGCAGACGACCTCGCGGATGGCGCGGATGCGGCGCATGGTGTCGTCGAACTGGTCGGGGGTGAGGGCCTGAGCGCCGTCGGACCAAGCGTGGCTCGGGTCGTCGTGGACCTCGATCTCCAGACCGTTGGCGCCGCAGGCAGTCGCGGCGAGCGCCATGGGCTCAACATAGCGGGTGTAACCGGTGGCGTGGCTGGGGTCGGCGACGACGGGCAGGTGCGACAGGTGGTGCAGCACCGGCACGGCGTTGAGGTCGAAGGTGTTGCGGGTGCGGGTCTCGAAGGTGCGGATGCCGCGCTCGCACAGGATGACGTTGTCGTTGCCCTCGCTCATGATGTACTCGGCTGCCATAAGCAGCTCGTCGACGGTGCCGGACATGCCGCGCTTGAGCAGAATCGGGGTCTGCGTCTTGCCGACCTCCTTGAGCAGGGGGAAGTTCTGGGCGTTGCGGGCGCCAATCTGCATGACGTCGATCTTCTTGTCGAGGAAGACCTGCACGTCGCGCGGGTCCATGATCTCGGTGACGATCGGCATGTCGAGCTCTGCCGAGGCCTCGCACAGCAGGTCCAGGCCGGCGGGACCCATGCCCTGGTAGGCGTACGGGGAGGTGCGGGGCTTGTAGGCGCCGCCGCGCAGCATCGTGGCGCCGGCAGCCTTTACGCGACGGGCGATGTGGATGAGGTTCTCACCCTCGACGGAGCACGGGCCGGCGATGACCTGGAACTGGTCGCCGCCGATCTTGACGCCGTGGCCGCAGTCGATGACGGAGTCCTCGGGGTGGAACTTGCGGTTGGCGCGCTTGAACGGCTCGGAGACGCGCTGCACACGCTCGACGACGTCCATGGACTCGAGCAGGAACGGGTCTATCTTGGTCGTGTCGCCCACCAGGCCGATGATGGTCTCGTTCTCGCCGCGCGAGACGTCGGTCTTGAGTCCCTTTTTCTCGATCCAGCTGACGATGTGGCTGACGGCCTCGTCGCTGGCGCTCTGCTTTAAAATTGCAATCATGGTGTGCCTCTCACCTCGATGGATAGTCCTTGCAAAAACGGCCCGCATTGCGAGCCGTTTTATATGGTGCATGAGAGTTTATACTATCTGACTCGCTTTTGCCGCCTAAAGCGCGCCGTCGCGGCGCGTCTCCCACGTAATTGCAAAGCTTTTTCTATTATTTTGTTAGCCCGTGGCGCACTTGGGTATAATGCCAACCGTTCGCCCTATTAGCTCAGGGGATTAGAGCGTCTGCCTCCGGAGCAGAAGGCCGTTGGTTCGAATCCAACATGGGGCACCATCGAACGTAAGACCGTCCGAACCTCGCATGGTCCGGGCGGTTTTCTTATACCGACGCGACGTGATGGGACGTGGTATGGCAGCAACGGATATCGAGCGCGGACTCTCGACCGCCGAGGTCGAGGAGCGTATCGCCGCTGGTAAGATCAACCGCAACATGGAGCTCAAGACCAAGTCGGTCCGCGAGCTCATTATCGAGAACCTCTGCACGCTGTTTAACTTAATCAACGTGGTCTTGGCGATTTTGGTGTTGCTGACCGGTTCGTTTAAAAACCTGACGTTCCTGTTCGTGGTGTTCTTGAACACGGCAATTGGCGTCATTCAGTCCATGCGTTCCAAGCGGATGGTCGACAAGCTTACGCTGCTCACCTCTAAGAAGGCCATCGCGGTGCGCGACGGCGCCGAGGTGGAGCTCGACCTGGACCAGATCGTGCTCGACGATATCATTCGCCTGGGTCGCGGTGACCAGATTCCGGCCGACGCCGTGGTAGTGTCGGGCGAGGCGCTCGTCAACGAGAGCCTGCTGACGGGCGAGAGCGATCTCATCAAAAAGCAGCCCGGCTCCGAGCTCATGAGCGGCAGCTTTATCGACTCGGGCCTGTTGCGTGCCCGCGTGATCCATGTTGGCGCCGATAACTACGTGGCAAAGATCAACAACGAGGCCAAGTACGTCAAAAAGGTCAATTCCGAGATCATGAACGCGCTGAACGCCATCGTGCGGTTCGCGAGTATTATCATGATTCCGCTTGGTCTGGCGCTCTTTACCTCGAGTGTGAGCGAGCTGTGGGATGCCGCGGGAACCCCGGGCGATAGCGCGCTTTCCTGGTGCTTCTCCGAGCTGCTGGCCGGTCGTGTGCCTTCTTCGGCGCTGCTGTCCACGGTGGGTGCCCTGCTGGGCATGATTCCGCAGGGCCTGGTGCTGCTGACCTCGTCGGTGCTCGCGATTGCCACTGTGCGCCTGGCTCGTCGCAAGGTGCTGGCACAGCAGCTCTACTGCATCGAGACGCTTGCGCGCGTCGACGTGCTGTGCCTGGACAAGACGGGCACCATTACCTCGGGCCGCATGGAGGTCGAGGGCACCTACCCGCTGCCTGTTGAAGGTGTTGGCTTTGGCGCGGACTCGGATGAGGCAGCTGTCCCCGTCGAGACCACGGTGCTCGACTTTGCGCTTGCCAACGTGGCACGTGCGACCTCGGCAGATGCTAACGAGACCTGCCAGGCGCTGCTCAACTACTACGCCGATCGTCCGGTCGAGGTGTCCGAGCCGCTGTCGGTCATTCCGTTCTCGTCGTCCAAAAAGTGGAGCGGCGCGTCGTTTGCGCAGGGCTCCTATGTGATGGGCGCCGCGCAGTTTGTACTCTCCGATCGCGCATTTGCTCAGGTCGAGAACCGTGTCGCCGAGCTCGCCGACACTTGCCGCGTGCTCGTGGTGGCGCGCGTGGACGGCTTTACGCCCGACGGCGATATGGTGGGCGAGGCCGAGCCCGTGGGTTTCGTGACCATCCGTGACGAGATTCGCACCTCGGCGGCCGAGACCATCGGCTATTTTAACGAGCAGGGCGTGACCCTCAACGTGATCAGCGGCGACGACCCGCGTACGGTGTCGTCGATCGCGCGCGTGGTGGGCGTGCCCGGGGCGGATGCTTACGTGGACGCGACAACCCTCGATACGCCTGCCAAGCTCGATGCGGCGGTGGACCGCTATCACGTCTTTGGGCGTGTGACGCCGCAGCAGAAGCGCGAGCTCGTACAGGCGCTCAAACGCCGCGGGCACACCGTGGCCATGACGGGCGACGGCGTCAACGACGTGCTGGCGCTCAAGGAGGCCGACTGCTCCGTGGCGATGGCCGCCGGCTCCGATGCCGCGCGCAATGTGGCCGAGATCGTGCTCGTCGATAACGACTTTGCCTCGATGCCCGCTGTGGTGGCCGAGGGCCGTCGTTCTATCAATAACCTGCAGCGCTCTGCCGCGCTCTTTCTGACTAAGACGCTTTTCTCGATGGGCCTGGCGGCGCTGTGCATCGCGCTGCCGCCGTATCCCTTCGAGCCCATTCAGATGACGCTCATCAACTTCTTCTGCATCGGCGCGCCGGGCTTTGTGCTGGGCCTGGAGCCCAACAACGCCCGCGTGAAGGGGTCGTTCTTGATCAACGTGCTTAAGCGTGCGCTGCCGGCGTCGATTGCGGTCATTTTGGCCGCGGCGCTCGATATCTTTGTGGCGCGCGTATTTGGCTTTAGCCAGCTTACGCTTTCGACCATGTGCCTGCTCACGTCGTGCGCGGCGAGTGTCAGCCTGATCTGGCGCATTTCGCAGCCGCTCACGCCCTTGCGCGTGGTGCTTTTCGTGTTTGTCATCGCTGGTATTTTGACGGGCGTTATCGGGTTCCCGGAGCTGCTGTCGATTGCCAACTTGTCGATGGGTCAGATTGTCATCTTGGCGGCTATCGTCGTCTTTACCTGTGCGGTGTTCTTTAAGCTTGCCACGATGATGGACTCGCTTAAGCCCCGTCGCCGTCATGCGGCCACCGGCTTTGGCCGTGGCGTGCGTGTTCGCCTGGGTCGCGGCGGCGGCAAGGTGAGCTCGACGGGTTCGACGGCGGAGCGTTTTGCCAAGCGCGTCGCCGCCGACATGGCGCAGCGCCGTGAGGCGCGCACTGTCCGCGAGGCCGAGGCACGTGCACTCGAGGGCGTGGCGCAGACCCAGCCCAAGAAAAAGAAGAGCGCCGGTGCCAAGCGCTCCCGCGTGACCAAATCGCCTCAGGGTATCAAAGTCTCGATGCCGAGCAAGAAGAAAAAGTAACCACGCCTCACCTTGGCGATGTTGAATTGGTGCCTTGCGCTTGTGGGAGCGAAGCGATGTTATGCTCTAACTTCAATTGTTTGAATTGCTTCGGAAAGAGGATGCCGTGATCTGCCCGCATTGCCTAAAGACCATCGAGGACGGCGCCTCGTTCTGCCCCTATTGCAACGCATATGTTGGTCCGGGCGATGGCCCCGAGCATACCGAGTTCGTGTTCTGCGACGGCTGCGGCGCCCGTCTGTCTCCGCATGACCGTACTTGTCCCAAGTGTGGACGCCCCGCGCCAGGCATCCTTTCCGAGGACGCGGCGGCATCCGACCTAGCCGCAGGGCGCACGGCCGGCTTTCCGCGCTTGACGCAGGAGCAGATCGATACCGAGGTGCCCCACGCGCCGGCATCTGCCGCCGCGGTGCTCTCCGACGCAGCCGACCCCAACGAGACCTGCGTGCTGCCTGCCTTCGATAAGGACTTTGGCATCCCCAAGGTCGATATCCCCACGCCGGTGTCCCTGCGCGATGATGCCCAGACCAAAAAGCAAAAGCCCAAGCGTAAGGTCCACCCCGACGAGGATGCCTATCACAAGCACAAGCGCCATATCCCCAAACCACTCATCGTCATCGCGGTGCTCGCCGCCGTGTGCGGTGGTGCCTATTGGTTCGTGACGACCGATCCCATGGGCGTCATGCCCGGCTTCTACGACCAGTTTGGCCAGGCCGCCAAGACCACCTTCCCGTCGCGCCAAAAGGGAGAGGCCACCGACAAAGAGCCCAAGCAAGAGGATGCGTCCGAGGTCGTTCAGGAGGAGACCGTCTTAACCGACGACCAGCTCTACACCAGGCTTGACGGCCTGTACCAGACCATCGTCTCGTACAGCGACGAGGATCAGATCGGCGAGGTCATCGATTCGTTTAATAACGGCTATCTGCGTACACCGCTTTCCACCCGTCAGGAGCTGTCGCAGAGCGCCTATGCCCTGCGCGATCAGATTAAAAAGACCCAGGATGAGCTCAACAACCTCAAGGTTCAGGACGACACGGTCTATGCGGAGGACATCGATCATCTAAAGCAGCTTGCCCAGTGGATGTACGAACGTGTCGACGTGATCTGCCAGAGCTGGGATATCTCGCTGTCCATTCCTGACGGCGAGTCGCTGAGCGCCCGTCAGAGCGAGATCCTGGCGCCCATCGCGCAAGGCGGCAACAGCGCGCTTAACCAGTACGACGCCAACGTGAGCGCATGGAGGCCGCAGCAGCGTTCGTAATTTGTTGCCCTCCGGCGGCATAACCTGCGTGCGCAATTGATGGAAGCCCGTGCTTATTGCTACAATTCGTACAAATATGCTTTAAACGCACGAGGAAGGAACCACATGTTTGGTTTTAAGAAAGAGCTCTATACGCCCGAGTACCAGCTCGTCGGTGACGAGTGCGCGGTGATCGAGACGTCGAAGGGCACCATCAAGGTCAAGTTTGACGGTGTGGGCGCCCCCATCCATGTGGCGAACTTCTGCGAGCTTTCCACGATGGGCTTCTATGACGGCCTTAAGTTCCATCGCTATGTGCCCGGCTTTGTGATCCAGGGCGGCGACCCCAATACCCGCGATATGTCCGGCGCCGACGTCGCTGCCGGCCTTGAGGGTCCCGACGGCATGCCCGGTACCGGCGGCCCCGGCTACTGCATCAAGGGCGAGTTTGCCACCAATCCGCGTAACAGCCATGTTGACGGCGCGCTTGCCATGGCTCGCTCCATGGATCCCGATTCCGCGGGCTCGCAGTTCTACTTCTGCCTGGGTGCCCAGCACAACCTCGACTCTGGCTATACCGTCTTTGGCACCACGGTCGAGGGCCTCGACGTCATCTCGCAGCTGCGCGCCGGCGACGAGATCGTTCATGTCGAGATCGTTCACGAGTAAAGGGGATTTCCTTGAATGGCCAGCTGATCCAACAGGGCCGCGCCGCTTATCGCGCGGGTGATTTTTCCGCTGCCGCCCAGATGCTTGGCGCGGCAAAGACTCCCAACGAGATCATGGGTGAGGCCGACCACCTGCGCGGCAACGCCCTAATGCATCTGGGTATGTACGCCGAGGCCGCCGAGGCCTACGCCGCTGCCCTCAACGACGGCGCCTACGGCAAGCGCGGCGCCCTGCTCACCAACCGCGGCAAGGCACTCGCCGCGGTTGGTGACTACACCACGGCCGCCCAGGCGTTCTCTGCAGCTACCCAGGACGCTTCCTACGCCACGCCTTTTAAGGCCTACTTGGGTCTGGGCAACGCGCTGTTCCAGTCGGGCGACTATGCCAACGCCGGTACTGCCTTCCGTCAGGCTGCCATCGACGGTGCCAACCCGGCTCCTGCGGCCGCCCTCGGCGATCTGGGCCGCTGCTTCATCAAGCTCGGCCGCCCCGCGGACGCCGTGGAGACTTACCGCACGGCTATCGACTTTGCCGGCCCGCGCGACGATACGCGCGCCCTCAACGCCGGTATGGGCCAAGCGCTTTCCGCCGCCGGCCGTCCTTCCGATGCGCTCGATGCCTTTAACGCCGCCACCGCCGACGGCATCTACCAGCTCACCTCCGAGCAGGCCGATGAGCTTGCCCGCGTGCAGGATTCGCTTGCCGCGCTGTCTGCCCAGACGGCTATGGCCACGGCTCCGGCGCCCGCGATGGACGCTCCTGCCGTCGATCCGCTCGATCCTACGGGCGCGACCGGTCAGTTTATGCCTGATCCCTCGGACACCGGCTTCTTTACGCTGTCCGAGTCCGAGATGGTCCAGCAGGACCGTCAGGATCGTAAGCAGGCCAAGGTCCGTCGTCGCCATCGCCATACGGGTCTCAAAGTCTTCATCGTGCTGCTTCTGCTTATTTTGATCGCCGCGGGCGGTCTGGGCTTTGCCTACACGCGCGGCTTTGGCTTCCCGTCTCAGGAGTCTGTCGTTACCGATCTGTTCCAGGCTGCCGGTGACGGTGACACCGCAAAGGCCGAGTCTTGCCTGGCCTCGAGCCTGTCCGAGGACGCTAAGTCGATGATCATCTCCTCGATTCCGCAGGGTGCCACCGTGTCCGTCGAGGGCATGGATCAGTCCATGACCGAGACGACCGCTAAGGTGAAGGCATCGCTGTCCAAGGGCGGCGAGCAGGAGTACACCGTCAAATTCGTGCGCTCCGACAATCATATCGGCTGGGCCGTTTCTTCGCTCGATATGGATTTCTCGGCTGCTGACAACCAGTAGTGACCTTATGGGATTTAGCTTTGCCCGGCGCTTCACCGCAAGTGAGGTGCCGGGCTTGCGCTAGTATGATGAGCTAGTAGTTTTCCAGCAATCATCCAACACATCAGGAGTTGCGTTGTTTTCTTTGATGGATATGTTCTTCGGTAGCTATGCGGGCGATCTTGCCATCGACCTCGGCACCGCAAATACGCTTGTCTCCGTGCGCGGCAAGGGCATCGTCATTCGCGAGCCCTCCGTTGTCGCCATCGACAAGAACGACGAGCGCATCCTGGCGGTCGGTATCGAGGCAAAGCGCATGCTCGGCCGTACGCCCGGCAACATCGTGGCCGTTCGTCCCCTGAAGGACGGCGTCATCGCCGACTTCGATGTTACCGAGGCCATGCTTCGCTACTTTATCGATAAGGCGTCCGAGAAGCGCTATCCGTGGACTCCGCGTCCGCGTGTTGTCGTCTGCGTTCCCTCCGGTGTCACGTCGGTTGAGAAGCGCGCTGTCTTTGAGGCCACGATCCAGGCCGGTGCCCGCCAGGCCTATCTGATCGAAGAGCCCATGGCCGCCGCTATCGGCGCCGACCTGCCCGTCGAGGAACCCACCGGCTCCATGGTCATCGACATCGGCGGCGGTACCACCGAGGTCGCTGTTATCGCTATGGGCGGCATCGTCGTCTCGCAGTCCATCCGTATTGCCGGCGACGAGTTCGATCAGGCCATCCTCACGCACGTTCGCGATGCCTACAACCTGGCCATCGGCGAGCGTACGGCAGAGGACATCAAGATCAAGGTCGGCTCCGCCGTGCCGCTCAAGGACGAGCTCGACGTCGAGGTCAACGGCCGCGACGTGATCACCGGTCTGCCCAAGACCGTGCGCATCGAGAGCGAGGAGATTCGTCGCGCGCTCAACAAGCCGCTCGACGAGATGGCCAAGGCCGTCAAGGACGCACTCGACGCTACGCCTCCCGATCTTGCCTCGGACCTTATGTACTACGGCATTTTGCTGACCGGTGGCGGCGCGCTGCTGCGCGGTCTCGACGTGCGCCTGCGCGATGAGACCGGCGTTTCGGTCAACGTCAGCCCCACGGCGCTCGATAACGTTGTTAACGGCTGTGCCCGCGTGCTCGAGGCCAATGCGTTTGATGGCGGCTTCGTCCAGACCAATGCTTAATTTCCAAAAGGTGGATTCCATTTGGCACGATCTTCGGGTTTCTCCACAAATCTGAATACCAAGCGACAATCAACGGGTATGCGCCCGTTGATTGTTTTCAGCCTGATTTCGGTGTTGCTGCTCACGTTTTACATTCGCGAGGGCGAGACGGGGCCGATTCATGCCGTGCGTTCGGGCGTGACGACGATTACCTCGCCGGTGCGTTTTCTGGGCTCGGCTGTGGCGGCTCCCTTCAATGCGGTCGGTAACGTGTTCTCTAACCTTACGGCGTCGCAGGACACGCTTGACGAGCTTAAGAAGCAAAACGAGGAGCTGACCTCTAAGGTCGCCGAGCTCTCCGAGGCTCAAAAGACCGCCGAGCGACTGGAGGGTCTGGTCGGTCTGCAGTCGACCTACAACCTCAAGTCCACTGCAGCTCGTATCGTCGGCGCCTCGGGCGATGCCTGGACCTCGACCGTCACCATCGACAAGGGTTCTACAGACGGGCTTACCATCAACATGCCTGTGACGAGTTCGGCTGGTGTTATCGGACAGATCATCGAAGTCTCGGCCAAGACGTCCACCGTGCGCCTGATTGGCGACGAGAACTCGGGCGTGTCCGCTATGGTGCAGGACACGCGCGCCCAGGGCATGCTGCAGGGTCAGGCTGACGGCACGCTGCGTCTTGAGTACGTGAGCGTCGACTCCGACGTTAAGGTTGGCGACATCATCGTGACCTCGGGCATTGGCGGTGTGTTCCCCAAGGGCCTTCCGCTCGGCACCGTCTCGTCGGTTGAGAAATCGGCAAACGACGTGTACTACACCATTGTGGTGCGCGCTCAGACCACGGCCGAGAACAACGAGGAAGTGCTGGTCATTACCTCGCTGACCGACGAACAGTCGGCCTCGGATGAGGACGTGAACACGGCCAACAGCACGCCGCAGGGAACGTCGCGCGATGCTGCGACCAAGACGAAGGACGAGAGCCCGGATGACAGTTCCGACACGTCCGAGACGACCGATTCCGGCTCGAGCGAATAGGGGGCATGTCCATGGATCTACATGAGCAGGGGATGAGCTCCCGCACGTTTGTAATCGCCGCCATCGTGTGCGTGCTGTTGCAGGCAGGCCTGGCACCGCAGATCTCCATTGCGGGCGGTCGCGTCAACTTTATGATTATCCTGGTGTGCCTAAGCGTGTTCTCGGGCGACCCGACCCGTGCCGTCGTGTGCGGTTTTTGCAGCGGCTTGTTCTATGACCTTTCCGCTGCCGTGCCGGTGGGCGTTATGTCGCTCCTGCTGACCGTGGGTTCTTTTGCCCTGGTGCATAGCGCTGCCGGTCAGACGGGCGGTACCCCGAGTGCGCGCGGCATCACGGTGGGCGCCTTCGCGTTCGTCATTAATGTGATCTACAGCATCATCTTGCTGTTTATGGGTTTGGAGACGAGCTTTGTCGTGGCGATCTTCGGCCATGCACTGCCGTCTTCGATCCTGACGGGTCTGGTTGCCATTCCGTTTTTGATGTCCGGCGTCGTGCCGCAGTCCGGTTATGGATTCTCCGCACGTGGCGGACGCCAGACGGGCATGCGCTTTAAGCCCAAGACCCGTAAGCTCAAATAGGGGAGGCTCGTAGATGTCTTCCCAGATGACGGTTATTATCGCCGGTATCGTGCTGGTTGTGGCCATCGTGGTCGCACTGGTCATCATGTGTCGCGGCGATTCTCGTTTTACCTACGATACGCAGCATGGGACGGCCCCGCGCGCCACTGAGGGCGAGGGCAATACCGCGGCGACCGCCTTTAAGGGCCGCTTCTCCATCCTCACCACGGGTGTGGGCGCGATGTTCGCGGCGCTTGCCGTCAAGCTGTGGGGCATGCAGATGGTCTCGTCGGACTATTACGAAAAGCAGGCTAATAGCAATCAGACGCGCACCGTTACCACACCCGCTGTGCGCGGCCGCATCCTCGACCGCAATGGCGTGGCGCTTGTCCAGAACCGTCCCTCACTTGCTGTCGTGGCCTACCGCGACCTTGCCGAGGATGAGGTTCTGGTTCGCCATCTTGCCAACGTGCTCGGTATGCCCTACGTGGCGGTGCTGCGCAATATTCAGGACAATTCCGAGGGCGCTCAGAGCCTGCATACCATCGCGACGGACGTCCGTCGCTCCACGGTTGCCTATATTCAGGAGCACGCCGGCGAGTTCCCGGGCGTCAAGATTGCCGAGCGTACCGAGCGCCAGTATCCATATGGCGAGACGGCATGCCATATCTTGGGCTATACCGGCACCATTACCTCCGAGCAGCTCGAGGCCCAGAATAAGAAAACCTCTGGTGATGATGATGCTTCTGCTGGCCGGATTACGTACCAGTCGGGCGATATCGTGGGCCAGGCGGGTGTTGAGAGCTACTACGAAAACCTGCTGCAGGGTATTCGTGGCGAGCAGACCGTCAAGGTCGATGCCTCGGGCAATGTGACCGGTCAGGCCGGCGCCGTGCCCGCCAAGGCCGGCTCCGACATTAAGCTCACGCTCGATCTTAAGATCCAACAGGCCTGTGAGACGGCGCTGGCGAGCGCCATCGAGCTTGCCAAGACCACTGGCTACAGCAATGCCGGCAACGGCGCTGTGGTGTGTCTCGATCCCAACAATGGCGAGATCCTGGGCATGGCGAGCGAGCCCAAGTTCGATCCGTCCGTCTTTATCGGCGGCGTCTCAAATGACGTGTGGACCGAGCTCAATGATGACAAGGGTTCGCACCCGCTGCTCAACCGCGCCATTAGCGGACAGTACATGTCGGCCTCGACCATCAAGCCGCTCTCGGCACTGGCCGGTCTTGAGTTTGGAACCTACACTTCAACGCAGACAACCAACTGCACGGGCTATTGGACGGGCCTGGGCAAGGCTTGGGGCAAGCGCTGCTGGCTGACGTCTGGACACGGCACCATGACGCTGCAGTCGGGTATCGCCAACTCGTGCGACCCCGTCTTCTACGACATGGGCAAGGCCTTCTTTTATGACGAGCAACATTCCGAGGGCCTGCAGGAGGTCTTTCGTCGCTGGGGCCTAGGCAAGACCTGCGGTATCGATCTGCCGAGTGAGGGCGTGGGCCGTATTCCCGATGCCGAGTGGAAAGAGTCGTACTTTACCGACGCCTCTGCCGAGGACCGCAAGTGGAATGCCGGCGATATGACCAACATTGCCATCGGCCAGGGCGACATCCTGGTGACGCCTCTGCAGATGGCATGCGCCTACATGGGCCTCGCCAACGGCGGTAAGCAGTACGTGCCTCACGTGTTTTTGTCTGCCGTGTCGCGCGATGGCGACGGCGATGCCTATAAGTACAACGGCAAAGGCAAGAAGAAGCGCCTGGAGGCCAAGATCAACAGCGATTCGGATTTGGCTCTTGTTCGCAACGGCATGCACGACGTGATTTACACGGCATCGACGTCCCTGGCGGCTCACTTTGGCACCCTGACGCCGCAGGTATACGGCAAGTCGGGCACGGGCGAGAAAAGCGGCGAGGACGAATACGCGTGGTTTTGCGCCTATGCGCCGGCCGATGATCCCAAGTATGTCATCGCTACTGTTCTGGAGCAGGGCGGCGGTGGCTCAGATACCGCGATGCATGTCGTGCGCGATGTGCTCGGCGTGATTTATGACGAGCCCGATACCTCTTCGGCCTCGGGCGATTCTTCGGTTCGATAGGAGGTTGCGATGGATTTTTCTCCGGCGGATCTGTTCCGTTCAACCAAGACCGGCTCTCGCAGCAGCCTGGACCGCGTCAACAAGCAACTTTCGGCCTCGCGCGGCACGTTTCGCCAAAAGGTGCATATCGGTGTGCTCGTGGCTACAGTGGCGCTCGTCGCCTACGGTGCCATCATTATCTGGTCGGCTTCGCAGTTTAAGGCCGATGCTTCGTTCTCACGTCATCTTCTGGGAATTGGCATCGGGGCGGTGCTGGCGGTGCTGGTCTGGCGTACCGACCTGCGCGGTATTTCCAATTTCTCGACAGCGTTGCTCGTCATCGACCTGATCGTTATCTTCTCACCCAAGATTCCGGGTCTGTCCTATACAGGCGGTCTGGGCATGACGGGCTGGATCAAGATTCCCGGTATCGGCTTGACATTCCAGCCGGTTGAGCTTGCCAAGCTCATCACCATCTTCTTTATCGCCACGCTTGGCTCGCAGTATAACGGCCGCATCGATACCGTTCGCGACTACGTTAAGCTCTGCGGCATGCTGTCCATCCCGTTTTTGGCCGTCGTCGCCATGGGCGACCTGGGCTCGGGCCTGGTCGTGCTGGTCTCGGGCGCCATCGTCATCTGCATGAGCGGTGCGCGCCGCGAATGGGTGCTGTCGACCCTGGCCCTGCTCGTGGGCCTGGTGGCCCTCGTCCTGGCGCTCGATTCGGTCTTTGATTCGTTGCTCGGCCACGATGTGCTCATCAAGCAGTATCAGATGAACCGCCTGACGGTCTTTATCGACCCCGATAATGCCGATTCGGACGATGCCTACAACCTGCAGCAGTCGCTTATCGCCGTTGGCTCGGGTGGCTTCTTTGGTAAGGGTTTGGGCCATGCGACGCAGTCGGCCGGCGGCTTTCTGCCTGAGTTCCACACCGACTTCGTCTTCGCCTTCCTGTCCGAGACCTTTGGCTTTTGCGGTTCCTTTTTGCTCCTATGCCTCTACGTGCTGCTGATCTTTTCGACGATTCGCGTCGCCTTTAAGTGTGAGTCGCTGTTCTTGCGCCTATCGTGTGTGGGCATCGTTGGCATGTGGGCGTTCCAGACCTTCGAAAACATCGGCATGTGCATTGGCATGATGCCGATTACCGGTATTCCGCTACCGTTTATTAGCTTCGGTTCGTCTTCGATGATGATTCAGCTGCTGACGGTGGGTATCGTACAATCCATATGGCGGCATCGTTCGGGCGCCGCGTAACCGCTGGAGGGGTTTGCTATGAAAATTCCCGTAGATAAGCTGACCCGCGCTTTTAAGATGGGCGCGTCCGTTAAGAAGGATTCCGATACGCCGGTGCGCGTCTCGGTCTATCTGGATTCGTCCGCCTCGCGCTTTCTGGCCGAGACGGTGCGTGACGCCTTTGTGCCGCAGACGACCTCGGGCATTGTGCGCGTCGAGCGTCTGGGGGAGGAGCGAATTGCTCCAAAGACCGATACCGATGTGGTACTGGTGCTCTCGTGCGGTTCCGACCGCTTGGAGAGTGCCGTGCAGGAGCTCGTGATCGCCGGCGCGCCCGTGTGCGTGCTTGCCGAGTCTGCTGTGGAGGTGCCGTTTATCGAGGAGTCCACGCCCATGCTCGGCGTGGTGGCGGCAACCGATAAGACGTATCTGCTCGAGACGCTTGCCCGCTGGATTCTCGATCGCACCGAAAAGGAAACGGCTTTTGCGGCGAACTTTGCCTTCATGCGCATCGCGGCGGCCAATCGTATCATCACCTCGTGCGCGCTCACCAATATGGCGACCGGTGCGCTGGTGTTTTTGCCGGGCGCCGATTATCCCGTTATGGCGCTGGCGCAGGTGGGCATGCTCTTTGAGCTCGCTGCCGTCTTTGGACGCGGCATTAAGCCTGAGCGCGGCTACGAGGTCGCGGGCGTGCTTGCCGGCGGTCTTGTGATCCGCGCGGTCACCCGCGCGCTCGTCAAGCAGACGCCGCATATTGGGTTTGCCGTCAAGGCGCTCACTGCTGCTGCGGGCACCTATGGCATGGGCCGTGCGCTCGTTTCGCTCTACGAGCGCGATGTCGACTACAGCCGTGCCAACGAGGTCGCTGCCGCCACGTTCTCGCGCGTTCGCGACTTGGTGACCACAGTCGCCGGTGCCACCCGTCCTATGAGTCCTTTCGAGGATGCATCCGATCTCGCTGCTTAGGGGTTTCTTTTGCGCGTTCCATACCAAGACTGTTTTCATCTGATCGAGCCGTTGCTCGCCAAGGTCGAAAAGCCGAGTCGCTATATCGACCACGAGTGGGGCACGCTCTCAAAGGCCGATGCCGACTATCGCTGCTGCATGATCTATCCGGACGTGTATGAGGTCGGTCTGCCCAACCAGGGCATCGCCATTCTCTACAACATCATTAATCAGGCCGAGGGCATTTCCTGCGAGCGCGGCTACGTGCCGTGGCCCGATATGGGCGATGCCATGCGCGAGGCGGGGATTCCGCTGCTGTCGCTCGAGGGCGCAGCGCCCGTGGCCTCGTTCGACATCGTCGGCATGCACGTGCCGCACGAGATGGCCGTGACGAACTTCCTCGAAGCGCTCGATCTCGCTGGCATTCCGCTGTTGGCTGTCGACCGTACCGAGGACGATCCCATCATCGTCGCCGGTGGCCCCTCGGTGTATAACCCCGAGCCGTACGCGGCATTCTTCGATGCCATCCTCATTGGCGAGGGCGAGGAGTCGCTGCTCGAGATCTGCCAGCTGCATCGCCGCTTGCGCGACGAGGGCGTCTCGCGCGCTCAGATTGTCGAGCAGCTCGCGACGGTCGCCGGCACCTATGTGCCATCCCTGTATGAGGTGCGTCATGACGAGCCCTGCTCGCCGCATGGCTACACCGTGCCGCGCGAGGGCAAGGACGTCCCGCCGGTAGTCTACAAGCGCGTCGTCGAGGACTTTGGTGCCACCAATCCGCTTTCTCAGTCGTGCGTGCCGTATGCGCAGCTCGTCCACGATCGCCTGTCTATCGAGATCTTGCGTGGCTGCGCCCGCGGCTGCCGTTTTTGCCAGGCAGGCATGACGTATCGCCCGGTACGCGAGCGCTCGGCCGACCAGATCGTGTCATCGGTGATCCAGGGCCTGGAAAAGACCGGCTATGACGAGGTGTCGCTTACCTCGCTTTCGACGACCGACCACTCCTGCATCCGCGATGTGCTCGGTCGCCTTAACCGCCGTCTGGAAGACACGGGCATTCGCGTGTCCATTCCCTCGCAGCGCCTGGATTCGTTTGGCGTGGATATGGCCGAGTCGGTCGCCGGCGAAAAGAAGGGCGGCCTGACGTTCGCGCCCGAGGCGGGCAGCCAGCGTATGCGCGACATCATCAACAAGAACGTGACCGAGGAGGACTTGGATCGCGCGGCCAAGGCAGCCTTCGAGGCCGGCTGGAACCGCATGAAGCTCTACTTCATGATGGGCCTTCCCGGCGAGCGCGATGAGGACATCGTGGCTATCGCCAACCTGGCCGATCACGTGCTGGAGCTTGGCCGTTCCGTGGTGCCCAAGGCGCGCCGCGGGTCTATCTCGGTGTCTATCTCGGTTTCGGTGTTCATCCCCAAGGCGGCAACGCCCTTCCAGTGGTGCCCGCAGCTCGATTACGACGACGTCAAGCGCCGCCAGAAGCTGCTCATCACGAGCGTTCGTAACCGTGCCGTCCGCGTGCATTACCACGATGCCGAGACCTCGCTCATCGAGGCTGCGCTCTCCCGTGCCGGTCGCGATATGACGCCGGTCATCATCGATGCCTGGCGTGCGGGCTCGCGCTTCGACGCCTGGGTGGAGCACTTTTCGCTCGACAACTGGAAGGAGGCCGCTGCCAAAAACGGCATCGACCTCAACGAGCTCGTGCACCTGCCCTATGAGCTGGACTGGCGTCTGCCCTGGGAGCACGTGAGCCCCGGCTGCTCGCGCGGCTTCCTCGAGCGCGAATACCGCCGTTCGCTCGAGGGCGTCACGACGCCCGACTGCACCCGCACGTCGTGCACCGGTTGCGGAATCTGCCCCACGCTCCACGCCAAGAATGTATTGATGGGTGATCGCGCATGAGTGAGCGTTTGACCGACAATCCCACGCTCTTTAGGCTGCGCGTTCGCTACGGCAAGCGTGATCGCCTCAAGTACCTGGGCCATTTGGAACTAATCCATACCATTGAGCGTATCGTGCGCCGTGCGGGCCTGCCCTATGCCGTGACGCAGGGTTTCTCACCGCATATGCGCGTGGGCTTTTCGTCGGCGCTGCCCGTGGGCACGTCGTCGACCTGCGAGTGGTATGACCTGTTTATGACCGAGTTCGTCGCGCTTGACGAGGCCTTTGAGCGTCTGGCCGCTGCATCGCCTGCCGATCTGGCGCCTATCGAGGCTGCCTACATCGACGTGCGCACGCCGGCGCTCACGGCTCAGCTCACGCGCCTGTCGTATCGCATCGACCTGCACCTGGATCCCGAGGCGCCCGTGAGCGCCGATGAGGTACGCGCCGCGATCGACACGTTGCGTGCAGGCCATGGCATCGACTACGCACGCGGCAAAAAGAGCAAGCGACTTGATCTGGACCATACGCTCGTTGGCTATGAGCTCACGGCGGGGGAGTGTGAGGACCATCTGGTGCTCATGCTCGACACCCATGCCGACAACGAGGGCTCCATGCGTCCGGAGATTTTGCTTTCTGCTGCTGATGTTTTGTTGCAGGGCTTGACCCCGGGCGTCGATGCACCTATTGTTTCCACCGGTATGCAAGACCTCGTGACCATCTGCTCCTACGATGTCGAGCGTCAGAATCAAGCATGCGAGGACGACGAGGGCCGACTCGTCAGCCCCATACCTGTGCGAACTTGTGGATTTGCTCCACATACTCGTTGACGGGGGTATTATCGCCTGCTACTATATTCGGCTGTTGCACTAACTGATGCATGAAGGGCAAGTAAACATGTACGCAATCGTTAACACGGGCGGCAAGCAGTACAAGGTCGCCACCGACGATGTCATCACCGTCGAGAAGATCGAGGGCAATGAGGGCGACAAGGTCACCCTGCCGGTCATCTTCCTCAACGATGGTAAGAAGATCGTCACCGATCCCGACAAGCTGGCCAAGGCCAAGGTTACCGCTCAGATCGTTGAGCAGTTCAAGGGCGAGAAGCAGCTGGTCTTCAAGTTCCACAAGCGTAAGCGCTATCGTCGTCTGAAGGGTCACCGTCAGCAGCTCACCAAGCTGAAGATCGTGAAGGTCCAGGCTACGTCCCGCGCCAAGAAGGCTGTCAAGGCAGAGGCCGAGGCTGTTGCCGAGGCTCCCGTCGCCGAGTAGATTACACTCGTAACGAAAGAGTAGGTATACACAATGGCACACAAAAAAGGACTCGGTTCCTCCCGTAATGGCCGTGACTCCCGCGGTCAGCGCCTTGGCACGAAGCGCTATGCCGGCCAGACGGTAACCACGGGCACGATTCTCGTCCGTCAGCATGGCACTCACATCCACCCGGGTGAGAACGTTGGCCGTGGCAAGGACGACACGCTGTTCGCGCTGGTCGACGGTACCGTTGAGTTCCACAAGGGTATCAAGCACAGGGTCAGCGTACGCCCGCTCGCGAACGCGTAATTCACCCTTCATAGAGCACATATGTGGGAGGCACTTGAGTTTTAGGATTCAAGGGTCTCCCTCTTTTTGTAGGAGGCGATTCTGTTGTCACAGTTCACCGATATCAGCCGCATTAACGTGTGCGGCGGCGACGGCGGAGCCGGATGCATGTCGTTTAGGCGCGAGGCATTTGTCCCCAAGGGCGGCCCCGATGGCGGCGACGGCGGTCGTGGCGGCAATGTCGTCATCCAGGCCGATGCTCAGCTGTCTTCGCTGATCGATTACCGCTTTAAGCATCACTTCCGCGCCGAGCGCGGCACGCACGGGCAGGGTGCCCGTCGTAACGGTAAGAGCGGCGAGGACCTTATTCTCAAGGTTCCCATGGGTACCGTGGTGCGCGAGCTCGACCCCGAGACGCAGACCCCGATGTTCGAGATTGCCGACTTGGTGCATGATGGCGAGCGCGTCGTTGTGGCGCCCGGCGGTGCCGGCGGTCTGGGCAATACGCACTTTGTGACGTCGGTGCGCCGCGCGCCCGCATTCGCCCAGCTGGGCGAGCCGGCCGAGGAGCACTGGATTGAGCTCGAGATGAAGCTCATGGCTGATGCCGCGCTCGTGGGCTTCCCCTCGGTGGGCAAGTCCTCGCTTATCGCGCGCATGAGCGCCGCCCGACCCAAGATCGCCGACTATCCGTTTACCACGCTCGTGCCCAACCTGGGTATGGTGCGTGCCGGCGAGTACTCCTATGTCGTTGCCGACGTCCCCGGCCTCATCGAGGGCGCGAGCGAGGGCAAGGGCTTGGGCCACCAGTTCCTGCGCCACATCGAGCGTACGGCGCTCATCATGCATGTCGTCGACATGACGGGCGGTTTTGAGGATCGCGACCCGGTTGAGGATTACCGCATCATCAACCGTGAGCTCGAGCAGTATGGCGCCGAGCTTTCGGAGCGTCCGCAGATCGTCGTCGCCAACAAGTGCGATGCGCCGGGCACGGCCGACAAGATTGCCGACCTTAAGCGCGCCGCGCTCGACGATGGACATATGTTCTTTGCCGTGTCCGCCGTGACGGGCGCCGGCCTCAACACGCTGATGCTTGCCGTGGGCGAGCAGGTGGCTAAGCTGCGCGCCGAGCTGGCGGTCTCCGATGAGCCGGTCGATCTTCGCGACGAGGAGTGGGAGCGCCGTCGCCTGCAGCGCGAGAAGCGTTTCCGCATTGTTCAGGAAGAGCCCGGTGCCTTCCGCGTGGTCGGTCGCGCCATCGAGCGCATGGTTATCCAGACCGACTGGGAAAACGAGGAAGCCGTCATCTACCTGCAGCACAAGTTTGCGCGCATGGGTGTTGACGACGCGCTCGAGAAGGCCGGCTGCCGTGCGGGCGACGAGGTCCGCATTTGCCAGCGCGCCTTTGACTTTGAGGGCGCCGAGGACTTCTCGGAGTACGAGGAGCTCGAGGGCGCTGGCGAGGACGTTGCCGTTGAGGCCCTTGACGTGACCGATGCTCCGGATGAGGGCGTCGAGGTTGTCGATGCGGCGGATGCCGCGGACGATGCCGAGACCTCGGAGGGCGAGTAAGCCATGTCGCTGCGCGGTGGAATCGGTTTGCCCGAGCTGCCCATAAAAGAGGGCAAAGAGTTTCGGCTTGGCATTATGGGCGGCACCTTCGACCCGATTCATTACGGGCACTTGGTGACTGCCGAGCAGGCGCGCGAGTCGCTCGACTTGGACGCTGTGCTCTTTATGCCGGCCGGCTCTCCTGCCTTTAAACTCGACAAACCGGTGACGCCTGCTGAGGACCGTTATGCCATGACGGTTCTCGCCACCGCCGCGAATCCGGCTTTTTTGGCGAGCCGTTTCGAGATCGACCGTCCGGGCGTGACCTATACTGCCGATACGCTTCATGCCCTTCGCGACTTTTACCCGCCGCAGGTAAAGCTCTACTTTATTACGGGCGCCGATGCGATTATCGATATTGTGACCTGGCATGATGCCGAACGAATCGCTGAGCTTGCTACCTTTATTGCGGCGACGCGACCGGGCTTTGATATCGATACGGCGCGTGCCCGAATCAAAGAGTCGGGGCTGCCGTTCGACGTGCGCTATATTCAGATTCCGGCGCTGGCGATCAGCTCGACGAACATTCGTAAGCGAGTTGCCCGCGGCATGAGCGTGCGCTATCTTACGAGCGAGTCCGTGCTCGGCTACATTCGCAAGCGCAGGCTATATGCCGATTTGGGTCAAGAAGATTTTGAGTGATGGGGGCTACGTTGTCGGTAGAGGATCAGTTTGAGGGCGATGAGCGCGCGCTGCTCAAGCGCATTCAAGAGCTGCTCGATGTTCGCATGAAAGATAAGCGCAAGCGCTATGTGCATTCGCTGGGTGTTGCCGAGACCGCACTTCATCTGGCCGAGGTCTACGGCGTTGACCGCTTTGATGCGGCTGCCGCCGGCTTAATTCACGACTGGGACAAGGTTCTTTCCGATGACGAGCTCGTGGCCCGCGCGCTTCACTATGGCATCAAGGTTGCCGGCTCTCCTTCCGCCGCGACGCCGCTTTTGCATGGCCCTGTTGCCGCCTATGAGCTTCCGCAGCTTTTTCCCGAGCTGTCACCGGCCGTTTTCCAGGCTGTCGACCGTCACACCGTGGGTGCCTGCGACATGACGCCGCTCGATATGGTGGTCTTTGTGGCAGATGCCATCGAGCCCAACCGTCACGGCGACTATGCCCATGCGCTGCGCAAGATGGTGGGGAAGTCCTCGCTCGACGAGTTGTTCTTCTCCTGTTTTGCGCAGGGTCTGGTCTATGTGATCCAGTCCGGGCGCTATCTTTATCCCACGGCTATTACGATTTACAACCATTACGCCCAGCTGCGCTAGCTCGGGTGTGTCTAGAAAGAGGTATTCCATGGCCGACGAGACCATGACTGACGAGCAGATTCTTGAAGGTGTGGAGCACAAGAGTTTCGTTGCCACGTCCGACCGCACCGCCGCCTCGCTGTCCGCGAGCGGTGTCGCCGCCGAGGATGTCGCCCGCGCCGCCGCGCAGGCCGCCTACGACAAGAAGGGCGAGGACGTGCAGGTGCTCAACCTGACCGAGCTTTCCGACGTGTGCGACTACTTTGTGCTTGCCACCGGTACCAACAACCGCCAGGTCGATTCTATCGTCGACGAGATCGAGGAGAAGGTCGCCGCGGCTTGCGGCGAGCATCCGTTCTCCATCGAGGGCCGCGAGCAGAAGACCTGGATGCTCATGGACTACGGCTCGGTCGTCGTTCACGTCTTCACTCCCGAAGCCCGCGACTTCTACCGTCTAGAAAAGCTCTGGGGTGACGCCCCCCAGCTCCCCCTCGACCTCCTCTAGTGGCTCATTTGATACGGGGCTTTTAGTTAGCCTCGCGCATTTTGCCGGGCAGTTGCGGTTTTCCGTACCTGCCCGGCTTTTTTTTGCCCAAAGGCGGTTAATCGTTGAAGCGGGATTGGCGGCCGAAGGATAGGGCGGTGTCGCCGAACTTGTCTCGGACGGCGTCGATAGCAACCGAGAGGTCGCGTCGGTCGCTGGATTGGGCTCCGCGGTCGTCGACTTCGCAGAACAAGTCGGTCTGGATGCCGCCCTGATGGTCAAAGTCGCTCATGCCGATGCCTGCTAAGCGAACATGCATGCCTTCCTGCCAGATGTTGTCGAGCAGTTCGAGCGCCACGGCAACAAAGATGTTCTCGTCATCGGTGGGGTGGGGAAGCCGCCGCTGCGCCGTTCGCCCGCTTCCATACGAATACTTGAGCTTGAGCGTCACCGTGGCGCCTGTTAGTCCCTGACGGCGCAGGCGGCGTCCCACTGACTCGCCCAACAGCGCAATCGCCGCTTCGATGTCCCCGCGCTCAGTCAAATCTTTCGCAAAGGTGCGCTCATTGCTCACCGATTTAACCTCACGCTCTTCATCGAGACTCGTGACTTCGGAGGTTTCGAGTCCCAGCGCACGCTGGCGCATGCGTTCGCCGTTGACGCCAAAAATAGAGGCCAAGGTGGATTCCGGTGCACGTGATAGCTCGCCAAGGGTGTAGATGCGCATGCGGCGCAGTCGTTCCTCGGCCGAGCGCCCGATGCCGCTCATGGCAGATACCGGCAGCGCGGCCAAAAAGCGCTGCTCGGTTCCGGGGCGCACGATGGTCAACCCAAACGGCTTATCCCGCTCGCTTGCGATCTTTGCGACCGTCTTGTTGCAGCCCACACCAATGGAGCACGTCAATCCCAGCGCTGCCACGCGGTCGCTTATACGCCGCGCAACCAGCAGCGGGTCTTTGGGCGCAAAGCGACCCGGTGTGATATCGATAAAGGCTTCGTCGATGGATACGCGCTCAACGCGCGGGGTCTCGTCGGCGAGAATCGCCATGACCTGCGCGCTCACCTCGCGGTAGCGATCAAAGTGCCCGTGCGTCCAAATGGCTTGCGGGCACAAGCGCCGCGCCTCAGCCGAGGCCATGGCAGAGCGCACGCCAAAGCGACGTGCCTCATACGAACACGTGGACACGACGCCGCGCGAATCGGCGTCTCCGCCCACGATGAGCGGCTTTCCGCGCCATTCGGGATGATCGAGCATCTCCACGCTCGCAAAAAATGCATCGAGGTCCATCAGGCCCACCGCCGGACCCGTCCAGGGCGGCGGCGTGACGCCCGCAGCATCCTCATAACCGTATGTATGTTCGCGTCTTTCCATGTCATGAGTATACCGCGCAGCTCATGTGGGGTGCGTGTATGTGCTTGCAAATCCCGAATTCTTGTCTAAGATATGGATTTGCCCTCGACTACACCGAAGAAGTTGGTCTCACGGACTTCACCTGCCCGCGTCGATGGCGTATTATGTTCAACTGTTTGTTTGTAGTTGCAGCCTAAAGCTGCTTGGTTGGAGGAGTTTCCTTTGGCAGTCAAGATTCGCCTTGCTCGTCACGGCGCTAAGAAGCGTCCGTACTACCGTGTCGTCGTCGCCGATTCCCGCGCCCCGCGTGACGGTCGTATCATCGAGGAGGTTGGCCGCTACAACCCGATGACCGCCCCCAAGACCATCAACCTCGACCTCGAGAAGATCGCCGACTGGCAGTCCAAGGGCGCTCAGCTCACCGACGCCGTCGCCGCTCTGGTCAAGGCCGCCAACGAGGGCGAGAAGACCGAGACCGTCGTCAAGAAGTCCAAGAAGCAGCTCGCCAAAGAGGCCGAGGCCGCTAAGGCTGCCGCTGAGGCCGCTGAGGGCGCCGAGGAGTAAATCGTGCCTGAGGTTGACGCTGCACAGCTCGAGGGTGAGGCAATGCTCTCAGATCGCATCGCCGATCTCGTCGAATATCTCGTTGTTCAGATCGTCGACGACCCGGATTCCGTGAGCCTTGAGGTCATTGATGGTGATGACGCCTCTACGATTGAGGTTTCTATCGCCGAGGATGACGTCGCTAAGGTCATCGGCCGTCGTGGCCGTACCATCAAGGCCATTCGCACGCTCGCCCGTGCACTGGCCGCTCGCCTCGACACTGCTGTCGAGGTAGAGGTTCTGGGCTAGGACCTTGAGGTCCCAGTACAAAAACATCGCCCGTGTTGTCAAGCCGCACGGAAGGAAGGGGGAGGTCCTCGCGCAGCCGCTGCGGGGGCTTCCTTCTGTATTAGAGCCGGGTATGCGCGTCGCCCTGACGCCGCCGGCGCTCAAGCGCGACCGCTTTTGCACGGTCGTGTCCGTCACCGATACGGGCGATGGCGATCTGGTCTCGTTTGAGGGCATTGACGACTTGACGGCCGCCGAGGGCATCACGGGATGCTATGTGCTGGCAAATCGTGACGATTTTGAGCTCGATTCACTCGACGCCGCCTATACCGACCTGATGGGTCGCGAGGTGGTTGACGAGCGCTTCGGTTCGCTCGGCACGATTGTCGAGATCATGTCGACGCCCGCTAACGATGTTTGGGATGTCGAGGGCGATCGGTACGGCGAGGTACTGATTCCCGTGATCGAGCAGGTTGTGCTCGATCTTCCCGACACAGGAACAATTTCCGTCCACGTTATGGACGGCCTGATCGATATGGACAAGTAGGGAGGACAACATGCTGATTGAGACCCTTTCGGTCTTTCCCGAGATGTTTGAGCCCGTCATGTCCACATCGATTTTGGGCCGCGCCCGCAAGGCCGGCCTTTTTGATTTTAAGGCGTATAACCTGCGCGACTGGACGCACGACCGCCATCGTACCGTCGATGACGAGCCGTACGGCGGCGGGCAGGGCATGCTCATGAAGGTCGAGCCTATCGCCGAGGCCATCGAGGCCATTAGCGCGGAGGGCCCCAAGCCGACGGTGGTGTTCTTCACCCCGTGCGGCGAGCCTTTTACGCAGCATGTGGCCGAGCGCCTGCTCAAAAGCGAGCGCTTGCTGTTTGTGTGCAGTCGTTACGAGGGTGTCGACGAGCGTGCCTATGCGTATGCCGACGAGCGCCTGTCGATCGGCGATTACGTGCTCACGGGCGGCGAGCTTCCCGCTATGGTCGTTGCCGATGCCGTCGTACGCCTGATTCCCGGCGCCCTTGGTGACGAGATGAGCAACGTCGACGAGTCGTTCTCGACCGCCGAGGACGGAGGCCTGCTCGAGTATGCGCAGTACACTCGCCCTGCTGAATTCAACGGCGAGGGCGTGCCGCCGGTGCTCGTGAGCGGTGACCATGCCAAGGTCGATGCCTGGCGCCGTAAGAATGCCATCGAGCGCACCTGCCGCTGGCGTCCCGACCTGATCGAGACGGCACGGCTTACGCCCCAGGAGCGCGCATACGCGCAGGAGATTCTGGACGCTTCGTATTCGCAGAGCGAGGAGTGAGAATGGTTCCATCGCAGCATTCCGCGTTGAGGGGCGCTTTTGAGTGGGTCGCGGTCATCGCGATCGTGCTTGTGGCCACCTTCCTGATCCGCACCTTTGTGGTCGAGCCCTTTGTGGTACCCACCGGCTCCATGGAGGACACGATCGAGATTGGCGACCAGATCCTGGCACAAAAGGTGAGCCTCGAGCTCGGTCAGCCCGTCAAACAGGGTGATATCGTGGTGTTCCACAACCCCGATGCCACTTCCGAGCATGATGTTCTTGTCAAGCGTGTTATTGCCACGGCCGGCCAGACGGTCGACCTGCAGGACGGCAAGGTCGTCGTCGACGGCCAGGCGCTCGATGAGGACTATACGACCGGCATGAGTTGGCCGCTTTCGGTCCAAGCGCCTGGCGCCCAGGTGAGTTATCCCTACACCGTTCCCGACGGGTGCGTGTGGGTGATGGGCGACAACCGCGAAAACTCTGCCGACTCGCGCTACTTTGGTCCCGTCGATCGCTCTGATTTGATCGCTGTGGCGCTTGTGCGCTACTGGCCGCTCAACCGCATCGGCGCTATCGACTAAAAACCGCTATAGTACAGTACCTAACCGTGTAATCGTTTCGACGAGGGGATATTAGAGGCATGAACGCTTCATCGCTTTCCTTCCAAGACATCATCCTGCGCCTCCAGCAGTACTGGGGCGAGCAGGGCTGCGTCATTATGCAGCCCTATGACTCCGAGGTCGGTGCCGGTACCTTCCATACCGCGACCACGCTGCGCTCGCTCGGTCCCGCCGAATGGCGCACCTGCTATGCGCAGCCCTGCCGCCGTCCCGCCGACGGCCGCTACGGTGAGAACCCTAACCGCATGCAGCACTACTATCAGTTCCAGGTGCTCATTAAGCCCTCTCCGGTTAATGCTCAGGAGCTTTACCTGGGGTCTCTTGCTGCCATTGGCCTGGACCCCAACGACCATGACGTCCGTTTTGTCGAGGACGACTGGGAGAGCCCGACGCTGGGCGCCTGGGGCCTTGGCTGGGAGGTCTGGCTCAACGGCATGGAGGTCACGCAGTTCACGTACTTCCAGCAGGTGGGCGGTATCGAGGTCGACCCCGTGCCCGTCGAGATCACCTATGGCCTGGAGCGTATCGCCATGTACGCTCAGGGCGTCAACTCGGTCTACGATCTGGTGTGGAGCTATCTGCCCGACGGCACGCCCATGACCTACGGCGACGTGTTCCTCGAGAACGAGCGCGAGTTCAGTGCCTATAACTTTGAGGTCGCCAACGTCGAGATGATGCGTCAGAAGTTTGACGACTACGAGGCCGAGTGCCATTCCTGCCTGGAGCGCAAGCTGCCGTTGCCGGCGTACGACTGTGTCATGAAGTGCAGCCACGCCTTCAACCTGCTCGATGCCCGCGGCGCCCTGTCCGCGGTCGAGCGTGCCAACTACATCCTGCGCGTCCGCGCCGTCGCCAAGGCGTGCTGCGAGGCCTACATGGCCGAGGTCGCCGGAGTCAACGAGAATGCCGACCAGGAAGGCGAGGTGGCGTAAGCCATGGCAGACGCTAAGGATTTCCTGTTTGAGATCGGTACGGAGGAAATGCCCTCTGCACCGCTGAACAATGCCGTCAAGCAGCTTGGTACCATGATCGCCAAGGGTCTCGACGAGGCCGGTCTGGCCCACGGCGAGGTCCGCGTGATCTCGAGCCCGCGTCGCCTGGCTGCGCTCGTTGCCGACGTTGCCACCGCGACCGATGAGGTTCACGAGGTCAAGCGTGGCCCCGCGGCAAACATCGCCTTCGACGCTGACGGTAACGCCACCAAGGCCGCCCAGGGCTTCGCCCGCAAGTGCGGTGTGGCTGCCGAGGACCTGGTCCGTCGTGAGGATACCGACGGTCGCGAGTATGTCTTTGCCGAGAAGAACATTCCCTCCGCACCGGCAACCCCGATCCTGACGGCCCTGTGCGAGAAGACCATTGCCGGCCTGCAGTGGCCCAACTACCGCTCCCAGCGCTGGGGCCACGAGCACGCGACGTTCGTGCGTCCGGTCCGCTGGATTTGCTGCCTTCTGGGCGAGGATGTTGTGCCTGTGTCGTTTGCCGACGTGACGAGCGGCAACACCACGCGCGGCCATCGCGTGCTCGGCCCCGGTGACCACGTTGTCGCTAGCCCCGCCGCCTACGAGCAGGTACTCGAGGATGCCGGCGTGCTCTCTGCTGAGCGCCGTCGCGAGGCGATTCTCGCTGGTATCGCCGAGGTCGAGGCTGCCCGTCCCGGCTGCCATGTCGATACGCCCAAGAAGGTCTTTGAGGAGGTCATTAACCTCTGCGAGTGGCCGACGGTGCTCGTCGGTACCTTCGACGAGGAGTTCCTCAAGGTCCCGCACGAGATTATCTGCGAGTCCATGCTCACCAACCAGCGCTACTTCCCGATCTATGACGGCGAGGGCAAGCTCACGCGTGAGTTCGTGGTCGTCTCCAACAGCAAACCCGAGAATGCCGAGCGCGTGATCGACGGCAACGAGCGCGTCGTGCGCGCCCGTCTCGACGACGCGGCCTTCTTCGTGGTCGAAGATCGCCGCGAGCCACTCGAGAGTTACGTCGATGGCTTGAAGCGCGTCGTTTTTCAGGAGAAGCTCGGAAGCGTCTACGACAAGACTATGCGCATCGTGAAGAATGCCGAGGCTGTCTGCGACGCCGCTGGTATCACGGGTGCTGAGCGTGATGACGTCGTGCGCACCGCGCTGCTGTGCAAGGCCGACCTCATCACCAACGCGGTCGTCGAGTTTACGTCCCTACAGGGCATCATGGGTGGTCATTACGCGCGCTTCTCGGGCGAGACTCCCGAGGTCGCCCTCGGCATCACCGATCACTATCGCCCGCGTTTTGCCGGCGACGAGCTGCCGCGCAATCTTGCGGGCACCGTCACCGCGTTCTCCGACAAGCTCGATACCGTCTGTGGCATCTTCGCGATCGGCGCGGGGCCCACGGGTTCCTCCGATCCCTTCGCGCTGCGTCGCGCCGCCATCGGCATCATCAATATTCTGCTCGACGGCCTCGATGTCTCGCTTGCCAAGCTCATTGACGTTGCGCTTGGCAATTATCGCGACGTGGTCGATTTCGACTTCGACGAGGTTCGCGAGCAGGTGCGTGCCTTCTTTGCGACGCGTCTCGAGGTCATTGCGCGTGATCGTGGCTATGCTCCCGATTGCATCGCCGCCGTCATGGCGACGGGGATGTTCGAGCCTGCCGAGACGCTGGCGCGTATCGATGCGCTTCAGACGGCGCGTAACGAGCAGCCCGAAGTCTTCGAAAACCTGGCGACGGCCTACACGCGCGCGGCAAATCTTGCCGATGCCTCCCTTGGTTGCGACGCCGACACATCGATCATGGAGGCACAGGAGCTTGCGCTGGCCGATGCCGTTGCTGCTGCCCGTGACGCGGTTACGACCGCCCTTGCGGATGGCGCCCATCTCGATGCCATCGAGGCGCTTGCAAGCCTGCGCACGCCCATCGATGACTTCTTCGACGCCGTGCTCATCATGGATGACGATGCGGCCTTGCGCGAGATGCGCCTGCGCCTGCTCAACAGCTTCGTTGCCGTGTTCGCCAACGTGGCCGATATCGGCAAGATGGCCAAGAAGTAGGAATGTCATGGGCGATATGCCTACGCTGCCGACCATCCATGTCATCAGTGATTCGATGGGCAATACGGCCAAGACCATCGCTCGCTCGGCAGCGAGCCATTTCGGCGAGCTCGATCCGAATATCACGGTGCTTCCGTACGTCAGGTCCTTCGACCAGATTCGCTCGTTTCTCGAGGAAGAGCAACGCCTGCATCGCCAGATGTACAACGACGACCGAATCATCGTCTACTACACCCTTGTCATTCAGGAGCTGAGGGATGCGCTGGAATCGTATCTTGCAGACCATCCCAACATTTACGCTGTTGACGTCCTGTCGGATTCCATCGCGGTCATCGAGCAGGTGAGTGGCAAGACCCATAATCCCGCTCCCGGCGAGCAGCACAAGATCAACGATCAGTACTTCCAGCGCATCGAGGCAATCGAGTTCACCGTCAGTCACGATGACGGTCTGCTCACGCAAGACCTGCCCGAAGCCGACATCGTGATTCTCGGTGTCTCCCGCACGAGCAAGACGCCGACGTCCATCTATCTGGGGCAGCAAGGGTACAAGGTTGCAAACGTTCCTCTTGTCGAGGGCCTCGAGCTTCCCAAGGAAGTCTACGAAGTCGACCGCGAGCGTCTCTTCGGTCTCATCACCGATCCTTCCGTGCTCGTTGGCGTGCGCAAGACGCGCATGGGTGGCCAATTGGGGCAGTCGAGGTATGCGGACATCGATGCCGTGACGTTGGAGCTCGACCGCGCGCGTACTATCATGCGCGGGCTCGGTTGCGTCATCATCAACACGAAAGACCGCGCTATCGAGGAGACGGCACAAGAGATACTGCGCCATTACAATGCCGCATTCCCCCGTATTCCGTCTCCCCACGGCTCGTTCGTTCTTCCCGTGTAGGGTCATGGACCAAAGGCGTTTCAAATACCCTATAATATCGAACATTGGAAACGGGGATTCTCGCACTTTGCAATGCACCGCTTCCTCTCCGACATGAAAGAAAGGATAGGCAAGATGGATCGTGACAAGGCATATGTTCTCTGGTTCGACGAGCTTCGCCGCGAGGACGTCGAGATCGTAGGCGGAAAGTCCTCCTCTCTGGGCGAGATGACTTCGGAGACCGATGTCCCCGTACCCTATGGTTTTGCCACAACGGCATACGCATACCGTCAGTTCATGGAAAGGACGGGCCTCGACAAGGAGATCCGCGAGGAGCTCAAGAAGCTCACGGACGTCGAGGACTCCGCGCTGCTGCGTGAGGTGACCGACAACATCCGTGCCATGATCGTCGCCGAGGAGATGCCCGCAGACATCGTCGAGGCCATCAAGGACGCCTATGCCGAGCTCGGCAACAAGATGCACGTGGACGATCCGTTCGTTGCCGTGCGCTCTTCTGCCACTGCCGAAGACCTTCCCGATGCCAGCTTTGCCGGCCAGCAGGATACCTACCTCAACGTGCATGGCCCCGATATGGTCGTGCAGAAGATCAAGGAGTGCTACGCCTCCACCTTCACCGACCGTGCCACCTACTATCGCGAGAAGACGGGCTTCGATCACCTGTCCATCGCGCTTTCCGCGACCGTCCAGATGATGGTCTTCTCCAAGGCCGCAGGCGTCATGTTCTCGCTCGATGTCACCAACGGCAACGACAAGGTCGTCACCATCGAGGGTTCCTACGGTCTGGGCGAGATGGTCGTGCAGGGCGCCGTCACGCCCGACAACTTCGTCGTTGACAAGGCGACGGGCGAGATTACGCGTCGCATCATCTCGGACAAGCACATCAAGATGATTCGCAAGCCCGAAGGCGATGTCGAGGAAGTCGAGGTTCCCGCCGACGAGCGCAAGCAGCAGGTCATCACCGACGAGCAAATCAAGGAGCTCGCAGACTACGCCAAGCAGCTCGAGAAGCACTACGGCTGCTACATGGATATGGAGTGGGGCATCGACGAGCGCGACGGCAAGGTCTGGCTTCTCCAGGCGCGCCCCGAGACGGTCTGGTCGCGCAAGAAGGCCGACGGCGAGGTCGCAAGCGAGGCTGATACTGCCGGAACGGAAAACCTCGATGTCATCGTCACCGGTCTGCCGGCCTCTCCCGGAAAGGTAGCCGGCAAGGCGCACGTCATCACCGGTCCCGCCCTCATCGACGAGTTCAAGGACGGCGAGATTCTCGTCACCACGATGACCGCTCCCGACTGGGTTCCCGCCATGCAAAAGGCGCTCGCCATCGTCACCGATGCCGGCGGCATGACCTGCCATGCCGCCATCGTCAGCCGTGAGATGGGCATTCCCTGCATCGTCGGCACGGCAAGTCGCTCGCAAGAGGCCACGGCCTCGATCGAGGACGGTCAGGAGATCACGGTCGATGCCTCCAACGGCACCGTGTACGCCGGTATCGTCAAGAGTATGGTCTCCGAGGCACCTGCCGCCGATGCCGCGCCTGCGGCTGTTGCCTACGTGGCACCTGTTACGGGCACCAAGATCTACATGAACCTCGGCAATCCCGATCTTGCCGAGAAGCATGGCAAGCTTCCGTGCGATGGCGTGGGCCTCATGCGCGAGGAGTTCATCTGGACCACCTTCATCCACGAGCATCCCATGCACCTCATCGAGACCGGTCGTGCCGACGAGGCCGTCGAGAAGCTCGCCGAGGGCATGCGCAAGGTCGCGAGCGCCCTGTCTCCGCGCCAGGTCGTGCTGCGCCTCTCCGACTTCAAGTCCAGCGAGTACCGTGGCCTCACCGGCGGCGACAAGTACGAGCCCGAGGAGCCGAGCGCCTTGCTCGGTTGGCGTGGTGCGTCGCGTTATTATGATCCCAAGTACCTGCCGGCCTTCAAGCTCGAGCTCCAAGCCATCAAGAAGGTTCGCGACGAGTACGGCTTCAAGAACCTCCAGGTCATGATTCCGTTCTGCCGCACCGTCCAGGAGGCCGAGATCGTCACGGGCATCATGGCCGAGGAAGGTCTGGTGCGCAGTGCTGACTTCAAGATCTGGCTCATGGCCGAGATTCCCAGCAACATCATCATGGCCGACCAGTTCAACAAGTTTGTCGACGGTTACTCCATCGGCAGCAACGATCTCACCATGCTGATTCTGGGCCTCGATCGCGACAACGAGATTATCCAGGACGTCAAGCGTGCCATCCGCCATCTCATCGAGGTCGCCCACAGGGACGGCAAAACCGTGTCCATCTGCGGCCAGCTCCCGAGCATCTATCCGGAGTTCTGCGAGTTCCTCATCAAGAGCGGCATCGACTCCATCTCGGTCAATCCGGATGCGGTCATCCACACCAAGCAGATCGCCGCGCAGATCGAGCACAAGATGATGCTCGACAAGCTCACGGGTCGTGGCAAGGAAGAAGCCGAGGACCTCACCTGGTAAGCACGCCGGTTGCAGCAACTGGTAGGGAAGGGGGCAGCCATGCGGCTGCCCCCTTTTTGCGTATATCAGTGCGG
>CALHUX010000021.1:0-1426 GCA_938039325.1 uncultured Collinsella sp. | reverse complement strand
CCATCTGCGGCGTCGACGGTCTGTCCGTGGACGTGGGCGGCGGCGTCCGCTCGCTCGCGCGCATCGACGAGTTGGCCGGCTATGGTGCTCGCCGCATTGCGCTGGGCACCGTGCTGGTGACCGAGCCGGGTTTTGCCGAGGTGGCGGCCCAAGGCTTTGGCGAGCTGCTGGTCGCCGATATTGCCGCGCGCGACGGCCAGGTTAAGGTGAATGGCTGGCGCGACGGCGCGAGCGTGGCACTCGACGATGCCGTGGCGCAGCTTTCCGAGCTAGGCTTTAAGCATCTGGTGTATACCGACATCGCGCGCGATGGCATGCAGACGGGCATCGATGTGGCGATGTATCGCCATGTGGCCGAGGTCGCGGGCTTTCCCGTTGTGGCTTCGGGCGGTATATCGACGCTCGACGACATCCGCGCGCTGGCCGCGGTGGGCGAGGGCGCGATTGAAGGCGCCATTACCGGCCGTGCGCTCTACGAAGGCAACTTTACGCTGGCGCAGGCGCTGGCCGCTGCCCGAGGGGATGAGTAGCCCATGCTTACTAAACGCGTAATTCCCTGTCTAGACGTCAAGGACGGCCGTGTGGTCAAAGGTGTCAACTTTGTGAGCCTGCGCGATGCGGGCGATCCGGTGGAGCTGGCGCGTGCCTACGACCGCGAGGGTGCGGACGAGGTCGTGTTTTTAGACATTACCGCCACAAGCGACAACCGTGCGACGACTATCGAGATGGCAGCGCATGCGGCCGAGGAGCTGGCCATTCCCTATACCGTGGGCGGCGGCTTTCGCGACCTGCCGGGCATGCGCACCATGGTTGCAGCCGGTGCCGACAAGGTGTCGCTCAACTCGGCGGCCGTGCACGACCCGTCGCTGATCAGCCAGGCCGCCGCGGCGTTTGGCAGCCAGGCCGTGGTCGTGGCGATCGATGCCAAGCGCGTCGGCCTGCCTGGCGCATCCGGTGCCGACAAGTGGGAGGTCTTTACCGCAGGAGGCCGCAACGCCACGGGTATCGACGCGGTGGCGTGGGCCGAGGAGGCGGCTCGTCGCGGCGCCGGAGAGATCCTGCTCACCAGTATGGACCGCGACGGCACCAAGGCCGGATTTGACCTGGCGCTCACCCGCGCCGTGGCCCGCGCGGTGCCAATCCCCGTCATCGCGAGCGGCGGCGTGGGTACGCTCGAGCATTTTGCCGAGGGTGTGATCGAGGGCGAGGCCGACGCCGTGCTGGCGGCGAGCGTCTTTCACTTTGGAACCTTCAGCATTCGCGAAGTCAAAGAGTATATGGCCTCTCAAGGCATTCCTGTGAGGCTGGACTTCTAATGCTGCGGCTTGCCCAGGCACCCGACCTTTCGGCTCCAACCCTCCTCGCGTACTTAAGTACGCGTCGTCGGGCTTGTCGCTCGGAATCTCGGGCACCTGGACAACCCTCG
>CALHUX010000020.1:0-25417 GCA_938039325.1 uncultured Collinsella sp. | reverse complement strand
CGATTCGTGAGAGACGCCCCTACCGCGGTAGGCGAATCGTAAAGCGGCTGCCGACGCCCTCGACTGAGGTCACACCGATGACGCCGCCGTGGTTGTCGACGATCCACTTGGCGATAGCGAGCCCCAGGCCCGAGCCCTGCGCGCCGGCATCGCGCGCGTTGTCGGCACGGTAGAACCGTTCAAACGCGTGAGCTGCGGATTCCTGGTTCATGCCGATACCCTCGTCCTCAACGGCTATCTCGATCGTGCCCGTGCCCGCATCGGGCGTTATACCAAACGTGACGGTCGTTCCCGCATCCGAGTACTTGGCGGCGTTTTGCACGATCACGCGCAGGGCCTGCTTCACAAGCGCCACGTCGACAGATGCGTCGCAGCGCGGGTCGCTGGCAAACGCGGGGTCAAAAGCCAGCCGATACGCGTGCGCGGTATCAATCATCTGCGATTCTTCGCATACCTCGCCGACCAGTGCTGCCAGGTTGGTATGCGCACGCCGCAGGACCGTGCGTCCGGCATCGCCGCGCGCCAAAAACAGCAGCTGCTCCACGAGCTCCTGCATATGCTCGCTTTCGGCCTTGAGCGATGCGATGGACTCTGCCAGCACGTCCGGGTCGTCTCTGCCCCAGCGGTCGAGCATGTTCACGTAGCCCTGAATCACCGCGATGGGCGTGCGTAGCTCGTGACTCGCATCGTTGACAAAGCGCATCTGCTGCAGCTTGGCCTCTTGCATCTGGCGCAGCAGGCGGTTGAGCGCGACCTCGATACTCGCCAGATCGGCGTCGCCGGTGGTGACGCTCGGCGAGTCGACGCTCGCGCGTTCGATGGCTTGCTCCAATGTTTCCATCTTGCCGCCGGCGAGCTGCATGCGGCCGAGCTCGTCAACGCGCAGGGCCAGGTCGTTGAGCGGCGCCATAGTGCGACGCACGCGGCGGGCGCCGCCGAGCATATCGAGCACGCTGATAATCTGCCAGCCCGCAACGACAAGGTAGAGAGGCCATAGCGTGACGAGGTCCTGTGCGAGGGGGAAGGTCTTGGTGCTACGCGCAAGCTCGACGGTATAGGTGAGTGTTGCCAGGTCCCAGCCGCGTGCGGGGGTCAGCGACATGCCGTGAACGGCGGCGCCGGGGATCCATCCCGCGGTAAACGCTCCATCGGGCAGCGTCTGGTTGTAGCCATAGACGAGGATTGCCGCCGCAACAAGCAGCAGTAACAGATCGAGCCAGACGTAGCTCATCAGGCGGCGCCACATATAGCTCCAGTTGATGGCGCGGGCGATGGAGGTGACGCGCTTGGTCTCGGCGTTACGGGCGGCAGACATAGCCCACCCCGCGCACGGTCTGGATGATGCGGGCGCCGCCGGCGTCTTCGATCTTGGCGCGCAGATGCGCGATGTGCACGTCGACGTTGTTGGTGTCGCCCACGTATTCGTAGCCCAGCGCCTCGTGCGCGATGCGCTCGCGCGTGAGCACGGTGCCGGCGTGCGCCATAAGCAGGGCGAGGACGTCGAACTCGCGAGCCGTGAGCGCGATGGGCGAGCCGCCGACCGTGACTTCGCGGCGGTCGGGGTCGAGCGCAACCGAGCCCACGGTGAGCGCGGCGGGGGAGGGCGCGGCAGCGGTCTGGGCCGTGTCGGTTGCCGGGGACATTGTGGCGATACCGGCGGCCGTGCCGCTCGCTACGCCAGCCCCGGCGCTGGCGCCGCCAACGCCCGAAGCCGCTCGCACGGCTTCCGAGCGCTTCAGTGCCACGCGGATCCGTGCGAACAGCTCCTCAATCGCAAATGGCTTGGTCAGGTAATCGTCGGCGCCGGCATCGAGCCCGGCCACTTTGTCTATCACGGCATCGCGCGCGGTGACCATAATCACCGGCACATCCTTGTGCTTGCGGACACGCCGCAAGACCTCCATGCCGTTGAGCTGCGGCAACAGCACGTCGAGCAGAATCAGATCGTAGTCGCGCTCCAGCGCCAGGTCCACGGCAGTGCGGCCATCGGCGGCGTGTTCCACCTGGTAGCCCTCGTGCTCCAGCTCGAGCGTCACAAAGCGGGCGATTTTCTCCTCGTCCTCTACGATCAGGATCCGTGCCATGCGTGCCCCCGTCTGCGATTACTTGTCGTCGTTGAGATTTTGCTTGATGTCGTCCGCGGCGTTAGCAGCGCTATCCATAAGGTTGTTGATGCTGCCGGGCACGTCGCCGTCGCTGTCGATGCGGTAGCGCATGCCAAAGAACAGGCCAATCAGCATCAGCCATATCGTGGCGCCCCAGGCAAACAGCGCGACGATGGGGATCAGGATGGGGATGTTGAGGATGATCGCATCGCGGCGCGTGGCGATAAACTTGGTGTCCAGACTCAGGCGGAAGAGCTTTTTGAGGTACTCCCACACGCTGTCCATCTTCTTGGAGAAGTCGGTCTTTTCGCTCGACTTTTCGTAGGCTGCCTGCGCGGCGACCATCTCGGCAGAGGGCTCATCGACTGGCGCGGACTCGGTGGCGGCATGCGCCGACGTGGTCTGGGTCTTGCCCTGCGACTCGAGCCAAATGATGGCATCCAAAACGTTGCCGTCGGCAGCGTCGAGCGCGGCCTTGGCATCGGTGTAGCTCACGCTGCACTTGGTGCGGATGGTTTCAACTTTTTCGAGGTCGTCCATGACCCGTCCTTTCGTTCGATGGGCGCGACGCCGGGCAATTTGCTCGGGCGCGAGCGTTGCGTTCGGCGGTCTGCGTTGCGCCGCCCCGCCCTTGGTCGAACTCTATAGTGCAGGTTATAGATTAAGCGATTCTTGAGCCAAGATTAATGTTGGATGAGTTTTTGGGTGGCAGTGGGAAAAGTATTAGACCTCGATAGCGGGAGATGGGGTGCCGGTACAAAACGGCGTCAAGGGTTGGTCGAGCAGGCGGTTTTCAGGCGACTGGGACATGGCGGGCGGTCGATCGCCTATACTGGTTGGGCTCAACTGGAGAGGTGATAACTAGTTATGAAATCAATCAATGTTGCAGCGGCAATTATTCAGAAGGACGGGAAAATCCTGAGCTGCCAGCGTGGCTACGGCGAGTTTAAAGACGGCTGGGAGTTTCCGGGCGGTAAGCTCGAGCCGGGCGAGACCGGCGAGCAGGCAATCGTGCGCGAGATTCAAGAAGAGCTCGAGGTCACGATCGGTAACCTCGACTATCTTTGCACGGTCGAACACGATTACGAGACGTTCCATCTGTCGATGCAGTGCTACCTAGCTAGCATCCTTTCGGGCGAGTTCAAAGAGCACGCTCACGAGGACATGAAGTGGCTCGATACCAATAACCTGTGGGATGTCGATTGGCTTCCGGCGGACGTTAAAGTCGTTAAGGAACTCGAAAAGAAACTCGGGCTTATGTGAGAAAGGAGCGGACGTCGCATGGCGGCCCGCTCCTTCTTTGTTACTCTGTCTCACTCAGATCGCTGAGCATAAACTCGTAAATGTCCTGGCGCACGGGAGCATTGAGTTCATATTCGATTTCGACGGCGTTGTCGCCGCTCTTAGTTTTAATAGCTTTGAACTCGCCAGTCGGATGCATTTCGCCTAGGAAGTAAAATTCCTTGCCACCCTTATCGTCCTTGTTCTTGCGCATAAACAAATACGTCTTTAGCCCGTTGCCCGGCCATGCCTGCAGTCGCTGAATCTCGGGGGAGTTGAGCGTGCGGTTGTTCTTAGAGATTGCAACTAGCTTACTCGGCGAAACAAAGCGGTCTTCATACTGAATGGACTCGCTAATGTCGGGTGCCTTGTCATAGTTAATAAACACGGGGAATGTATTGGTCTTCTCGTCGTAGAAGTAGCCGCCAAGATTTTGGCCGTTGATGTTCTTTTCCCAGTTCATCAAGCGGCAAACTTCTTCGTACGTGTACTTGGCGTTGAGAACGAAATTTGTGTTTTGGTACGTCTCGGCATAGTCGAGTCGGTTACGCGCAATGCCAAAATCCAGCACCTCGAGAATCTGACGCTTGAACTCTGCGTTGCGCAGAGCGGTCGCAAACGCTTCGGTCAGACGAGGTCCGCATCCATCGTCAATAAGCAGGGAAACGAAATCCTTGGGAGTGGCAAAGTCGCCCTTAAGGACTGTGATTGCCGACCTAACGGCGCTGTCCTTAAGCTGTGTGTGGTAGTTCCTAAGCGCAGCCTCGCGCATATGCCGGTAGCCCTCGTGTCCGGCTTCGACGAGCGTTTGAAGCAAATAGAGGTCTTCGAAACGCTTGCCCGCGGCGAGCTTTTGAGAAATAAATTTGAGAATCTTGGTTTGATCAGAGGAAAATTGAACCGTGTAGTCCGGCTCGTATTTGGATAGAAATGCGTGGTAGGACCCCAGGCCGCTATTCTTGAAGATAAGCAGCGGATCGATGGAGCCGTTACGATCAAATTCGAGCAGCGAGGGAATCTTGCCGAGTTTCTGGCGCAAGTCGAGATATTCGTTTTTCAAAAACCTGACGGAGGTGAAATCGCCGCCATCGATGGCCTTGTAGATGCGTGCCTCGGAAATACGATCGAAGCTCACGGTCGAGCATCCGGGGATCGTCGAATCGCCCTCTTGGACGAGACGACGCAGGCGATCTTTGTTGTACGTTTTGTCACCCGAAAGCGCGATGGGCACCAAGAAGTTGCTCTGGTAGTTGCCAATAAAGTCGAGCACCAGTGCGTATTCCTTACCATCATTCAGACGCAAACCTCGTCCGAGCTGTTGAATAAAGATGATTGCGGAGTCGGTGCGTCGAAGCATGATGATCTGATTGAGCGAGGGGATGTCGACGCCTTCGTTCATGATATCGACCGAGAAAATATACTCGAGCTCGCCGGCTTCAAGTCGGCTGATAACGGCATCGCGGACTTCATCGGGATCTTGACCGCTAATCGCAGCCGTTCGATATCCGAGAGCGTTGAATTTGCGCGACAGTTCTTTGGCCTCGGCGTTTCGATTGCAGAAAATTAAGCCCCTGCGGCTGCTTTTGGTGACGCTATATTCTTCGATCTTCTCGGTGATGTGACGCACACGCTCGTCGGACGTTAAGCGCCCGAACAGGGCGGTATTTTCGACCGTCTCATCGTCAATCTCCAGATCGTGAATGCCAAAATAATGGAAGGGGGCTAGCATCTCCTCGGACAAAGCGTCCTGCAGCGTGATCTGGAATGCGATGACGTGATTGAAAAGGGCAAAGACGTCATAGCCGTCGGTGCGATTGGGTGTAGCGGTCATGCCCAGATAAAACCGAGGCGTAAAGTGCGACATGATGGATTGGTAGCCCTGAGATCCCGTGCGGTGGGCCTCGTCGATGACGATGTAGTCGAACTCATCGGGACGGAAATCGCTCAGATGCTTGGCGACCGAAGAACACATGGCAAACACACAGGTAGCATCGCTTGTATTCTTGCCAGTTTGATAGGTGTTGAACATATAGGTACTACCTAAGAGCCGTTCGTAGCTTGCACGGGAGGCGTCGATAATGCGCCGGCGGTGCGCAAGAAAGAGGACGCGCCGGGGTTTAGTTGCGAGCACATCGAACGCCGAAAGGAAGGTCTTGCCAGTGCCGGTTGCCGAGACCAGCAGGGCGCGAGTCTCGCCCTTACGGTGGATTGCACCGAGCGCCTCAAGGGCGCGCTGCTGCATTTTATTGGGCTTGAGTTCTTCGAGATCGTTCGTGGTTGGGCTAACAGTTGCCTGGAACGTCGGTTTCGATTTGGGCTTTGGGGGACGCGCCGATCGATATGCGGCATATTTGTCAATCCAGTCTTGGGAAAGCGCAACGGTCGAGGCGTCACTCCACAGCGAATTGAACTCACCTCTAAGCTCTCCGAGCAAGCGGCTGTTTTCAACGGTCTGGTACAGCACGTTCCATTCTTTATTGCAGGTGAGGGCGGTCTGCGTCATGTTCGAGCTGCCGACGATTATCGTGCTGGTTTCGCCCTTATCAAAAATGTATCCCTTAGCATGCAAATTACCCTGGAATACGCGAACTTCTATGTTGTCGTATTCCAGGAGCTTGCGAAACGCATCGGGTGAGTTGAAGTTGAGATAGGTGGACGTCAGCAGCCTGCCCTTAATGCCACGCTGCTTGAGCTCCTGGAACGCTTCGACCAAGATTTGAAGGCCACCGTCTGCAACAAACGCTACGCAAAAGTCAAAAGAGCTGCAGGTCGAGAGCTGCTCCTTGATAACGGATAGTAATGTTCCGCCGGTCGCCTTCGAGTTGGCGATGAGCTTGGGTGAATCGTTCTCGCGTGCAAGCGAGTCGAATTCAATATCAATCTGCTGCTGCGTAGTCATCCCGGCCAAACCTTTCGAAAGACTATGTTGGCGCCAGGATAACAGATCGATCGTTCGTATTTTGGGCGTATGACGATTAAGATTGGCGGTTTGGCGCGAGCTTTCGGACGTGTCCGCACGATATGTGACACTTACCCTGCCACCATGCTCTGCCGCGGTGGCATGTACCCAAACAACGGTCCTCTAAGGAGTTCGATATCGATGAGTGATAACACCAAGCATCTCGCAAAGAAGTGCGTTAAGGACGCAGGGCCGTGTCTTGTGCTGTGCGCGGCCGGCGTAGCGGTCGCGCTGCTGGCTGTTCTGGGGCCATTTGACGTGCTCCGAAGCGCCAGTTCGCTGCACGTTTGCATTGCCTTCGCCGGCGCCATGGCGACCGGCGGCGTGCTCGATCTGGTCTTTTGGGTGTTTGACCCGTTTGGATGGAAGAACGAGGGGTAAGCCCTGAGGGATGGAAGGGCTGGAACGGTTGGCTTAGTGATCGTGCAGAATGTGGGCTAGCGACTTACAGGGAAGTGGTGATCCGATGACGGTCTATGTGACGGGCGATATTCACGGCGGCCTCGACATGCAAAAGCTGCGCGATTGGGATCTTGGGGAAAGCCTGACGAGCGACGACTATCTCATCATTGCCGGCGACTTTGGCTTTCCGTGGGATTTCTCTGCCGAGGAGTGCGCCGACATCGCTTGGCTGGAGTCGCGCCCCTATACCGTGCTGTTCGTCGACGGCAACCACGAACGTTTCGACCACTGGGCGGAGCGACCCATGGAGTTGTGGCACGGCGGACTGACACAGCGCCTGTCGGACACCTCGCCCATACGGCGCCTGACGCGCGGCGAGGTTTTTGAACTCGACGGCTCAACGGTCTTTACCATGGGCGGCGCCACGAGCGTGGACAAGGAATACCGCATTCCGTATTCCAGCTGGTGGCCGCAGGAGTTGCCGGACGAGCGCAACTTTGAGGAGGCACGGACGAAGCTCGACAGCGTGGGCTGGAAGGTCGACTACGTGGTCACCCACACCTGCTCTACGCGCATGCTTTCGCCCACGCTTTATCCGGCGCCCGGCTGGAATTGCCCCGCCGTTGATCGGCTTACGGCGTTTTTCGATGAGCTGGAGGACCGCTTGGACTACAAGCGCTGGTACTACGGGCATTTTCATCGGGATGCCAACCCGGCCGAGCGCCATACCGTGCTCTACGACTGCATCGTTCGCCTGGGCGACGAACTCCAGCCCTGGGATGTTGCGTAGGGGTGGGGTGCCTGATTACTCAGCCGTTACGGTAATGTTCTCCCTGTGCTTGCGGATAACATCCCAGCTAAAATGCTCGACCAGCTGCTCGGCAGAGCGCGGCGTGGTGCCCGGCGCGATGCCTGTTTGTCCGGCGAGCCAACCCAGCAGCGCTTCGGGCGTGCCAAAGCGGGCGCGGAGTTCGCCCAGGTCCAGATCGCGATCGCGCTTGGAAAGGCGGCGGCCGTCCGGCGACATGAGCAGCGGGATGTGCGCGTAGTGCGGCGTGGGCAGTCCCAGCAGATGCTGCAGATAGATCTGGCGCGGCGTGGAGCCAAGCAGGTCGCATCCGCGTACGATCTCGGTAACACCCATGGCGGCGTCATCGACCACCACGGCCAGCTGATAGGCAAACACGCCGTCGCTGCGGCGTACCAAAAAGTCGCCGCACTCGGTGGCGAGCGCCTCGCATTGGGCACCATACGTGCGGTCCACAAATTCGATCACATCGTCTGCGAGGTCGTCGACGGCGGGCACGCGCAGGCGCGTGGCCGGGGCGCGCAGGGCACTGCGGCGGGCAACCTCCTCGGCAGAAAGGCCTCGGCAGGCGCCGCGGTAGATGGGCGTGCCGTCACTGGCGTGCGGCGCGCTTGCGGTGTGGAGCTCGGCGCGCGTGCAAAAACAGGGGTAGGTGAGGCCGGCGTCTTGCAGCTGGCGCAAGGCGCTCTCGTACAGGTCTAGGCGATCGTGCTGGTAGTAGGGGCCTTCGTCCCACTCCAGCCCCAGCCAGGCTAGGTCCTCGATGAGCTGGGCGGCAAGTTCCGGGCGCTTACAGCGATCGTCCAGGTCCTCGATGCGCAACACAATGCTGCCGCCCTGGCTGCGGGCCGAAAGCCACGAGCACAGGCAGCTGAACACGTTGCCCAGGTGCATGCGGCCCGAGGGCGACGGGGCAAAGCGGCCCACGACGGGCGCGGGAGCGGCCGGCGTCGTTGGCGCGTCGGCGGCGGTTGTTGCTATGTTGCGTGCGTTGATGTCCATGCGGACGAGTATAGCGCGGGGCGTGGTGGGGGAGACGCTGCCGTGGCCTGCAAGTTGCTGAGGCCACACGTTGCGCGTGCCGGACCACCGGCTCGGCGCCTTAATCGTCGTCAATCAATCTAGCCCTCAAACGACAGAAACCCCGGCAGCTCTTCGCAACTGCTGGGGTTTCCGCGGAAAAGGGGGACATGATCCTCAAGCGGACGGCAAAGGGGCAAACCGTTTTCGCTCAACTGCTTTATGCCCCTCAACTGGCGGCTCAATCAGCGCATGCCGCGCCCACACAAAGCCGCTACACCTGTGATGGAGCTATGAAGTGGTATCTATTGCCGGAGCGGGCTATGCCAAGGAGTGTCCCAGATTGCCGGCAGATAAGGAACGTCCCCAGGTGCCGGCGGCGGGCGTGACTTTTGTCCCGTTTTGACGCTCCGCTGACCTAGATGTTCGTCACATGAACTCGCAAACGTGGGACAATGACGCTACTGGTACCACAGACAAAGGATGTGCCTATGAACGCCCCCGTTGCCCAGCCCTGTCGGCAGCGCCGCCTGTTTGCGCGGTTCGCTTCCGTCTGCGCACTCGTCGCGCTTGCGTTGTTGCTGCTGCCTGCCGTCGCGCACGCCGACGGCTACTCCATGAGCCAAACCTATATCGGTGCCACGGTTGAGGCCGATGGCTCGCTGACCGTTGTCGAGGGACGCCAGTTCGATTTCGACGATGACATTAACGGCGTGTATTGGGATATCAATACAGGCTCTAACCAGCAAGGCGGCTCGGTGGTCGTCAATGTGCTGAGCGTCGAGGAAGACGACACTGCGTTTAACAAGGTCGACAGCGCAAATAAAGGCGACGACGGCGTTTACACGGTGGAACAGTCTGACGACGGCGTAAAGATTAAGGTGTTCAGCCCTCACGAGAGCGGCGACAGCGCAATCTACTACGTGAGTTATTCCATGACCGGTGCGGTTATGAACTGGGCCGATACCGCCGAGCTCTACTGGAAATTCGTCGGCGACGGCTGGTCGGCGGACTCCGATGACGTCGAGATGGAAGTCTACTTTGCAAATGCCGCTGCCGGGACGGCTGCCGTCAAGGGCGATAACTTCCGCGCATGGGGCCACGGCCCGCTGACGGGCGACGTGTCGCTCGATGCGGACGAGCCCATGGTCACCTATACCATTCCCTGCGTGCATGAGGGCGAATTCGCCGAGGCACGCATCGCCTTCCCCAGCGACTGGGTGCCGCAGCTTGCCGTCTCGGGCGAAAAGCGCATGTCGACGATTCTGAGCGAAGAGAAGGAATGGGCCGACGAGGCCAACGCTCGCCGTGAGCACGCGCGTGCGGTTGCCGGCGCGATTGCCGTGGTGTGTGTTGTCGTGGCGGTTGCCTATACCGGTGTGATCGTGATGCTTAAGCTGCGCAGGCCCAAGCTCAAGCCGCTCTTTCAGGACGAGTACTTCCGCGATGTGCCCTCGGCCGACCATCCCGCGGTGCTTGCAGCTCTCATGAGCTGGAACGACGTGCCCGATCAGGCATATATCGCCACGCTTATGAAGCTCACCGACGACCGCGTGATCAAGCTGGAAGAAGCGACCGAGACCAAGAAGAAGGGTCTGCTCCGTCGCGAAAAAGAGGAGCAGACGTATCGCATCACAGTGACCGACGAGGCCTGGAAGGCTGCCAAGAAGGACGGCATCGATCGCGATGTGCTCAAGGTCTTCTTCGCCGGCGTTAAGCCCGATAAAGACGGCGTCCGTTCACGCACGTTTAGCGAGCTGGAGGAGTATGCCAGCGAGCGTACTGAATCTGTTGGCAACAAGCTCGAGGACTATCAAAGCACGGTTAAGGGCAAGCTGGAGACGCGCGAGCTTATCGCCTCGGACGGCACCATCGCCCTGGTTGCCGGCTTGGTTCTCGGCATCATCATCGTCTTTGGCATTCTGGGCTCTCTGATCTATACCGACTTTGCGGACGCCAACGTCGGTGCCGCTATGATCTCGATTCCCGTCACGATCGTGGGCTTTGTCCTGAGCTGCACCTTCCGCCGTTACACGCCGGAGGGCGCCGAGGTGGCGGCTCGCTGCAAGGCGCTCAAGCATTGGCTCGAGGACTTTACGCGTCTGAAGGAGGCCGTCCCCAGCGACCTGATCTTGTGGAACAAGTTGCTGGTGATGGGCGTTGCCCTGGGCGTTTCGAAAGAAGTGCTGCGACAGCTGGCCGAGGCCGTGCCAGCGGACCTGCGCAACAGCGACGATTTCTACGACAACTACCCCTGCTACTGGTGGTATTACCATCACTACGGCAACGAGTCCCCGCTCGATTCGTTCAACGATGTGTACCACGAGACCATCCGCGAGCTGGCTTCGAGTTCCGATAGCTCGAGCGGCGGCAGCGGCGGCGGCTTTTCCGGTGGCGGCGGTGGTGGCGTCGGCGGAGGCGGCGGCGGAACGTTCTAGCGAGCGCTTGCTTTGGGGTGGATCTTTCTGGGCGGTTGCCAGGGAAGATTCATCCCATTTTTGTGCATCGAAACGGGTCAAACTTTCCGCTGAGGACCTTCGCGCAAGGGGCAGTGGACAAAAAATGCCAAATATGAGTACTGTTGCTGCGTTGGTCACATATGTTTGCACATAATAATGGCTCCTAGTGAGAGTACTTCTCGTTAAGAGCCCATTTTATTGAACATTTGGGGAGCTACGTCAGCTCGTGCAGCTGGTCGTCATGCCTGCAAGCATCAAAAATGCCCCAAATCGCTGCTACTAAAAAGGTAACAGTACTCATATTTGGTGTTTTTTGACCAGGGCTATCTACAAACCTCCTAGGCCACTCATTGGGGACAGACTTAAATGACTAGTTGTTGGGGATCAGTCATTGGGGACGTTCTTAAATGACCAGGTGTGGCTGCTTGGGCTAGGCTGTTAGGTCGAGTTCGTAGAGAAAGCTTTCACGCGGCATGTCGTGACGACGCTCTTCGCGGTTGGCGCGGTGCGTGGCCGTGCGCTTAAAGCCGTGCAGCTCGTAGAACTTCCACGAGCAGTTGGAGTCGGTGTACAGGTGCGCCCTTGTCGCCCCGCGCGAGGAAAGGTACGAGACAGCGGCATCGAGCAACACCGAGCCAACGCCCAGGCCATGGACATCGGGATCGACGGCGAGCAGCGTGACTTCGTTGTCGTGCGGCAATGGGCTGCTCTCGAGCAGGCGGTTGTTGGTTCGGATGGTTGCGCGCACAAACGAGAGATACTCGGCGCACGACTCGGGTTCTAGCTCACGCATCTGCGACAGCAGTGTACGCTCAGTATCCATCCAATGTTCCCTGACGGCGGTGCCGGAACTCTGTCCCGCACGCGCAAGCGAAATGCCGCGCGCCTCGCCATCTATAACTGCAACCTGCGAAAACGTTGAGGAAGAAAGGCAATAGGCGAGGTCGCACGCGGCTTCGAGGCGGTTGTACTCATCGTTATCCGAGTTGTTGTGCCAAAGCTGCTGCAAGATCAGCGCGATGGCGTCGAAATCTTCGGTATCAAACGGTCGGTAGAGAACCCGCGAGACCATGGTGCCTCTTTCTATTGCGGATACATATCGAGCACAGTTCTACCACGCCATTGGCATCTAATTATGGTGCCCCTGTGTTCCATGAACTCACCGTGCCCGGTGCCGTGCCCATCTCCTCTGCTCGCAAACTTTTTCTGCACATGCGCCCGTTGCGGGGTGCATCGATGTGCTTGATGCGCTACATTGAATCAGTATTTTCAATGCCGCTGCGCGAGCGCTGCAGATCGACGTATCACCGACTCACAGAGCACGGCGGCGTACCAGACAGGAGGACTGCATGGGATCTGATGTGAAGATCGCACGCGCGTTGATCTCGGTTACCGATAAAACGGGTGTCGTCGATTTCGCACGGACGCTGGTCGATGACTTTGGCGTCGAGATCATCTCTACGGGCGGCACGGCTCGTGCCATCGAGGACGCGGGCGTTCCCGTAACCCCCATCGAGGAGTTCACGGGCTATCCCGAGATGATGGACGGCCGCGTTAAGACCCTGCACCCCAAGGTTCACGGCGCGCTGCTGGCCCGCCGCGATTCCGAGCAGCACATGCAGGAGGCCGCCCAGCACGGCATTAAGCTGATCGACCTGGTCGTCGTCAACCTGTACGAGTTCGAGAAGACCGTCGCCAACCCCGAGGTCACCTTTGCGGATGCCATCGAGCACATCGACATCGGTGGCCCCTCCATGTTGCGCTCTGCCGCCAAGAACGCCGCGAGCGTTACCGTCATCTCCGACCCGGCCGACTATGATGCCGTCCTGGCCGAGATGCGCGAGACCGGTGGCTGCACCACGCTTGCCACCCGTCGTCGCCTGCAGGTGAAGGTCTACCAGACCACCGCCGCCTACGACACGGCTATCTCCCGTTGGCTTGCCGCCCAGGCAAGCGACGTGGCGGACACCTCTGCCAAGCTCGAGATTTCGCTGGAGAAGGTCGACGACCTGCGCTATGGTGAGAATCCTCAGCAAAAGGCTACGGTCTATCGCTTTGCCGAGGGCTGCGAGAACACCGCGAGCTCGCAGTTCCCGCTTGTGGGCTCCGAGCAGATCCAGGGCAAGCCGCTCAGCTACAACAACTATCTGGACGCCGATGCCGCCTGGAACCTGGTCCGCGAGTTCGACGAGCCGGCCTGCGTGATCCTCAAGCACCAGAACCCCTGCGGTTCCGCCGTTGCCGAGGATATTACGGCTGCCTACGACCGCGCTTTTGCCTGCGATCCCAAGAGCGCCTTTGGCGGCATCATCGCCTGCAACCGCGAGGTTCCCTTTGAGCTGGTTGAGCATTTCGCCGACCAGAACAAGCAGTTCGTCGAGGTCATCATCGCCCCGGGCTACACCGCCGAGGCGATCGAGCGCATGGCCAAGCGCCCCAATCTGCGCGTGCTGGCTACCGGCGGCGTGGACCACGGCGCCCAGGTGGAGCTGCGCTCCGTCGACGGCGGCATGCTGGTGCAGGAGGTCGACCACGTGACCGAGGATCCCGCGACCTTTACGTTCCCCACCGACCGCAAGCCCACCGACGCCGAGATGGCCGAGCTTGAGTTTGCTTGGAAGGTCTGCAAGGGCGTCAAGTCCAATGCCATCCTGGTCTCCAAGGGTAAAGCCGGCATTGGCATGGGCCCGGGTCAGCCCAATCGCGTTGACTCTGCACTGCTTGCCTGCGAGCGTGCCGAGGACTTCTGCGAGCGCGAGGGCGTGGAGAAGGGCGGCTTTGCTTGCGCAAGCGACGCGTTCTTCCCGTTCCGCGACAACGTCGACGTGCTTGCCGCGCACGGCGTGACCTGCATCATCCAGCCCGGCGGCTCCAAGCGTGACGACGAGAGCATCCAGGCCTGCAACGAGCATGGCATTGCGATGGTCTTCACAGGTGCCAGGCATTTTAGGCACTAAGTTCCGCCCTGGGACAAAATAATCTCTGCAAAAGACGGCTGCTCCGTTTGGAGGGCCGTCTTTTTGGTATAAGAGGACGGAATGACTAACACGAAAGGTACAACCATGCCCCAGATTGATGATGCCGAGCTGTTTGGCAATGCCGAGGATCAGCGTGCGTACGAGGACTTTTGCGCCAATCAGGAGGCGGTCGAGAAGTTTACGCTCGACAAGCCCGCGCTTGTCTGCCGTTGGCGCATGTCCAACAAAAAGGTACCCATGCTCAACCGCCACATTCGCGCGCTGTCCGAGCGTCTGGTGCAGGGCGAGCCACTTACCCATAACATGCTCAGCTGGGCCAAGCAGCACGTTGAGTGGTCGCTAGCCGAGGGCGACTATACCGCGCACGACGGCGTGCTCATGCTGGTGATCGACATCAACGGCAACGCCGCCATGACAGTGGGGGAGTACGAGCCGCTCGCCGATACGTCGGCCAAGGCGCTGCGTGCCCGCTCCGCCGAGGCCCGCTCCGAAGCCGACGAGACCGGCGTGGCGCCCGAGCTGCTCGCCGCCGTCAACAACGGCGAGCTCGCCTTTGTGGTGCCAGCGGACGAGTGCCTGTGCGGCACGGCGACGCTCATCGAGCAGCTGGCCCAGACCAAGGGCATCCCGGTCACGCGCGTAGACATTCCCGCGCAGCTTAAGGGCGCGCTGTTCCTGGTGAGCGACGAGCACGGCGTGGTCCCCGCTGCCGAGACGGGCGCCGCCGAGGCTGACGCCGCGACGGTCGCCTTCTTCGCCGACGGCTACGAAAAGCTTCGCGCCCGCCGCTCCTAACCTCAAGGCGGGGTGGGCTTACTGAAGCGAGCGAGCGCGTTCGATGGCGTAGGCGAGCGACAGCTGCTCCATCTCCGGGGCGCATTTGTAGCTCAGTCCTGTGAGAGCTGTCACCTTATCGAGGCGATATCGAATCGTGTTCGGGTGCTGGCTAGTCTGCTTGGCGGTTCGCTCGATACGTCGGTCGTTCTCAATGAATGCGGCGAGCGTGGATTCCAGTTCGCTGCCATGCTCGCTGTCGTGCTCGCGTATCGGCGAGAGAATCGCCTCCGAGAACGATCGCATCTCCGGGGTTTCCGCAAAAGGCATCACGGTTCTCAGGATGCCGAGCTGCGTATAGCGGACGGGCCCCTCGGCTCGTTGACAAGATAGGCGCTGTGCGTAAATCGCCTGCGAGATCGCCTGCGCCACCGCCTCGTCTCCAAACAGAATATCGCTGATGCCGAGCCCTTCCGCTCCGCCATCGATGCCGCTAGCCTCGATGAGCTCCGTGAGCGCCTGCACGATTCGCTCCACATCGAGCGTCTGCTCCGAGTCGCTTGTCGCTACGAATAACAGACCTCCGTCATAGGGTGCCAGCATGTTGTGGCATCCGGCGAGGGTCGATTTTGCACAGAGACGTTCGATTTGCAAAAACGTACGCGGGTCGAGGGGCTCTGCAAACGATGTGAACAGGGCGACCGCTTCGTCCAGAAATGACGGGTTGAGGCCTCGGATGCGTCGGCAGATGGACTCGGGCGATACGTCTGTCCTCAGGGCATCGATCTCGCGCTGTGCGAAGTCGATGGACGCGAGCTGCTCGATATGCCGTTTGACCTCATAGATGACGCTGTCAAAGAACAGTGAGTCGTCGGTCGTGAGAAAGACCGGGTAGTGCCGCGCGTTGGCGTAGCGGATGGCTTGGTCGGGAATCGGGATGTGCAGGACGTTTTTGATGATGAGACCGCTTGTTCCCTTGGCGACGAGGTATTTCACGGCTTCAGTGATGAGGTACGGGTCGTCCTTCGCATAGAGGAAGGTGCTGAGGACGATCTCGTCTGAGCTGAAGTTGACGCGCTGGTACTTGTTCTTGAGGCCGGGCATGAGTTCATAATCGAGGATCCCAACGCCGGAGACGGCACGCGAGATGCCATCGCTGCCGGCGATTAGACGGACCGACCCCTCATATTCCCGTGAGAAGTCCGAGACGGTGTATAGCATCAACATCACCCTGTAAATCACTACAATAAATACCGGCATAAAAAGGATAATCGCACATCCGTATGCCGTTGATGCGAGAAATAGTTCAAATATCTGCTGATAGAGCAAAAAATCAGATTAAGAATTGTTGTAGATTCCAACAAAAAATGATCCTTGGCGGCATCGTTACTAAACCGTACAGTGAAGCAACGTAAAGCTTTCGCTGAAAGGAGCGATGATGGGGCAGATGGTGGTGCTTTCGGCCGAGGAAGTTTCCAAGGTGCTGACGATCGAGGATGCAATCGCTGCCGTGGAGGAGGCATATCGCCAGAAGGCAACGGGCAAGGGTGTTGCGTGGCCGATGGTATATGAGCAGTTCGAACCCGGCGTGGCCGATATGGATATCCGCTCGGGCGAGTTGGCGGGAAGCGGCCTCTTCGGCCTGAAGCTCACTGCTTGGTTCTCTCAGAATCCCAAAAAGGGGCTCCCCGAGATCTTTGGCACTACGCTGCTGTGCGACAACGCGACGGGCGAGCCGTTGGCGCTGCTCAATGCCTCCGCCGTCACTGGACTTCGCACCGGTGCTGCCGCTGCGCTCGGCGCCAAGTGGCTGGCTCGGGCGGATGCGTCCAAACTGCTTGTTGCGGGTGCCGGCCACATGAGCACCTATATGGTGGCGGGCGTGCTCGCCGCCTGTCCCAAAGTGAGCGAGGTCAAGGTGTGGGAGCCGGTTTCCGATGCCGCGCCCGAGGCTCGCGTCGAGCGCATGCGAGACGAGCTCGCCCATATCTTGGGCGCTTGCGAGCATGCTCGCGAGGCATCCACCTATTCCATCGAGGCGACGGCCGACGGCCAAGGCGCCGCGGCAGAGGCCGACATCATCGTGACGATCACGCCTGCGACCAAGCCCATCATCCCCGATGCATGGGTGCGCCCCGGTGCGCATATCTCCTGCGTCGGTGCCGACATGCCCGGCAAGCAGGAGCTCGCCTCGGCGCTTGTCGCCCGTGCCGCTGTTTACGTCGACGACCGCGAGCAATCGGTCGCGTCCGGCGAGCTGGAGATTCCGGTTGCCGAGGGTGCCATCACACCCGAGGACATCAAAGCGGAGCTCGGCGAAGTCATCGCCGGCACGGCTACGGGGCGTTCGGATGACGAGCAGGTGACGGTGTTCGATACGTCGGGCATCGCCGTTCAAGACCTTTCGGCATCGAAAATTGCCTACGACCGCGCCGTCGAGGCGGGGCTGGGCACCGTGGTGGAACTGTAAGAAAGTCAAGGAAAGGAAACGACAATGCAGATCAAGGATTTCGCCGTCGAGCAGTGGATGAACGAGTGGGAGACCAAGTGCACCCACAACGTTGCGGAGACGTGTGTCTACTCCCTCACGCTCGACCAGCTGTTCGAGCTTACGAACACCGACAAGAAGGCGTGGCTCGATAGCCTGTGCTCGCGCCGATTCACCTACGGAGACATCGAGGGACAGCCCGGCTTCCTCGAGGGGGTCGCGCGTCTCTATAAGACGGTCGAGCCCGGGCATATCGTGCCCACGCACGGCGCGACCGGCGCCAACTCCCTGGTTATTTCCACGCTCGTCGAACCGGGCGATCATGTAGTCTCCGTCAAGCCCACCTACCAGCAGCTTTATTCGATTCCCGAGATGTGCGGTGCGAAGGTCGATATCCTTCAGCTCGATCGCAAGAACGGTTACCACGTCGACGTCGACGCACTCGATGCCTTGGTGACCGACGATACCAAGCTCATCTGCATCAATAACCCGGACAACCCCACGGGCGCCCTGCTCGACGCCGATACGCTCAAGGCGATTGTCGAGGTCGCACGCAAACACGACGCGTGGCTGCTCTGCGACGAGGTCTACCGTCTGCTTACTCAGACGGATGAGTACGCCGAGTCCGTGGTCGACCTGTACGACAAGGCCGTCGCCACCGCATCCATGTCCAAGGTCTGGTCGTTCGCCGGCCTGCGTCTGGGCTGGGCGGTCACCAAGAGCCCGGAGCTCCGTCGCGCGCTGCTCTCGCATCGCGACTACAACCTGATTTCCGCCGGCATATTCAGCGAGTCGGTGGCGGAGCTGATTCTGGGCAACGCTTCCGTGATCCTTGAGCGCAGCCGTCGCATCGTCCGTCAGAACCTTGCTGTTCTGGAGAAGTGGGTCGAGAGCGAGCCGCACCTGTCGTTCGTCAAGCCCGAGGCGGGTAGCACCGCGCTCGTGTATTACGACTACGACATTGACTCCAGGACGTTCTGCACCGACATGATTAAGAAGTCCGGCGCACTCGTCACCCCGGGCGATTGCTTCGAGGAGCCCAAGAGCATGCGCATTGGCTATGCATACTCCGATAATACCGACGACCTGCAGAAGGGCCTGGATGCTATCTCCGCGTACATGCGTACGCTCGAGTAGAGGCTCGAGGTCGAAGCGATGGGGCCGATCGGTTTAGGACCGGTCGGCCCCTATTTTCTCTTAAGGCTACCGAACACTTTTGTCATATTAGGTGCCCACGGGGTCGTATCGCTGCGACGCCGTGGGCATAATGGTGTGGAAGGTGCAAGTTACGCGAAATGGGAGGACACATGGCGCTAATCTATATCGTTGAGGACGACGAGCCCATTCGTCGCGAGCTTGCCGATATCCTTGCCCGTGCCGGTTTTGAGGTCGAGGCCTGCGAGTCGTTCGAGCATGTCTCGCGTGACATCCTGGCCGCTGCACCCGACTTGGTACTGCTCGACCTGACGCTTCCCGTCAAAGACGGCCAGCATATCTGCCACGAAGTCCGCCACGAATCCGAGGTTCCCATCATCGTCCTCACGTCGCGCACGACCGAGATCGACGAGGTCATGGCCATGACGCTCGGCGCGGACGACTTCGTTCCCAAGCCCTATAGCGCACGCGTGCTCGTGGCGCGCATCAATGCCTTGCTGCGTCGCACCGCGGCGGCGGGCGAGCGCAGCACGCTCGTCCACAAGGGGCTGGAGCTCGACCTCGCCCGCCCCATGGTCACCAACACGCAAACCGGCACTAGCACCGAGCTCACCAAAAACGAGCTGCGTATCCTCTCGCTGCTTCTGAGCCGCGCGGGCAAGATCGTTTCGCGCTCGGCCATCATGCAGGACCTGTGGGACTCCGACGCCTTCGTGGACGACAATACGCTCACCGTCAACATCAACCGCCTGCGCACCACGCTCGAAAAAATCGGCATCAAGGGGTATTTGACCACGCATCGCGGCCAAGGCTATTCGGTCTAGGGGCCGGCTATGTCGTTTGGCAAGTTCTTTAAAGATGCACTGCTTCCCGTCGCCGTGTGGACGTGCGGCGTGCTGCTGAGCTGCTTTGTGCTGACGGTCGCCGGCGCACCCGTTTCTATCGTGGTCGTGGCGGTTGGCGTGTCCTTTATCTTCGGTATGCTCGGCATCGTGATCGAGTACGCTCGCCGTCGCCGTTTTCTGCGTCAGTTGGAGCGCGCGGCAGAGGAGCTCGAGAGTCCCGCATGGGTGCAGGAGATGGTGCAATGCCCGACCTATGCCGAGGGCGAGCTCGAGTACGAGGTCTTGCGCCGGGTGGGCAAGGCGGCATGCGACGAGGTTGCCGAAGGCCGGCGTCAGACCGATGACTATCGCGACTATATCGAGAGCTGGGTCCACGAGGCCAAGCTGCCCCTGGCGGCGGCCCATCTGATTTTGGAAAACCTGGATGGCAGCGAAGACGACCTGTCGCGTGTGGATGACCTGGGTCGCGAGCTGGCTCGCGTGGAGCGCTATATCGACCAGGCGCTGTACTACGCGCGCTCGGAAGTCGTGGAGCGCGACTACCTGATTCGTCGCTGGGATCTCAAGACCTTGGTGACGGGCGCGATTAAAGCCAACGCGCGCGAGCTTATCGCGGCGCACGTGGCTCCGGTGTGCGAGAACCTCGACTTTGAGGTCTTTACCGACGAGAAGTGGCTCGAGTTTATTCTAGGCCAGCTTATTCAGAACAGCATCAAATATGCGCGCGAGGACGGCGCAAAGATCGTGTTTTCGGGCGCGTTGCTGGACGAGGGCCTGGCGAGCGAACGCATCGAGCTTACCGTCGCGGACAACGGCTGCGGCGTGAGCGCGGCCGACCTGCCGCGCGTGTTCGAGAAAGGTTTTACCGGCGACAACGGCCGCACCACCAAGCGCGCAACGGGCATCGGCCTCTACCTGGTGGCGCGCCTGTGCTCCAAGATGGGCATCGACGTCACCGCGGCATCCGAGCCCGGCGAAGGCTTCGTCGTAACATTCGCGTTTTCAACGAATAAGTTTCAATATTTCGAGTAACGCACGCGGCAGACGCCCACCCAAACAAAAACGTGCAGCCCAAACAAAACGTGCCACCCCAAACGGGGCGGCACGCTATCTTTTATCAGCCAACTCGCTGAAGTAAGGCTGCGAAGGCCGCGGGGCCGGGAGGGGTTTCCTAAGGGCACATCCCGCAGCCGCAACGCGGCGAGGACGTGCCCGTGGAAACCCCGCAGGCCCCGCGGCCGGTGGGAGCAACGCTACTTCACGACCAAAATGTCGCAGTCCGTATTGCGCAGCAGGAACGTCGAAATCGAACCCAGCAGCGCATACTTGATCGAGGACAGGCCGCGGGCGCCGCAGAGCACCAGGTCGGGCTTGACCACGTCGAGCATCTCGTCTTTGAGCGTCTCACGAATACGGCCGGCGCGAATCATGACTTCGACCTCGGGAATGTCGGGATTGGCCTTGGCCTCTTCGAGCTGCTTGGCGATGGAGTTCTTAAATGCCTCCTCTAGGCCGTTGACCAGATCGACCGGATAGGAACCGGCGCTCTCGAGCGCCGTGGAATCGATAACGTGGCCGATGATTAGCTTGGCGCCGTTGTTCGCGGCGACCTTGATGGCGCGTGCGAGCACAAAATCCTGCTGTTCAGTACCGTCGAGTGAAACAAATACCTTGGTGTAGCCCTCGTTCATGGTTTCCTCCTTGGTCTATCGCACGGGCACGGGGCTCGTGCATCGGGCGGGCGCGGGCGCGTTGGCCGCCGGACACTTTATCTTGTTGCAGTTATACCCAAGGATTTGGGTTTGACCGCTCGCAATTCTGTGAACGGGCGAGTTTTTTGGTAAGGGTAGGCGCAGGCGCGCCGCCAACGGTTGATAATGGGACATCGCCCGCACCGTCCGCAGAACAATATCGGCGGGTGTCTAACGAGGGGGTCCCTTTGGATATCATCGAGCTTTTAAAATCTGCCTTCATGGGCCTGGTCGAGGGCATCACCGAATGGCTGCCTGTTTCGTCGACCGGTCACATGATCTTGGTGGACGAGTTCGTCAAGATGAACGTGAGCGAGACGTTCTGGAACATGTTCCTGGTCGTGATTCAGCTTGGCGCCATTTTGGCCGTCTGTGTGCTGTTCTTCCATGAGCTCAATCCGTTCTCGCCCAGCAAGGGCAAGGAGGGCCGTCGCAACACCTGGGTGCTGTGGGGCAAGATTGTGCTCGGTTGCATTCCTGCGGCGGCGATCGGCCTGCCGCTCAACGACTGGATGGAGGAGCATTTCTACAACGCTCCCGTCGTGGCGCTGGCGCTCATTGTGTACGGCGTGCTGTTTATCGTGATCGAGAACTGGCGCGCGAGCAAGCGCGACCAGGCCGCTCTTGCCGGTTCGTTTGGTTCGCGTGCCGTGGTGGCGGGCGGACGCCCCGCTGGTGCGCATTTTGCCACTCCCGCTGCGGCTGCCGCTGCAGACGATGACGATAACCTGGACTTTGGCTCCATCACTACGCTCGAGGACCTGAGCTGGAAGACCGCGCTGGGTATCGGTTGCTTCCAGGTACTTTCGCTGATTCCGGGTACATCGCGCTCCGGCTCCACCATCATCGGCGGCCTGCTGCTGGGTTGCACGCGCTCGGTGGCGTCTAAGTTCACGTTCTTCCTGGCCATTCCCGTTATGTTTGGCGCGAGTGCGCTCAAGCTGGTCAAGTACTTCATCAAGGGCGGTACCTTCGGCACCAACGAGATCGCCATCCTGGGCGTGGGCTGCATCGTGGCCTTTGTGGTTTCGCTTATCGCCATCAAGTGGCTTATGGGCTTCGTCCGCCGTCACGACTTCAAGTGCTTCGGCGTCTACCGCATCATCCTGGGCATCGTGGTGCTCGCGTACTTCTTCGTCCTGGAGCCTATGCTCGGTTTGTAACTTGGTTGACGCTGCGCGGCGGCCAGAGCGACAACTTGTCATTCAAAGAGGGCGGCATGACCAAAAGGTCTATGCTGCCCTCTTTTTTGGGCGATGGGGCGGGCCTGACGGTGGCGCACGGAGTCGTGGTGTGATTTGCGTCGGTGTCCGCGCGGCTCGGTATACTGGTACGGCTCAAACTATGGCGCTGCCCGCAGGCGCGCCGTCCGTCAGATGAGGAGTCGCCCATGACCCAGCCCTTGCCCTGGGAAAAGAACGCCGCGGTGCCCGTGCCGCCTGCGCCGGAACCCGTGCCGCTCGATGCATACACCGCCCCCGCTGCGCCGGAGCCCGAGCTCGTTCCGCTCGACATCTACGACGCTTCCGCGCCGGCGCCCAAACCTGCCAAGCCGCTCGTCGACATCGACAGCCTTAATCCCGCCCAGCGCGAGGCGGTCCTGACCACCGAGGGCCCGCTGCTGGTCCTTGCCGGTGCTGGCTCGGGCAAGACCCGCGTCCTGACCTTCCGCATCGCTCATATGCTCGGCGACCTGGGTGTTAAGCCTTGGCAGGTTCTTGCCATTACGTTTACCAACAAGGCCGCTGCCGAGATGCGCGAGCGTCTGGCGGCACTCATTCCCAGCGGCACCCGTGGCATGTGGGTGTGCACCTTCCATGCCATGTGCGTGCGCATGCTGCGCGAGGACGCCGACCTGCTGGGCTACACCGGCCAGTTCACCATCTACGATGACGATGACTCAAAGCGCATGGTGCGCGACATTATGCAGGCGCTCGGCATCGAGCAAAAGCAGTTCCCCATCAACATGATCCGCAGCAAGATCAGCTCTGCTAAAAACGCCATGATCGGGCCCGAGGACATGCTCAAGAGCGCCGATAGCCCCAACGACAAAAAGGCCGCGCAAGTCTACCTGGAGCTGGAGCGCCGCCTGCGCGCCGCCAACGCGATGGACTTCGACGACCTGCTCGTGCGCACGCTCGAGCTACTGCGCACCCGCCCCGAGGTGCTCGACAAGTACCAAGAGCGCTTCCGCTACATTAGCGTCGACGAATATCAGGACACCAACCACGTCCAGTACGAAATCGCCAACCTGCTGGCCGCCAAGTACCAAAACCTCATGGTCGTGGGCGACGACGACCAGTCCATTTATAGCTGGCGTGGCGCCGACATCACCAACATCCTGGACTTTGAGCAGGACTTTAAAAACTGCAAGACCGTCAAGTTGGAGCAGAACTATCGCTCCACGGGTCACATCCTGAGCGCCGCCAACGCCGTGGTGCGTCACAACTCGCAGCGCAAGGACAAGCGCCTGTTTACGGCCGAGGGCGACGGCGAGAAGATCCAGGCCTTCCAGGCGAGCGACGAGCGCGACGAGGGCCGTTGGATTGCCGGCGAGATCGAGAAACTGCATGCCAAAGGCACGAGCTACGACGATATCGCCGTGTTCTACCGCACCAACGCCCAGTCGCGTATCCTCGAAGATATGTTCCTGCGCGCGGGCGTGCCCTACAAGATCGTGGGCGGCACGCGATTCTTCGACCGTGCCGAGATCCGCGACGTCATGGCCTACCTCAAGATGATCGTGAACCCGGCCGACGAGATGAGCGTCAAGCGCGTCATCAACACGCCGCGCCGCGGCATCGGCTCCACTTCGATCCAAAAGATTGAGCAGCTGGCGCGCGACAACCGTTGCTCGTTCTTCCAGGCCTGCGAGATCGCAACAGCCGAGACGGGCATGTTTAGTGCCAAGGTGCGCAACGGCCTGTCGAGTTTTGTGGCGCTGGTGCGCGAGGGTCGCCGCATGAGCGGCGAGCTCAAGGACGTCGTCGAGATGATTGTCGATAAGACGGGTCTGCTGCAGGCGTTTCGCGCCGAGGGCACCATGGAGTCCGAGAGCCGCGCCGAGAACATCCAGGAATTCCTGGGCGTCGCCGCCGAATTTGAGGAGACGCACGAGGATATCGAGGGTACGCTCGAGAGCTTGGAAGAGCTGCGCGCGGCCGGTGTTGCCGACGTGCCTGCCGGCGCCGAGTCCGAGCCCGTCGTGGTGAGTGCGCCCGCGCCCGAGCCGGGACCGTCCGCTCCGGCATCCTCGTTTGAGGCACTCGTCGGCGCGCGCGATGCCGCAGGTTCCAATCCGCTCGATAACCTAGCCGCCCCGGCGCTCTCGCCGCAGGATGCCTTGGCCGCCGCCATCGCGGGCAACGCGTATGCCGCGCCGACGGAGATGCCGGCGGGTGCCGTGCATGCCGACGAGATCGAGCGCACCTACGGCCCGCTCACCTGCAAGGCGCTGCCGGCACTCATGGAGTGGCTGGCCCTGCGCTCCGACTTGGATTCCCTGGCCGGCGAGACACATGCCATCACCATGATGACCATCCACTCCGCTAAGGGCCTGGAGTTCCCCGCGGTGTTCGTGGCCGGCATGGAGGAGGGTATCTTCCCGCACGTGCACGACTTTGGCGGTAGTGACGATCCGGGCAAGCTCGAGGAAGAGCGTCGCCTGGCCTACGTCGCCATCACGCGTGCTCGCAAGCGCCTGTTCCTGACCTATGCGGCCACGCGTCGCACTTACGGCTCGACCTCTGCCAACCCGCGCTCGCGCTTCCTCAACGAGATTCCGTTCGAGGACATCGAGTTTAGCGGCATCGGTTCTGCCGGTTTTGAGGGCACGGGCTGGGAGAAACGCGGCGACCGTCACGGCACCTTTGGCTCGGGCATGGGCTCGGATATGTATGGCGGCAAGGTGTTTGGCTCGCATACGCGCTCGACCGGCGGTTCCGGTTCGCGCGGCGGATCGAGCTTCGACGATTTCTTTGGCGGCAGCAGCTATGGGACCGAGCGCCATCGTGGGGTCTCGCCCGACGCCGGCCGTGTTGCCTCGACCTTTGGCTCGGGCGCGCCGCGAGCCAAAAAGCCGTCGTCCAAGGTGTCGCCGACGGTGGAGCGCAAGGTCGATCGCGCCAGCGAGTCGCAGGACTTTGCCGCGGGCGATACCGTGAGCCACAAGACCTTTGGCACGGGTACCGTGATCTCGGTCGCCGGAGACATGATCGAGGTCCAGTTCGAAAAGACCGGCCAGACCAAAAAGCTCATGAAGGGCTTCGCACCGATCGTCAAGCTGTCGTAATCCCGGCGGACCTGGGCGGGCGTATAGGGCAACATCGCCTGCTCGGACAGTCCTGCGCAAGACGGAGAGCACATTAAGTGCTCTCCTTTGCGTGCGGAACT
>CALHUX010000019.1:0-21027 GCA_938039325.1 uncultured Collinsella sp. | reverse complement strand
GACACGGAAGAGGTCAGAAGTTCAAATCTTCTAACGCCCACCAAATGTTCGCAGCTCAGAGGCTATGTCCTCTGGGCTGTTTTGTTTTATGTCGCTAAATCCGCTGGCAGTTCCAACCGTCATCGCAACGTAACATCAATTCACCTGACGAATGGCAGCCAAATATATTCAATACCCCAACATCAACAATAGCCAGGCACAAAACTGCGCCACAAGCTGCTCCAACCGCCCAACTGGCCAAAAGCCGACCATCTACTTACCAATCTATCCATCGGCATAACCAATCAGTCCGCACCGCAACTTCTCAGCAAAACGCCGCGATGTCTGCGCCCTGCGGTATCCTTGAGCCACTTGCACCCGCAGCACCAAGGAGCCGCCATGCGCACCGAGCTCGATGTCCCCTTTTCGCACAAAGAAGAAGCCAAAGCGCTGGGCGCCAAATGGGACCGGACCAAGAAGATCTGGTATGTACCCAGCGGCGTCAACCCCGAGCCCTTTGCCGAGTGGCTGCCCGGTGTTGACCGATCCGACCCCTCAGCGCCGTATATATATCTAGTACTGGGCAAGCGCGAGTGCTGGAAGTGTCACAAAGAGACCTCGGTCGCGGCCTTCGGCATTCCCTATCGAACCGATAACGACCAGAGCATCGCCATCGCGCACGCGCCCAACAAGGCCGGGCACATTGCCATCGACACGGCCAACGCCAACGCACTCGCCATCGTGCCCGCTCTTGGCTGCGCGCCGGGCGAGATCCGCGACTACCTTCATAAGCGCTGCGGCTACAAGCCCGTAGGCGCGCGAGCCTCCAAAACCCCGTCGCTCGGCAACACGTGCACCAGTTGCGACGCGCTGCAAGGCAGCCGCTATCTGTTCGAGGAGCCCTCGTCCCCGTTTGCCCTCACTGCCATCAACAAGCTGCCGGCACTGGAGTTTGTGCGCGTCGAAGTTGCCGGCGTTTTTGGCGTCCCGACCACGCGCACCGACTTTGACCAGGCGCTCTTTACCTGGGCACGCGACCATCACGCCGAGTTCCACAAGCAGCTCGGTGAGGGGGTTTATTTATAGGGACAGAGATGTCTTCACAGCCAGCTCCTCCGCATCACCTATCCCTCGTCGCCGGCGTCATACACGATATCGAGGCCACAAACAGGGCATTTCTCCTGATACACCGGCATATGAACGCCTGTCCGTTTTCTCACTTCGTCGCTAAGTCTGTCGCACGCATCGATGAACCGAATGTCGAGGCACGGTATTTGCGAGCCGCAGCAAGGACAGGCGACGACAAACGACCCGCAATCAACTTCTACGCTCGGAAACATTTTGTTGTCTATAAGGGCGCACGGCAGTTTTCCGTACTTCCCCATCGCAATATCGCCTCGCCAGCTCACGTTCGCTCCCCTCTCGCTATACAAATCAGGAAGAGCATGCACCGGCAGGCGTGCGCGAGATTGCATCGCCACGCGATCCGATCAAACAGCACGATCGTAAAAGACCGCCAAAGCCAAATTTCATCGTCGGTCGCACCCTGTCCGGCAAACTCAATATCGACGGGTATGTGCTTCAGATAACTCATGTCGGGCGCAAAACGAGGGTCCGGTCCGCCTTTATGAACAGGACCGTGCAGAACAAACCATCCGTTTTCGGGCTCGGACCGCTCAACAAACGCAAGGCCGAGCACCTTATAGCCCACCTCGGTTGCAAATATGACTCCGACTGGGACGTCACATTCCATGCAGTTGAGCATTTTACGGTTGTAATTCTGGTCTCGAAAACCAACGGTACCCGACGCTTGAACCGAGTACTTAATGACCCACGTACCATCGTCCAAATAGAGCGGAGGCACATTGTTGATGCTCTCGGTTTGCCGCTGGCGCGCTTGTACCCCGCTACCCCACTCCCCTGTATACTGATGTAGCACGTGTTTCATCCGGGCTTGTTGGGCCGGATTGTTCATGGGAGGGTCTTATGGCTGCTTCGAATCCGCCTAAGGGGAGCGTTTCTTCTTCGTCCATCAAGCCGGTTACGCGCAAGGCCGTGCGTTGCCAGCGCGAGGTCGCCTGGCTTGTCACGCAGGCGGCGGGCAAACTCGTGGCGAACACGGAAGACGTCAATGCTCCCACACCGAGCTTTGTGCTGGCAGCGGCGCTGGATCGAGTACGCCAGCTGGAACTCGCCGCACAAGAAGACGGCGGCCATCTTGGCTACCAAGACGCTATGGCGCCCGACCTGTTGACCTTTTGTCGCATGACCAAGTTGCCCGCCGCACCCAATGCGCTTTCGGACGCAGGCTACATGTTTACGCTTTCGGGCGCGGACCTTATCCGCGATATCTACGCATACTGCAGCGAGCTCGCCGTGCGCAGCGTCTTTGGCACGGCTGAAGTCAAACCGGGAAATGTCATCAAGCTGGTTCTTAGGCTGTTCCTGATGGACGGGTTCGGGGCCATGCCGGCGTAAGCCGAGTCTTTAGCATCACCGTCGACTGAGCAACAACCGCTTTACCTTAGTGGGCGCCAATTGAGGGTCAATTATTGGGTTGCCTCGTCCACTAACGCATTTATTCCACGCGCTCTGATAGTCGATATTTGCGGTTGCGGCTCGTCGCCGGCGCCGTGGGCTCAAGCTCGCCTTGAGCAATGAGCGCGTTGACGCGTGCCCTAACCTGGGAAACCGTGAGTCCCGTGCGCTCCGCCAGTTCGCGCGTCCCCAATTCGCCGTAGCACTTGAGTGCCGTCATAATCAAGTCCCCGCCATGATCGACCGGCTCGATCTTTGAACGGTAAAGTACGACCTTGAACCGATCGAACCCCGGGCAGAACAGGGGCTCGGCCAGACCATGCGCGCGCATGGCATCGATCATCATCGGGATGCCCGAGCCATTGCCCTCAGCCAGCGAACCTGCGCCATCCGGCAGCGGGACAATCGACATGAGTTTCACGAGCGTCGCGTTACGGCATCGGGAGCTGCCGTCAAACAAGTTCTCGCGAGTCTTCCCTCCATAAAGGCCGCCGGGATTCGTCACCTCGATACGGTCGTCAAAAACGTCGACGGTGATCGATTGCCCACAGAACCGATCCCCGTATTCCCTGTGGATAACCGCGTTGGCGACTGCCTCGCGCAGGACCTCCTCGGGAATCTCCAGCGAGTCGATACGCGAGATGCCTTGGACGGTCGAGGTGCGGCGCAGGTTTTTGGCGACAGCCGCGACAGTATCCGAAATCATCTCGCCCAGGGTGCCCTCGCAGACTGTGCGGTCCATAAATCTTAGAGGTCCCGCAGCGCCCTTTTGAGTTCCCGCATGGACAGCCACATCAATGAAGAGCTTGGGATAGAACTGCTGAGGGTAAACGCCCGCGGCAAGGAGGCCGGCCTTGGTAACATTGCCCTGGAAGTCGAGGAGATTCAGGCGCTCCATCTTTGTCTTCTTGTCCGTCGCACCACGCATCGCTCGAGGCATCAACGAATAGGCGCGTTCTATCGTGCGGTCGACCAGCGACTCGTCGAGATCGCCCACACTCGTGCCGGGCACCGCATCGCGATCGCTAGGACTCGTCCGTTCGTATGACGACAGTGCCAAAACCTCGGTCGACGAAAGGGGCACGTCTTTGTCATCGACGCGCTTGTAGCTGCCGCCCTGGGCGCCCCGCTCTATTACATAGCAAGGCTTGCTCGACGGGTCGAGCTCCTCAATCGTGATAACGAGAACAACGGTACCCCGAAGCCCCACGCGCTCAATGGTGTATTTGGGCGGATTGGCCAGCTTTCCGCGACCGCCAGCATCGCCCATGCCCGCCACGAATTGGTTGAGTACCTTCTCGGTCTCAAAGTTTGCAACTGGGACAAAACCCGCGCGCTCGCTCACTCCGAGTACGATGATGCCGCCGGCGGTGTTTGCGAAAGCGCTGACTGTTTCCCATACGTCGCGGGAAAGCGTCATGGCGCTCTCTTTTACTTCGACGCTAAGGTCATCCGAACCCATTCGCTTTAAAGACTCGAGCAAACCGGCCAGCTCGTTTTCGTTCATCTGCACGTCCCTTCGCTCGGTCCTGCGGAGAATACCGCAGACGGATTTCCCTCGTCTCTCAGTTATCTCTCGTAATTATCTCTCGTCTTTCTGTTATCTCTCGTATTAGATATGAGTAAAAGATGAGAGATAAGATATCTCTACCTGCTTCATTAAATCATGTTTTTGCTGGTGGAACAATCGATATTGAGACAATACCATGGTTGCTTGTCTCTTTGCTGCTGAGCTATCTCTCGTAATTATCTCTCGTCTTTAATCTATCTCTCGTGTTAGTGACGAATGAGAGACGAGAGATGCGTGAGTGATGCATGAGCGTGGATTATTGGACGGTCGGAAAATCCCTCAAACAAAAAACGGGGTCGGCCTTACGCCGAGCCCCGTTTTCAAACGGTCAGTTAGTTATCCAACGCGCGAGCATAGCAGTCAACATTACGCCGCCGCGAACACTCCCAAGCCCGTTCCGATGATGCAGATCGCGAAGATGCCCAAGATGATCCAAATGGTCTTGACGCCCTTTTTGTACAGGGCAACGCAAGCGAACGTTGCTAGCAAGGGCAGCAGACCGGGGAAGATCGAATCGAACAGATCCTGCAGGACAATCTCCGAACCACCCACGTCAAAGGTCAAAGCCGTGGACAGCGAGACCTGTGCCGCAATCATCGCGCCAATGACGGTCATTCCGAGGACACCGGCAGCATGCGTCATGCGAGACATAAGGTTGCTCTCTTCGGACTGCTGCAAAAACTTGGTTCCCAGGTCGTAACCCAGATGGGCTGCGACAATACGCGTTGCAAAGTTAATCACCGAGTAGATGAGCGCGTACACGATGGGGCCGAGCGGGTTGCCCGTCGAAGCGATGCCGATACCAATGCCGGCGGCAACCACGCGGAACGTACCCCAGTAGAACGAATCGCCGATGCCGGAAAGCGGTCCCATGAGGCCGACCTTCATGGCGTTAATCGAGGACGTGTCGAAGTTCTTATCGGCAGCCGCCTGCTCTTCCATCGAAACCGTTAGGCCGGCTACAAACGGAAGCACATGAGGCGTGATGTTAAAGAACTCGGTATGGCGATCGAGCGCCGCATAGTAATCTTCGTCGTTGGGATAGATCTTTCGCAGGGGCTTCTGGATGGTGTACACAAAGGCCATTGCCATCATCTTGTCGTACGACTGCGAGCACTGGCTCGTAAACTGGCGAAGGAACATGCTCCGATACATATCGGGGGTCATAATCGCGTCCTTCTTGGCCTCTTTGAGGTCGGTGTTCTGGGTAGCCATTAGAAGTCCTCCTCTTCATCTGCAGCAACCGTCTGCGGACCGGACGAACCCTCGCGGAAGGCCAGGAGCAGCGCGACGCAAATGGCAGCTGCGGCGACGCCGATAACGTCCATCTTGAGGTAGATGACCATAATGAATCCCAAGAACAGCCAGGGAAGAAGCTTGTTATCGCCCATGGTCCTGATAAGGAGTGCGAAGCCGATGCAGACCATGACGCCGGATGCAACGTTGAGGCCGTCCATCACAAACTGCGGAATCGCGTTGAGCGCATTGTTGATGAGGTCGGCACCAAAGAACAGCGAGCCAAACACCAGCAGTGCAGACGGAATGCCAATCGACAGCGGCACGATAGTCAGATGGTACAGATTCGCCTTGGCAAGATCGCGATTTGCCAGAGCGGTCTCAATCTTCTTGCAGGCAAAGGCACCCGGAACGGCGTAGCAGAAGTTGCGCCACACCTGAAGGAAGACGGAGACGGGAAGGGCGAGCGCGACGGCAGTTGCCGTGCCCGTACCCGTAATGACGGCAAACGCGCAGCCAAGCACGCCGGAGGCATAGACCTCGGGAGGAACCGCCGCGCCGACCATGATGGCGCCCATGAACATGGACTCCAAAGCAGCGCCGACGATAACGCCCTGCTGGACATCGCCAAGGATCAAGCCGACAAACAGGCTCGTAAACAGCGGACGGCCAAGCATCGTAATGCCAAATAATTGCTCGTCCATGGACGCAATAAATGCGACCAGTGCAACTAGAAGATACTGGACAACCATTTCGATCAACCCCAGAAATAGGTCTGCAGGCGAGGCATTCTGCGCAGCTCGCCTGCAGACAACCGCAGCAATTTGAGAGGATTAGTAGTTCATCTGGTGATAGTAACGACGCGTGGTGAGCGGGTGGTTACGGACGTGCTCGAGATGGCAGCTCAGACGCTCGGTGATGGTGTAGGTGACCATCGGGGAGACGATCTTGCGGAACTCGGGGTCGCTGAACGGCAGCTCAACCTCGGCGGTGTCAAACTTGTTCACGCGGACGTTGACGCCCTTCTCGTCGGCGAGCATGTGAGTGAAGTTGTCCACGCGGTCCATAAGCTTACGGGTGTCGTCCTCGCCGTAGAGCATGATGAGGCTCGTGCCCTCCTCGCACAGCTCGATGGTGCCGTGGAAGAACTCGGCGGCGTGGATGGACTTGGTCTTGATCCACTGCATCTCCTCGAGGATGCACATGGCGTAGTCGTAGGCCTCGCCCCAGAGCATGCCGGAGCCGATCACCATGTGGTAGTCGGTGTCCTTGAAGTCCTCGGCCATGGCGGCGCAGCGCTCGTCCTGGGCGTCCTTGGCCTTGATGAGGAACGGAGCGATGTTGCCGAACTCCTCCATGAAGGTGTCGTACTTGGGGAAGGCGCCGGCGTTCTTGAGGAAGCGGGCGACCAGCGTGATCTGGTAGGTGTAGATGGCCTCGCACAGAACGTCGTCCTCGGCGAAGCTGAAGAACTTGTAATCGGCGTACTCGGTGGCCGGGGTGTTGTCGTTGGAGACATACATCAGCGTGCGGGCGCCCTGCTCCTGGCAGAACTTGGCAGCCTCAATGATCTCGGGGGTGGTGCCGGTACGGGTGGAGAAGACGCAGACCGAATCCTTGTTGAAGGTCTTGGGCGGGCACGCGAGGAACTCGGCGGCGATCTCGCAGTGGACGTCGACGTCGGCCGTGGTGGTCTCGACCCAATACTTCATCGGGAGCGTGTGGGCCCAGGTGCCGCCGCAGCCGATGAAGAAGATGTTGGAATAACCCTGCTCGCAGACCTCGTCCACGGCAGCCTCAATCTGAGGACGGAGAGCGAGGGCATCGCTCACAACCTTCTCGTAACGAGGCTCATCGAAATTGAACATCCCTTACTCCTAACTCACTTGGATGAACCCTTCATTCATCCCATGACGTTATAATACTTTATATAACTAACTATGCAAGAACTATTTCAGATTTTTTTGATTTTTCTTTAATAAAAAGCCCGCCGATCAAATGATCGACGGGCATAGGCATAGAGCATTGGTTCAATAAATGCCGAGCATCAACGTGTTTCCGGCTAGAAAACGTCCTTGGCAAACACCTTAGCGTCATTGGGAACCTGACGGATTTCGATGGCCACGCCATCGCCCAGGAGTTCTTGGATATGCTCGGCATCTTTCTCGGTCGCGAAGATTGCAGGGGTCGGATGAAGCGTGGTCTCGGGGGTCTTTCGGGTTCCACCCAGATTGATCTCTTTGATGTCTTTGCAACCCTTAGCGAGACGATAGACATCTTCAATCGTCTCAGCGATGATAAACAGCGAATACTTGTCGGTAACGCCGCTGTTGAGCGCCTCGATAGCAGCGTCAACATCCTTGATGACGAGTTTAACGCCGCTGGGGCGGGCGAGCCTCAAGGCCGCCTTCCTCATGTCGTCTTTTGCCACAGCATCGCTGGCGAGCAGAATGCAATCTACATCCAAAGCGTGAGTCCAGGACATGGCAACTTGGCCGTGAATCAGTCGGTAATCAACTCTCGTAAGCTTAATCATCGTTATCATCTCCGCACGTGATAAAGGGAATGACAGGTGCGACCCCTAGCTAGGGCTCGAACCAGAACTAACTAGAAATCTTCTTCCTCGGCGCCGGCAAGCATGTCCGCCGCCTCGCAAAGCTGAATAAACGAACGCGATCCCTCGACCGCGGCTTTGGCCTTGTCCGCATCCAGAGAGTCCAGCTGTGTAACCATTTCCACCAGCAGCGGCAAGTTCATTCCGGCGATCAACGTAAACGATCCGGCAGTCTGCCTCTGAATGAATTCGTTGTTTACAGAGCCGCCAAAGATGTCAGTCACGACAAACCAAGAGTCGGCAGGGTCCCTCGTCTCCATCCATGCATCAATCAACGCCGCGACGTCCCTTGAATCGTCATCGACATAGGCGCACAGGCACTCGATTCGGTCGTTGGTGCCCATCAGAATCTCCAGAGAGCTTTTCATGCCTTGGGCGAGATAACCATGACTCGCTAGCAATATCTTATTCATAGTTCTCCAATACCAATAGGACGTACTATATTGTCATAACAAAGTATATTAGCAATCTACCCTACGTGGTGTGTCTATTTTCCAAATCCGCGAACGGTAACAATTGGTCGGTAAATCGACCAATCTATCTCTAATTTACAAATAGAACTTCAGTCGCTCGGTGCAGTACACCTGACGAGAGATGAAAAGCGGCTCGCCACTTGGGGCATAACGTCTATCGACAAACAGAAGCAGCGAAGAGTCCAGCTCCACGTTAAGGTATGCCGCCTCGAGCTCGCTCGCATAGCAGACCTCGAGCGTACGCGTGTTGGGACCCATCTTGATCCCCTGGCGATCGAGTACCGCCATCAGCGAATCATCGAGGGACTCATGCTCCAAAAAAGAAAGCGCAGCGGAATAGCTATTGGTTTCCAGCATCGTGGGCTTGCCATCCACAAGGCGCAGACGACGGCTACGCAATACCTTTTGGGTATCGTCTACGCCCAGGAACTTCGCGTCTCGCAGACTTGGGAAGTCCCAGCCCATTTCGAGAACCCTGGTAGACGCCTGTTTGCCCGCAAGCTGGCACGAATGGGTAAAGCTCTCACGGTCGTCCGCGGCATACATCTGCGTGTCCGACGAAACGAACGTGCCCTTGCCGCGGGCCCTCTCAACAAGCCCAGCATCTTCCATTTCTTTAATTGCGGAGCGAACCGTTATTCGGCTCACGCCAAATTGCTCGATAAGCTCCGCCTCGGTCGGAAGCTTGTCTCCCGGGCGGTACGTGCCGTTGGCGATTGAATCAGAAAGCGCGCGAACAATCTGTTTGTACAGGGGGATAACGCTATTTGCCTCAACCATATCAACCATACCTTTACAAGGAATCAGCAGCTTATAGATAAATGACTTATATTGTATTAGAACTTTTTAGCACTCCACGCCATTTCCTATAATGTTTCAGCAAACGAGGGGTTATTTTGCGTAAGCGGTGTAGAGTCCATCCATTTCCGCATACAGCTTCAATCTGATGGCGGTATATGCATCCGATAAGCCGATTGATTTTTATCTTCTGTCTGTCTCTCAGTCATCCCTCGTCGTAGAAATGAATGTGAGGTGAGAGACACGTAGTTGACGCACGAGCGTGGATCATTGGACGGTTGGAAAATGAGCGTGGATATTTGGACGGTTTTTGGGCTTTTGGCGGCCGATTTCGTCCGAAAATCCACGCTCATTCGGCATGCGTCCGGAAATCCACGCTCGTGTGTCCGAAAATCCACGCTCATCCGGCAGATTGGTCGAGGGCCCCATATGGGTATACTCTCGGGGATTCGACTCGATTCGCCCCCGCTGGGGCGTCAAAGGAGACTGCATATGCCCACCACCTCAACCGACCCGCGCGCCGCTGCCGCCGCACTGCTGGTGCCCGGCACTACCTGCCACGGCTTTGCCGTCGAGCGCTGCGAGACCGTACCCGAGCTCGACTCGGACGCCTACGTGCTTCGCCACACCGTCTCGGGCGCTCGCCTGCTGTACCTGGCGTGCGACGACGAAAACAAGGCCTTTGCCATTGGCTTTAAGACGCCGCCGGCCGATTCCACCGGCGTGTTCCATATTCTTGAGCACTCGGTGCTGTGCGGGTCGGCCAAGTTTCCCGTCAAGGAGCCGTTTGTCGACCTGATCAAGAGCTCCATGCAGACGTTCCTCAACGCCATGACCTACCCCGACAAGACCATCTACCCCGTCGCCACCACCAACGAACAGGATCTGTATAACCTGATGGACGTGTACCTGGACGCGGTGTTCAACCCGGCCATCTACACCAAGCCCACCATTTTTGAGCAGGAGGGCTGGCACTACGAGCTGGACCTGCCAGAGGGCGCCGAGGGCGAGGGCGACGGCAACCCCGCCAGCCTGCGCGAGGGCACGCTGCGCTATAACGGCGTGGTGTTCAACGAGATGAAGGGTGCGCTGTCCGACCCCATGAGCGTGCTGGACGACGCCGTCAACGCCGCGCTCTATCCCGACACCGCCTATGCGCACGAAAGCGGCGGCGATCCGCGCGCGATTCCCGCGCTCACCTACGAGCAGTTCCTGGACACGCATGCGCGCCACTACAATCCTTCCAACTCCTACATCACGCTCTACGGCGACCTGGACGTGGACCGCGCACTGGCCTTTTTGGACGAGCGTTATCTGTCGCAGCCGAGTGCCGCAAGCCGCCGCATGGACGCAGCCGTTGCCGCCGGCGAGGACCCGTCCACGCTGGCGCCCAATCCGCTGGGCGTGCAGACGCCCGTGACCTGCGAGTACAAGCGCGTCGAGATGGCCACTACACCCGAGAACGCCCTGGTGGGCCTGGGCCTTGTGTTGGGCAGCGCGCTCGACCGCAAACGCACGATCGCGGCGGATATCCTGTTCGAGGCGCTGCTGGGCTCCAACGAGGCGCCGGTCAAGAAGACCATTCTGGCCGCCGGCCTGGGCGGCAACGTGGTGAGCTACACCGCGGCCGAGAGCCTGCAGCCCTACGAGCTCATCATGTTGCAAAACGCGCAGTCCGGCGTGGCGCGCGAGCTGCGCCGCGTGTTCCAGGACGCCTGCCGCGACCTGTGCGAGCACGGCGTTCCGCGCGAGCGCCTGGAAGCCATCATCAGCAGCAACGAATACGATCTGCGCCAGCGCGACTACGGCATCGCCGACGGCGTGGCCATTGCGTGCGACGCGCTGAGCACCTGGCTCTACGCTGACGACGCCGCGACGCTGGCACTCAAGTACGGCCCGGTGTACGAGGAGCTGCGTAGCGAGCTGGACGGCAGCTTTTTTGAGGACCTGCTGCGCGAGCTGGTGCTGGAGAACGATCACATGGCACTGGTCGAGTTGGTGCCGGTGGACACCGCCGAGGGTTCGGAGGGTGCCGAGGCCGCCGAGCTGGCAGCCAAGCGCGATGCCATGACCGATGCCGAGCTGGCCGACGTGGTCGAGCGCACGGCCGCGCTGCGTGCCGCGCAGGAGGCGGAAGACACGCCCGAGGCCAAGGCCACGCTGCCGCGCCTGCGCGTGTCCGACATTGGCGAGGCGCGCCCCGAACCGTCGCTGGTCGTGGACACGACCGCGCCCATCCCCTGTCTGCGCCACGACATCCCTACCAACCGCCTGGCCTACGCCATGCAGTATTTCGACCTGAGCTGCGTCGCGTTTGAGGACCTGCCCTATGTGACGCTGCTCTGCCGCCTGCTTAAGCAGCTGCCCACGCGCGAGCACTCGGCCGAGGAACTCGACAACTTGCTCGCTGGCAAGCTGGGCTTTTTGAGCTTTACGACCGAAGTCATGACCCAGCCCGACGTGGACGGCGTGCGCCCCTACCTGCTGGTGAGCGCCGGCGCCCTGTCCGAGAAGATTGATGCACTGGCGAGTCTGCCGCGCGAGGTATGGTCGAGCACGCTTTTGGCAGATGCCGACGCCGACCGCGTGCGCGACGTGCTCACGCAGATTCGCATTGGGCTTGAGCAGGGCTTTATCAACAACGGCCACTCGGCGGCGCTCGGTCGCGCGATGAGCTACAGCTCGCCTTCTGCCGTGGTGCGTGAACAGCTCTCGGGCGTAGACTTCTACCTGTTCCTGCGCAATCTGCTCGAACACTTTGACGAGCGCGTGGACGACCTGCGTACCAAGCTTGCCGAGCTGGCGGAGCGCATCTTTGTGGCCGATGGCTGCATGGCGAGCTTTACCGGCAGCGACGAGGACTTTAACGCGTACTGGGCCGCCGCGGGCGACCTGGGGCTGGACGCTGGCGACGGCGCCGATGCCGGCCGCGACGCGCTCGTGGTGCCGACGCCGTGCGACCGCCACGAGGCTTTTGTCATCCCCAGCGACATCTGCTTTGTGGCAAGCGCGTGCGATCCACGTCGCTTGGGGCTCGACGTGACGGGCGCCTGGGCGGTTGCCGCCAACGCACTCTCCTATGACTACCTGTGGAACGAGATCCGCGTGAAGGGCGGGGCGTACGGCTGCGGATTCCGCGCGACAGGTGAGCGCCAGGCGGCGTTCTACACCTACCGCGACCCGGCGATCGATCCTTCGATTGAGCGCGTGGAGCGCGCGGGTGCATGGCTTGGCAGCTTTGAGCCCGACGAGGCCGCCTTTGAGGGCTTTATCGTGAGCTGCGTGAGCGGCATGGACGCGCCGGTGAAGCCGTACGCGCTCACCAAGCGCCGCAACACGACCTACCTGGCCGGGCTCGATCCGCATGCGCGCGAGGAGCGTCGCGCCCAGATGCTCGCCGCCACGCCCGGTGAGCTGCGCTCGCTCGGCACCGACGTGACGCGCATCGCAGCCGAGTCGCCCACCTGCGTCTTTGGCGGCCGCGACGTCATCGCCAAGAGCAACGCCGGCTTTAACGTCATCGACCTGCTGGCTTAATGCACAAAGGTAGATTTTTGGGACATGCCTAAAAATCTACTTTTTTCTGCGGTTTGAGCGGGGCGGCGCAGCCCACCGCGGCGGTTTGTCTCAATCTGTAACATCTAGGTCCAATTTTGCCGAGTTACTGTTACAGATTGAGACAAACCGCCACAGACGTCCACTCCACAGCACAGACCACCACAAAGGTGCCTGTCTCCTTCCTCAGTTGTGATTCGAACACTTGTTCTATACGCACACATGTTCTATAGTAGAGGTGCTTGCATCGAACTGAAATTGCAACTAGAATATAGTTGCAGAATGTGAGGCGGGATGACTCGATCCGATAAACTCATCGCCCAGCTGCTTAGCTGTCCTTCAACGTATAGATTCGCTGACTTTCTTAAAGTTATGGCTTCATATGGCTTTGAAATGGACAGCAAAGGCAAGACATCCGGATCGCGCGTTCGCTTCTACAGGCCATCAGATGGCAGGATGTTCGTAATGCACGCGCCTCATCCATCTGACGAATTGACAGCGGGGACCATTCGAAACATCGTTCGCTTTCTGCAAGATGTCGGAGGTAGTCATGAGTAACGTTTTGGCATACAAGGGTTATTTCGCCCCGGTCGAGTTCGATGCCGAACAGCATGTGCTAACAGGTATGGTCGCCGGCATTAGGGACGCAATCGTATTTGAAGGCTCCACGGCTGAAGAAGTGGAGCAATGCTTCCACGACGCCGTCGACGATTACCTTGAGTTTTGCGCCGAGAAGGGCAAGGAACCCGAGCGGGCTTTTAAGGGCTCGTTCAACGTAAGAACGGGCTCTGAGCTCCACAAGCAAGCAGCGCTGGCGGCGGCAAAGAAGGGTGAGTCACTCAATAAGTTTGTGACTGAAGCGATCGCTGCGGCGCTGTGAAGCCAACGTCGAGTCGAAGCCGCCACAAAGGGCGCCTTTGCGGCGGCTTCGACGTTTGCCCAGATAAAACCTGCCAAAATAAACCTGTCCCTTTTTGGCAGGTTTGTTAGAGGAGGCCGGGATGGATAAAGCTGAGTTGCGGCGGGCGGTGATTGCTCGGCGCGATGCTCTTGATTTGGATGTGCGGGCGGCAAAGTCTGCCGTTATCTGTGCGCGGCTGGTTGAGCTGTTTGATCGCTTGGGTGCCGCGGCGCCGCACACCGTTGCCGTCTATGCCGCGATGGGTTCCGAGGCAGATCCCGCCGCGTTTGCCGCTGCGGTCGCCGCGCGCGGCTGGCGCGTGGCCTATCCGTGCATGCTCTCGGCAATTGATGCCGCAGCTTGTGGCCAGCGCATGTGCATGCGAGCAGTTGCCGCCGACGATGCGTCCGCGGCTCCGTTTATCGCCCACCCCGCGCGGGCCTTCGCGGCCACGGACATCGACAGCGACCGCTTCCCCATCGTGCCTGCCGAAGCACTCGACATGATTGTTGTGCCGCTCGTGGCCTTCGATCAAACCGGCGCGCGCCTGGGCTACGGCGGCGGTTGCTACGACCGCTACCTGCCCACTGTTTCGCCCGCATGCCACGTTATCGGCATCGCCTTTGACGAACAGCGCATCGACCACGTCCCCACCGACGCCCACGATCTGCCGCTGCCCAACATCATCAGCGCCTAACCGCTGCCACATCAGGCACGGCTACAGCAGTACCATCGCAGCCTAATGCTCCTCGCCGGCGCGGGCCAGGTCGTAGGGCGTGGTCTGGTAGACGTAATAGTTGAGCCAGTTGGTGTAGAGCAGCTGAGCCTGGCTGCGCCAGACGTTACGCGGCTCGGCGGTGGGGTCGTCACCCGGGAAGTAATGCGCCGGCACCTGAGGGTTGAGCCCGCGCTTCACGTCGCGCTCGTACTCCAGGCGCAGCGTGTCGGTATCGTACTCGGGATGGCCAAAGACAAAGAAACGGCGGCTGTCGGTCGACTTGACGATGTACAGCCCCACCTCGTCGGACACGGCCACGACCTCAAGCTGCGGCTCGGCCTCCACGTCCTCGCGGCGCACCTCGGTGTTGCGCGAATGCACGGCATAGAAACGGTCGTCAAAGCCGCGGACCAGCGGACTTTGCGGCTTCACCAGATAATGCTCGAACACGCCGCTCGCCTTTGCCGGCAGGTCGTACTTCTGGATACCGTAATGATGGTACAGACCGGCCTGCGCTCCCCAACAAATGTGCAGCGTAGAGTGCACGTGCGTGGTGGACCAATCCATGATCTGGCAGAGCTCGGGCCAGTAGTCGACCTCCTCGAACGGCATCTGCTCCACGGGCGCGCCCGTGATAATCAGGCCGTCGTAGTGGATGTCGCGGATGTCGTCGAACGTGCGGTAGAACGTCTCCAGGTGGCCGGCGCTCACGTGCGTGGCCTCGTGCGTTTTGGTGCGCAGCAGGTCCACCTCCACCTGCAGCGGCGTGTTGGAGAGCTTGCGCATGATCTGCGTCTCGGTGGCGATCTTGGTGGGCATGAGGTTGAGGATGAGCACGCGCAGCGGACGGATGTCCTGGTGCAGCGCGCGGTACTCGGTCATGACAAAGATGTTCTCGCTCTCGAGCTGCGCGGCGGCAGGGAGGGCGTCGGGGATGCGAATGGGCATGGATGCTCCTTACGAGTCAGTTGCAGCTATGGTACAACGACCGGCCCCATCCGCGCGAGCACATCGCCCAGCGATGCCGTCAGCGGCCCAAATCACTCCAAAAGTAGAGATTACGGCATGTCCCAAAATCTGTGGCGCTTTAGCCTAGCAAAGTGGCAACAGGACGCTACAATGGTTCGACGCGAAAAACTCGGCCGAAAGGATACATATATGTACCAGACGCGTAAGATCGGGGTGGTCGGCCAGGGCCACGTAGGAGCACATGTCGCCAACAGCCTGCTCATGCAGGGCATTGCCGATGAGCTGTACCTATGCGATATCAACGAGGCCAAGGTGACGTCCGAGGTCCAGGACCTGCGCGACTCCCTTTCGTTTGTCCCGTACAACACCAAGATCGTCAACTGCTACGACCACTACGAGGAGTTGGCCTGCTGCGACGTCATCGTCAACGCCGCCGGCAAGGTCGCGCTGGCCGCCGGCAACCGCGACGGCGAGCTGTTCTTTACCACCGACGCCGCCCGCACCTTTGCCAAGCGCATCGTCGACGCCGGCTTTGACGGCATCTTCGTGAGCATCTCCAACCCCTGCGACGTCGTATGCACCGAGCTGTGGCACCTGACCGGCTACGATCCCAAGAAGATCATCGGCTCGGGCTGCGGCCTGGACTCCGCCCGCCTGCGCACCGAGATCTCCAAGAAGGTCGGCGTGAGCCCCAAGTCCATCGACGCCTACATGATCGGCGAGCACGGCTTTAGCCAGCTTGCCGCCTTTAAGTCCGCGACCATCGCCGGTAAGAGCCTCAACGAACTTCAGGCCGAGAACCCCGACAAGTATGCCTTCGACCACATGGAGGTCGAGGAGCTCGCACGCAAGGGCGGCTACGTAACCTACCAGGGCAAACAGTGCACCGAGTACGCCGTCGCCAACTCCGCCGCGCGCGTTTGCGCCGCTGTGCTGCATAACGAGCATGCCGTGCTTTCCGCCTCCACGCTCATGACCGGCCAGTATGGCGAGGAGGGCATCTTCACCTCCCTGCCGTGCGTGATCGGTGCCGAAGGCGTCGAGGAGGTCTACACGCTCGACCTTTCCGAGCACGAGCTCGAGGGCTTCCACAAGAGCTGCCAGCACATCCGCGACAACATCGCCCAGCTCGACTGGTGGGATGCCGAGGCCTACGACGCCAAGTAGGCCGCTGGCTGCCGCAACCTTGCGAATCTAAGCGCGATACTAAGCGGGCCGCGCCGGAAATCCCCGGCGCGGCCCGCTTTTTGACTCACGCAGTACCCTTGCGAATCGAAGGTGAATACTTTTCCGCGAAGTGAACGAGCAAAAATGAACCCCCGAAGCATCCACGCTTTTCAGGCGCCGTTTCCTGCGGTTTCGCCGAGTTTTTCCTGCAGTTTTGGCATCAAAAAGTGTGGATGCTTCGGGGGTCCAAAATAGGTCGTTCACTTCGCGGAAAAGTATTCACCTTCGTTTTCGCGCAGACACGAATCCGGCCGCCGCAACACAAAACGGGGCCCGCGCGCAGCGCAGACCCCGTCAAAAAAGATAATTCCCGGTACCTAGTACTGCTCGATGCCCATGTAGCGACGAACCTCGGGGCTGTGATCGAACACCTTGCCGCGGGCGGCGCGCAGCTCGCAGCTCATGTTGTAGAAGAAGATCGGCTCCAGGTACGAACGCACGCTGGCGGGCACGTCGCCTACGCCGTACTCGAGCGCGTCGAGCACCATGATCGTGTCGGTGTGCGTGTTGAGGAACGCCAGCGCGCGCTCCTCCATGGGGCGGCACTCGCCCGATCCGAGCTGCACAAAGTAGAACACGCCGGGCTCGGTGGCCTCGAACGGGCCGTGGAAGTACTCGCCGGAGTGGATGTAGCAGCAGTGCTGCCACTGCATCTCCATGAGCGAGCAGATGGCCATGGCGTAGGTCTGACTAAAGTTGGGGCCGGACCCCAGGATATAGAAGAACTTGTGCTGCTGGCAGAGCTCGGCAAAGCGGGCGCCCAGCTCGGCGTTGACCTTCTCGCGGGCGGCGGGCAGCAGCGCATCCATCTGCTTGAGGCCCTCATACATGTCGGCGAGTGCCTCGTAACCCTCCTGCTGGTCGAGCAGCTCGGCAGCCATCAGAGCGCCGATACCCTGCGGCACCTCGGCCTGTGACACGCCCTCGCCCCACGGATAGACCCAGGTGGTCCACTTGCCATTGTCGATCTTGGAGCCCTCGCAGTCGGTGAGGGCGACGACCTCGGCGCCGGCGGCCAGCGCCATCTCGCAGCCGTCGACGACCTCCTGCGTATTGCCGCTGTGGCTGCAGGCGACGACGAGCGACTTCGGCCCCAGGCTCTTGGGTGTCATCAGGCAGAACTCGCGTGCCGTGTAGACCGTCGAGGCAAACGTGGTGGCCTCGCGCTTGAGCAGCTCGTTAGCCGGCATCAGGTCGATCATCGAACCGCCGCAGGCGATCCAAAAGACGTTCTCGACTTTGCCCTTGCGCTCGATAATTTCCCGAATCAGATCATGTGCGTTCATGCTGATGCTCCTCCTTGTGTGGCGGCTTTGAACGATAGCAGCTCGTACCTGCAGTCGTTCTATGTTGTTCTATTTATAGCACGCAAGCAGTCACCGGTGAAGTCATCACGGCAAATTTGTTCTATGTTGTTCTATCTATGGACGTTAGATGTCGAAGACGTAGCGCGAGCCCACGATCTTCTGGCGCCCGAGCAGCAAGGGCCGCTCGTCCGCATCGGTAAAGTACGCCTCCATATAAAAGAGCGGCTCGCCGACCGGCACCTCCAGCAGCGGGGCCGCCTGAGCATCGGCAAGCGCAATCTCCACGGTGCAGGGGTCGGACTTGTGCGGCGCGCGGCCCGAATGCTCGGCAACGAGCGCAAAGATTGAGTTATCAGTGAGGTCCTCGGCGGCCAGCGTCTGCAGGTAGGGATGGTCGGCGAGCACAAAGGCGTTGTTCTCAAGCATGACGGGGATGCCATCTGCCGTGCGTACGCGCTCGACCACGATAAGCTCGCAGCCGGGCTCCACGTCAAAAAACGCCGCATCCTCGTGCGTCGCCGCGACCACCGTGCGCGACACCAGACGCGCACCCGGCACCATGTCGTTGGCAGCGCAACCCTCAGTAAAGCTCTGGACGTCGCCCTTCTGGCGAATCTTGCGCTTGAGCTTGGGCGCACACACAAAGGTGCCCCTCCCCTGCTGACGGTTGAGATACCCCGCGCGCGATAGTTCCTCGATGGCACGGCGCACGGTGACGCGCCCCACGCCGTAGGACTTCGCGAGCTCCATCTCGGCAGGGATGCGCGAGCCGGCAGGGTACACGCCGCGGGCGATTTCACCCTTCAGGTCGTCCATAACCTGCTGGTACAGCGGCACGGCGGACACATCTGAGCTGCCGGTTTTATCGTCGAATGCCATCGTTACGCTCCATCCCGCGCATGCTCGGACTCAAACTCTTCAATCGCCGCCATAAACTGCTCGCCAAAGGCGTCGGCCTTTTTCTCGCCAATGCCGTTGACCTGGATAAGCTCGTCGCGCGTCTGCGGGCGCAGGCGGCACAGGCCGCGCAGGGCCCTGTCGGAGAAGACCATGTACGGCGCCATCTCCAGCTCGGTCGAAATCTCCTTGCGCAGGGCGCGCAGGCGCTCGAACAGCTCGGCATCGTCGCCCACGCGAGGGCGCTGATCCATCTCGGCCTCCTCGCGCAGCAGATCCACCGCACGGCGGGCGCGGGCCGAGGCCTTGCGCTTGGACGCGCGACGCTTAACGGTAAAGGCGAACGCCTCGTCCTCGACCTCGCCAGCACGCGGGCCCAGCCCCACGACCGGGTACTGCCCCTGCGAGGTGGCCAAATAACCGCGGCCGCACAGCTGCCCGATGATGTCCTTGATGCGCCCGACCGATTCGCTCGACAGCTCACCGTAGCCGCGGTCCTCGTCCAGATGCATCTGGCGAATGCGCTCGGTGTTGCCGCCGTGGAGCACGTCGGCGATGAGCGACTTGCCAAAGCGCATGGGGCGCGTGGCGACGTAGCGCACGGCGGCGCGGGCCATATCGGTGACGTCCTCGACCTCGAACTGCGTGAGGCAGTTGCTGCAGTTGCCGCAGCCCTCGGCCTCGTCCGTGGCGGCGCCACCCGCACCAGCTGCGGTCGCATGCTCGGCTGCGGCCTCGTCGCCAAAGTAGCGCAGCATGTATTCGCGCAGACAGCCGGTGGTATTGCAGTAGCCCTCCATCTGGCTGAGCAGACGATATCGATTCTGAAGCGCCCACGCACGCTGCTCGTCGTCGAGCGCCTCGTCGGCAGCATCGCCGCGGTCGATCAAAAAGCGACGCATGCGAAAATCGTTGCCGTTCCACAGCAAGTGGCAGCTTGCCGGGTCGCCATCGCGGCCGGCGCGGCCCGCCTCCTGGTAGTAGGCCTCGATGCTCTCGGGCACGTTGTTGTGGATCACGTAGCGCACGTTGGGCTTGTCGATACCCATGCCAAAGGCATTGGTGGCAACCATCACCTGAATATCGTCGTCGATAAAGGCGCGCTGGCTTTGGCGACGGGCGTCGTTGCCCATACCGGCATGGTAGCGGCCAACGCGAATGCCGCTGGGACCCAGCGCCTCGGCAAGCTCACCTGCCAGCGCATCGACCGTCTTGCGGGTCGAGCAATACACGATGCCGCTCTCGCCCGAATGCGCGATCACATAGTCGCGCACCCACGCGGCCTTGGCCTTGTCGCCCATCTCCTCGCAGCCAAAGTAGAGGTTCTTGCGATCGAAGCCCGTCACCACCGTCGCAGGGTTTTGCAGGCCGAGCATCTGCTGAATGTCCGCGCGCACGCGCTCGGTCGCCGTAGCGGTAAAGGCCGCCACGATGGGGCGCTGCGGCAGGGAATCGATGAACTCGCGAATCTGAAGGTAGGCGGGGCGGAAATCCTGGCCCCATTGGCTTACGCAGTGGGCCTCGTCAATGGCCACGAGCGGCACGCCGATGCCGCCGTCCGCCGCGGCCTCCTGCGCAAAGGCTAAAAAGCGCGGCTCGAGCAGGCGCTCGGGCGCCACGTACATAAGCTGGTAGCGGCCCTCGCGTGCCCGCTTGAGCACGGTGTTTTGCTGGGCCGGAGTAAGGCTGGAGTTGAGATAGCTGGGGCGCGCACCCGCCGCGAGCAACGCACGGGTCTGGTCCTCCATAAGCGAGAGCAACGGACTCACCACAAAGGTGATGCCGGGCAGCATGAGCGCGGGCACCTGGTAGCAAATAGACTTGCCGGCGCCCGTGGGCATAACACCCAGCGCGTCGCAACCGGCAAGGATCGCATCGACCATGCGGTCCTGTCCCGGGCGAAACGAGGTGTAGCCAAAATAGGCGCCGAGCGTGTCGAGCGCCATCTGCTGCATGCTATCGGTCATGGTTTCCTAACGTCCAAGTCATCTGCCGCCGATTATACGCCGCCACGCGGACCGGCGTCGCCCGGCTACCGGCCACGGGCGGCGCAATCCGAAAGGAACGAGCGTGGATTTTTGGACACTTTCCGGATGAGCGTGGATAATCTCCCACTTTGGGCCCGTCACCAAGCCAAAAATGGGAGATTATCCACGCTCATTCTATGGGTAGTCGATGTTTTGGCAAAGTCAGACACTATGACCCAATCCGAGGGCACTAAAAAGATAGGAGCCCCCGCTCGTGA
>CALHUX010000018.1:0-60635 GCA_938039325.1 uncultured Collinsella sp. | reverse complement strand
GTGGGCGCGGGCACCAACCACACCGCCACCACGCTGCGCTCGTTGGGCCCTGACACGTGGCGCACGTGCTACGTGCAGGGCTGCCGCCGTCCTACCGACGGCCGCTACGGCGAGAATCCCAACCGCCTGCAGTACTACTACCAGTTCCAGGTGCTCATGAAGCCCAGCCCGGACAACATCCAGGACCTGTACCTGGGGAGCCTCCGCGCCATCGGCGTCGATCCGGACAAGCACGACGTGCGCTTCGTCGAGGACGACTGGGAGTCGCCCACGCTCGGCGCATGGGGCCTTGGCTGGGAGGTGTGGCTCAACGGCATGGAGGTCACGCAGTTCACCTACTTCCAGCAGGTGGGCGGCTTCGAGTGCGCTCCCGTGCCCGTGGAGATCGCGTACGGCCTTGAGCGCCTGACCATGTACATCCAGGGCGTCGACAGCGTCTACGACATCATCTGGGCTCGCGGCGACGACGGCGTGGAGTTCACCTACGGCGACGTGTACCTGGAGAACGAGCGTGAATTCTCCACGTACAACTTCGAGGTGGGCAACACCGAGTTTTTGTTCGAGGCCTTCAACCAGTACGAGCGCGAGGCCGGCCTGTGCCTGGAGCACAACCTGCCGCTGCCCGCCTACGACTGGGTGCTGAAGTGCTGCCATACGTTCAACCTGCTCGACGCCCGCGGCGTCATCTCCGCAACCGAGCGCATGGCCTACATCCTGCGCGTGCGCTCCATGGTCAAGGAGTGCTGCGCGTCCTACATCGCCACGGTCGTCGGCGACGATCAGAACGAGAAAGGGGAGTAACCATGGCCGATAAGCACACTCTCGCGTTCGAGATCGGCGTGGAGGAGATCCCCGCGTTCGACCTTGATTCCGCTAACAAGCAGCTGGAGAAGATGGTGCCCGCGGCGTTCGCCGATGCGCGCATCCCCTACGATTCCATCGAGATCCACTCCAGCCCCCGCCGCCTGATCGTCATGGCCTACGGCGTAGCCGACGCCACCGAGGCGCTCGTGGAGGAGTACAAGGGCCCTGCGGCTAAGATCGCCTTCGACGCCGACGGCAACCCCACCAAGGCGGCCATCGGCTTCGCCCGCGGTAAGGGCCTCTCGCCTGAGAACCTCGAGCGCCGCGAGGTCACCGGCACCGAGTACGTGTTCGCCACCAAGAACATCCCGGCAACGCCCGTGGCAGACCTCCTGCCCGATGCGCTGGCGGGCTTCATCACCGCCATCAAGTGGCCCCGCTCCTGCCGCTGGGCCGCGTATCGCGAATACTTCGTTCGCCCGGTGCGCTGGATCGTGGCCATGCTCGACGACGTCGTCCTGCCCGTCAGCTTCGCCGGCGCCGAGTCCTCTAACTTCACCATGGGTCATCGCGTGCTGGCTCCCGGTAAGCACACGGTGGATACCGCCGCGAACCTGCTCGACGTCATCCGCGCCGCCTACGTGATCCCCACGCAGGCCGAGCGTGAGCGCATCATCCGCGAGGGCGTGGCAGCCATCGAGGCCGAAACCGGCTTCACCGCCGACCTTCCCGCGAAGACGCTGCTCGAGGTGGTCAACCTCTCCGAGTACCCGCAGCCGCTCGTCTCCACCTTCGACGAGGAATTTTTGCAGGTGCCCGAGGAGATCATCGTCGACGCCATGCTCATGCATCAGCGCTACTTCCCGCTCTACGATGCTGCGGGCAAGCTGACCAACAAGTTCATCATCGTCTCGAACGGCAACCCCGAATGCGCCGCCACCATCATCGACGGCAACGAGCGCGTGGTGCGCGCCCGCCTCGACGACGCGAAGTTCTTCTACGAGGAGGACCTGAAGATCTCCCTCGACGAGTTCCGTGAGCGTCTGGCCAAGGTTGCCTTCCAGGAGAAGCTCGGTAGCGTGCTCGCCAAGTCCGAGCGCATCGAGCAGCTCGCGCTCGCTATCGCCCGCGAGGCTCACCTGGGCGCCCATCTTGCCGCCGACGCCGCTCGCGCCGCGCACCTGTGCAAGGCCGACCTGGTGTCCAATGCCGTCGTCGAGTTCACGAGTCAGCAGGGCGTGATGGGCGGTTACTACGCCACCGCGATGGGGGAGAACGACGAGGTCGCCCACGCCATTCGCGATCATTATCGTCCCCGCTTTGCCGGTGACGAGCTGCCTGAGGGCACCGCTGGCTGCATCGTGGCCTGCGCCGACAAGCTTGATACCATCGCGGGTATCTTTGCCATCGGCGAGCCCCCGACTGGCTCCTCCGATCCCTACGCGCTGCGTCGTGCCGCTATCGGTATCATCAACATCCTGCGCGACCGTCTGCCGATCGATCCCACGTCGCTCATCGACTTTGCGCTCGAGCTCTATAGCGAGCAGGGCATTGAGTTCGACGCCGCCGAGGTCGCCCAGCAGGTTCGTGACTTCTTCCATGGCCGCCTGGTGAGCATGGCCCGCGACGAAAAGATCCCGGCCGATACCGTTGCCGCCGTCTCCGCGGTGCACATTATCGCCCCGTCCGTCTTCTTCGCCCGCTGCGCCGCCCTCGACGAGGCCCGCAAGAACGACGCTGAGACGTTCGACAACCTGGCGACCGCCTATGCCCGCGCTGCGCATATCTCCAAGCCCGAGCTGGGTGCGGAGTATGACCGCAGCCTGATGGGCGAGGTCGAGCTTGCGCTCGCCGACGCCTCCGAGGCTGCTCAGACCGCCGTCGATGCCGCCCTTGCTGCCGAGGACTACCCGGCCGCATTTGCCGCCCTCGCCGCCCTGCGCGCGCCCATCGACCGTTTCTTCGATGAGGTTATGGTCATGGACAAGGACGAGCAGCTTCGCGATAATCGCCTTAAGCTGCTCAACCGCTTCGAGGCCGTTTTCTCCGGCATCGCCAACATCGGTGAGCTTGCCCGCAAAAAGTAAGCCAGCCTGCGCATAAGCGCAAAAGGAGCCCCGCATGGATTGCCCGGTCACCGCTCGTCCCACCGTTATCGTTATCTCCGACTCGCTCGGCGATACCGCTTGTGAGGTGGTGCTTGCGGCGTCCGGGCAATTTGATGAAGGGGCTTTTCGCGTTTTGCGCCTGCCCAAGGTGACCTCCGTGGAGCAGGTCAAGTCATTTGTGGGGCCGCGCGTCGATGCCGACCATCGCGATGTCGCCGTGTTCCATACCATTGTCGATCCGGCGCTTCGCGCCCGCGTGCTCGATTACCTGGGTATGCTGCATATCCGTTCGGTCGACCTGATCGGCCCGACGCTTGCCGTGCTGTCGTCGCTCATCGGTGTGCCGCCCAAGTGCGTTGCGGGCGTGATTCACAAGACCGATGACCGCTATTTCCATCGTATCGAGGCCATGGAGTATTTCGTTGAGCACGATGACGGGCGCGGTTGCGACGATCTGTCGGGTGCCGATATCGTGCTGCTGGGTGTGTCGCGTACATCCAAGACGCCGCTGTCGATGTATTTAGCCTATCAGGGCTACAAGGTCGCCAATGTCCCACTGGCGCATGGCATGGAGCCGCCGAAGTCGATTTACGAGGTTGACCCGATGCGGTTGTTCGGCCTGATTTCGACCGTCGACGTTATTTCTGAGATTCGCGATAGCCGCTTGGGCGATGACTACGCCCGTGCCGTTGCCGGCTCCTATGCCGAGCCTGAGAGCGTGCGCAGCGAGCTTGAGGAAGCTCGTGCCCTCATGAAGCGCTTAGGCTGCTTTGTTGTGCGTACCGACGGCAAAGCCATCGAGGAAAGCGCTGCCGAGATCATTGCTCACCTCGAAGAGATTCAAGAGGCAAGAGCCCGCCGTGCCGCCCGCCGCGCTCAACAAAAGTAGCTCACTTGGGACAAGGTTGTTTGGGTAGCTAATTTGGGACGGGGCTCTTTTAGCTAACCAAAGAGAATACTTGGAAATAATGCTGATAAATGGTAAAGCGATTTAGCAAAAACATCGCATCCGACCTGCACTTTCCTTGTAGTGGTATCTTCATAAGGTAGCCACCTTTACCTACCGTTTACCGCCGGTTTTAGCACGTTTACCAAACCGCGCACCCTCTGCTCAAGCCTGTCCAAAACCCGCCGTATAGTTCCCTCACGGCTCGCATTCGGCGGGTCGATTCGTTACCACGGTCGTGCGCGTAAGTGCATGGAAGGGGAAGTATCGTGAGCGATTGCAAGAGGGTTTACCGTTTTGGAACCGACGCCCAGGGCACCTGTGTCACTGAGGGCGACAAATCCATGAACATCGTGCTTGGCGGCAAAGGCGCAAACCTTGCCGAGATGAGCCGCATCGGTCTGCCGGTTCCCGGTGGCTTTACCATTACCTGCCAGACTTGCGTCGAGTACTCCGGTGCCGGCAATGTGTGGCCCGAGGGCGCACTCGATGAGATCGTTGCCGCTGAGGCGGACCTCGAGGCCCGCTGCGGCAAGAAACTCGGCGATGCCTCCGATCCGCTGCTCGTGTCGGTTCGCTCGGGCGCTCCGTTCTCCATGCCCGGCATGATGGACACGGTCCTCAACCTGGGCCTCAACGACGATTCCGTCCGGGGCCTTATCGCCCAGACGCAAAACCCGCGTTTTGCCTGGGACAGCTACCGTCGCTTTATCCAGATGTTCTCCAACGTCGTCATGGGCGTCGACGCCGACCTATTCGAGAACGCCCTGACCCAGGCCCGCCTGGTCGCCGGCGTTCGTGTCGATTCCGAGCTTTCGGCCGAGGACCTGCAGGAGCTCGTCGAGACCTTTAAGGGCATCTTCTCCGAGAACGTCGAGGCGACCCTGTATCCCGAGCTCGAGGTCGCCGACGGCAAGCCCGTCTTCCCGCACGACCCGGAGCTTCAGCTACGCCTTGCCATCCAGGCCGTCTTTGGCAGCTGGATGAACGAGCGCGCCTGCATCTACCGCAAGCAGCATGGCATTTCCGACGAGCTCGGTACTGCCGTCAACGTCCAAGCCATGGCCTTTGGCAACAAGGGTGAGACCTCCGCGACCGGCGTCGCCTTTACGCGCAACCCGGCCGACGGCACTAAGGAGTTCTACGGCGACTTTCTGGTCAACGCCCAGGGCGAGGATGTCGTCGCCGGCATCCGCAACACCGAGCCCATTGCCGACCTCAAGAATACTCCGGGCCTCGAGTCCGCAGGCGAGGAGCTCGAGCGCGTGTTCCTGACGCTCGAGGATCACTATCGCGATATGTGCGATATCGAGTTCACCATCGAGCAGGGCAAGCTCTGGATGCTCCAGACCCGAGTGGGCAAGCGCACCGCCACCGCCGCCCTGCGCATCGCCATCGAAATGGTCGAGGAGGGCCTGATCACCCGCGAGGAGGCCGTGAGCCGCATCGATCCCGCGCAGCTCGACCAGCTTCTGCACCCGCAGTTTGACGCCTCCAAGAAGTACGAGGCGCTGGCCTGCGGTCTGAACGCCAGCCCCGGGGCCGCCGTGGGCGAGGTCGTGTTCTCGAGCGATGACGCTGTCGCGCGCGCCAACGAGGGTCACAAGGTCATTCTGGTTCGTTGGGAGACCAACCCCGATGACCTGAAGGGCATGGTCGCCGCCGAGGGCATCCTGACCAGCCACGGTGGTAAGACGAGCCATGCCGCCGTTATCGCCCGCGGCATGGGTACGCCCTGCGTCTGCGGCGTTGAACGCTTCCACATCGACGCCGCCGAGAAGGTCGTGCGCATCGAGGGCAGCGACCGCGTATTGCACGAGGGCGATGTCATCTCCATCGACGGCACCCAGGGCATCGTCGTCGACGGTCCCGTCGACCTGGTCTCCGCCGAGCTTACCGGCGACCTGGACACTATCCTGTCCTGGGCCGATGAGATCCGTTTGGACGAGACCGACGGTCACGCCAACCACGTGCGCGTCAACGCCGACAACCCCGAGGATGCCGAGCTCGCTCTTGAGTTTGGCGCCGAGGCCATCGGTCTGTGCCGCACCGAGCACATGTTCCTGGGCGATCGCAAGAACATCATCCAGAGCTTTATCCTGTCTGACGATGAGGCCGTGAAGCAGCAGGCCCTGGCCGACCTGCTCAAGGTTCAGACCGAGGACTTCCTGGCGATGTTCAAGACCATGTCCGGTCGCGATGTGGTCGTCCGCCTGCTCGATCCGCCGCTTCATGAGTTCTTGGATAATCCTCGAGAGCTCGAGGTCGCCATCACCAAGAAGGAAGCCGCTGGCGCCAGCGAGGAAGAGCTTGCCGTCCTGCGCGCCCGCCTGCGTCGCATTGACGGCATGGTCGAGTCCAACCCGATGCTCGGCCTGCGCGGCGTGCGCCTGTCCGTCGTCTTTGGCGATCTGCCGCTCATGCAGGTCCGCGCTGTGGCCACGGCTGCTGCCCGCCTTATCAAGGATGGTGTCGACCCGCGCCCCGAGATCATGGTTCCGCTCGTTTCCATCACGGCTGAGCATGTCCAGACCCGCGAGGTCATCGAGCGCGTGATCGCAGAGGTTTCCGCCGAGGAAGGCGTCGAGCTCAATATTCCCGTGGGCACGATGCTCGAGCTGCCGCGTGCCTGCATGGTCGCTGACGAGATCGCCCATCATGCCGACTTCTTCTGCTTTGGCACCAACGACCTCACGCAGACGACCTTCGGCTTCTCTCGTGACGATGCCGAGGCCAAGTTCATCCCGCTGTACATGCACAAGAAGATCCTGAAGGACAATCCCTTCGAGACTATCGACACAGCGGTGCTGGAGCTCGTGCGCTTGGCCGTCGAGAAGGGCCGCGCCACCAATCCCGACATGCACTTTGGCGTGTGCGGCGAGCACGGCGGCGACCCCAAGTCCATCAAGGGCCTGTTTAACGTGGCCGACGTGGATTACGTGTCCTGCTCGCCCTATCGCGTGCCCCTCGCGCGCCTGGCTGCCGCTCAGGCCAAGCTCGAGGCCAAGCGCAGCGCCTAGCCCCCTGCGCATCGACGCCTAGCGTAGCGCCCCTTCATACCGCCCGTCTCATTCGTGAGGCGGGCGGTTATCATGTGCGGGTTTTGTCTTTTTGTCTGCGTAAAAAATTGTTCTTGCAGCAGAAACCCGCGCGTGTATACTCGAATACGTTTGTTCAACTACGTGCCGGCCAGGGTGGTACGGCACCTCTAGAAGAGTAAGGAATTGCACATGGATTACATCCGCGCAATCGAGCGTCAGCAGATCCGCGAGGACATTCCTCAGGTTCGCGTCGCCGACAACGTCAAGGTTCACTACCGCATTAAGGAAGGCGACCGCGAGCGCATCCAGGTCTTCCAGGGCGACGTCATCCGCATGGCCGGCGCCGGTGCCCGCGAGACCTTCACCGTCCGCAAGATGTCCTTTGGTGTCGGCGTTGAGCGTACCTTCCCGCTTCACAGCCCCAAGATCGCCAAGCTCGAGGTCGTTCGTCATGGTCGCGTCCGTCGCGCCAAGCTGTACTACCTCCGCGACAAGGTGGGCAAGGCTGCTCGCATCCCCGAGAAGCGCTAAGAAGATCGCAGCGTCTGTCCACTCGTTTGGACACAAGGGTCACCTTCGGGTGGCCCTTCTTTTTATCTGATTTGCATGCAAGGAGGGCCTGGTATGGCCAATATGACGAGCTCGGTTTCGGCATCGCAGGTTGCCGGAGAGCTGGCGAGCGCAACGTTTGAGGAGATCCCCGCCCTCGTGGAGCATTATCGCGAGGACCCGCGCCAGCAGGTGATCAAGGCGTGCGAGCGTGCTCTTAAGCGCCATGCCAAGGAACTTGCCGAGCGCGAGCGCGTCAATGACATGTACGAGCTTATGCATGAGCTTGGCGGCAATGGGGTGGTCGTTGGTGTCGACGAGGTGGGTCGCGGATCGGTGGCCGGTCCTTTGACGGTATGCGCCGTCTGCCTTCCTATGGAGCCGCGCGTCTGGGGCATCAACGATTCCAAAAAGCTCACGCCGGCGCGCCGCGAGTTGCTCTCAGTGAAGATTGCCGAGGTGGCGACGGCGATCGGTTTTTGCCATATCGCGCCTAAGGATATCGATGAGATGGGCATGGCCCGTGCTATCCGTACCGCCGTTGCGGGCGCCGTGGCCGATACGGGACTTGAACCCGACTGCGTCCTCATGGATGGCAACCCCTTGGGCGCCGTTCCTAACGAGCGCGATGTGGTGAAGGGCGATGCCAAGATCGCCTGCATCGCCGCGGCGTCCATCATGGCAAAGGTCACGCGTGACGAGATGATGGTCGAGTACGACGCCGAGTATCCCGAGTACCATCTGGCCGAGTCGAAGGGCTATGCAAGCCCCGAGCATATCGAGGCCATTCGCAAACATGGACTTTGTCCACTGCACCGCGTGAGCTTTTGCGGAAACTTTCTGCAGACTGAGCGCCTTTTCTAGGTCAATTGTGGAGACAGGGACCTCTGGGGTTTTATAAACCTGCTGGTGGCGGGCCGTATGCAACACCATTGCTGCGTACGGCCCGTTTTTTGACGGCATTTGGTCAGCTTTTGGTTTGCTTCCGGTACTTACCCGCACGAAAGGTGCCCTCATCATCGGGGCAATGCAGCGTGCGGGAAAGGAGACCCCATGAGTGCCGCAAGCAAAAAGAGCAAGACGCAGCAGCTCAAGGAGCGTTGGGAAAACGGCGAGCTCGACTGCGGGGCGATGACGCCTGAGTTTATCAAGGGACTCAGTCCCCGCGAGCTGGGCATGCTGGGCGAGCTGATCACCATCGACTACTTTAACGAGCGCGGCTACACCTTGCTGGAGCAGGGTTATCGTTGCTCCGAGGGCGAGGCCGATCTGGTGCTGCTCGATGAACTCGACGATGTCGTGGTGATGGCCGAGGTGAAGACCAGACGCGTCGCACTGGATTGCAGCACGCGGGTCTTTCCCGAGGAGGCCGTGGACGCCCAAAAGCAACGCCGCTACCGCCGCATCGCAAGTTGCTACCTCATGGAGCATTATCCGCTCAAGGCGATTCGCTTCGATGCCGTGGGTGTCACCATTCGCGGCGGGCATATCGCCGAGATCGAGCATCAGTACAACGCGTTCGATTGGCAGGTGTCGTGATGGCGTTCGAGACGTTTGCCGTTCACGCGGCCTGCATCCGCGGCGTCGAGGCGATTCACGTCACGGTCGAGGTCTCGCTTGCCGGTGGCGTTCCGGGCATCCAGATGCTCGGCATTCCGAGTATGGAGGTGATGGAGTCACGTGGTCGTATTCGCTGCGCGATGCGCTCCGCCGGGTTCGAGATCCCGCGCTCGGGCATTACGGTCAATCTGGCGCCCGGCGATATTCGCAAGACCGGTAGCGGCTTTGATCTGCCCATCGCCATCGCGGTATTGGCGGCCGATGGCCAGATTCCCCGCGACAACCTCGATCGTTGTCTTATCGCTGGTGAGCTTGGGCTGGACGGTACGGTGCTTCCTGTCAAGGGCGAGGTGGCGTTTCAGCTATTGGCGCGTGATATGGGGCTGTCTTTTATCGCCGGCAGGTCCGACCAGCATGTGCCACTCGCGGGCGTGGATTGCGGATTTATCGATCATTTGTCTCAGCTTGCTCATGGTATGGGCGATGCCGCGCGGCACTACTTGGATGCTGAGGGCGTCGAGGCGACCTTTGAGCCTGAGCTCGACTATGCCGACGTACTGGGGCAGGAGGTTGCCAAACGCGGCATGGCGCTGGCGGCGGCAGGAGAACTCGGCTTGCTCATGATCGGGTCCCCGGGATCGGGCAAGACGATGCTCGCGCGTCGTATGACCGGCATCCTGCCCGAGCTTTCCGTTGAGGATCAACAGGCGGCGCTGTGCATCCATTCGGTTTTGGGTGAGAACATTGATGGCTTGTTGGCGGGGCACCGGCCCTTCCGCAGTCCCCATCACAGTATTTCGACCGCAGGTCTTATCGGCGGTGGGCGCCCGGTGCACCCGGGTGAGATCAGCCTTGCTCATGGCGGCGTGCTATTTTTGGACGAGCTTGCCGAGTTTCCCACGGGTGTGCTGCAGACGCTGCGTCAGCCCATCGAGCGCGGCTATGTGAGGATCGTGCGCGTCGACGGGGCCTTTACCTTCCCGTCGCGCTTTCAGCTGCTGGCTGCGAGCAATCCCTGCCCCTGCGGCTTTTTGGGCGATCGTGAGGTACCGTGTCGCTGCTCGGCGGCGATGGTCGAGCGCTATCGGTCTAAACTGCGCGGTCCTTTGGCCGACCGTATCGACATGATGATCGATGTGACCCGTCCCGACCCCCAAGTGATTATCGAGGGTGCGGAGGGTATGTCGTCTGCCGAGTTACGTGACTACGTTGTGCGCGGCCGCGCTTTTCGCGCTTGGCGCGAATCCCGTATGGACGATGCGGATGCCGAGGCCGAGGATGACGAGACACGGTCCATTGACGGCGTCGTTTCGACCTTTGAGCTCGATGATGCGGCGGAGAAGTGTGTGCTCGGCCTGTCGAAGCGCACACATCTCACGGGTCGCGGCATCGTGCGACTGGTGCGTATCGCGCGTACAATCGCCGACGTCGCCGAGAGCGAGCAAGTGACGCAGGACCACGTGCTCGAGGCAGCGATGTACCAGGGAAGGAGGGACCAATGATGGCCGAGGGGACCTACGAGCTGCATCCAGGTGATGCGTTGTATCCCGAGACCGTTTTGGAGCTTTCTGATGTACCCCAGACGCTCTATGTGCGCGGCAACCCCGAGGTGCTTTCGACGCCCGCGCTCTCCATCATCGGCGCGCGCAAGGCCTCGCCGTATGGTCTTGCCGTAGCAGAGCTTGCGGCAAAGGTGGCGGTCGAGGCGGGAGTGACGGTAGTTTCGGGCGGCGCGGTCGGTTGTGACCAGGCCTCGGGTTGGGCTGCGGTCAACGCTGGCGGCAAACACGTCGTGGTGCTGGGGACGGGCGCCGACGTGGTCTATCCGCGCTCGAGCGCAGGGCTTATTACGCGCACGCTCGATACGGGTGGCGCGGTCGTGTCGATCTCCCCGTGGGGCATGGGTCCGCGCAAGTTTGCCTTTCCGCGCCGCAATCGCGTGATCGCGGCCCTGTCGCAAGCCCTCTTTGTATCCGAGGCGGGTATGCCTTCCGGGACGTTTTCTACAGCCGAGGCTGCTATGGATTTGGGGCGAGAACTTCTCGCTGTGCCGGGGTCGATCCTATCGCCCGAGTCGCGTGGCACGAATTACCTCATTGCGAACGGTGCCTGCTGCATCATCGACGAGGAATCTATCGAGATGGCTATCTCACGCATCTACGGCACCCTGCGCTACTCGCGCCCCGATGCTCCCGGCATTGCCGACCTGGATCAAACACAGCAGACCGTGATGCATGCGCTCATCGCCTCTCCGCTCAAAGTCGACGACATCGCGGCGCTCGTCTCGCTCGATGCTGTCGGCGTACTCAAACTCTTGGGTTCGCTTGAACTCGAGGGCCTTATCGAGCGCATGATGGATGGAAGGTATGCGCCCTCCAAGTTTGCCCTTCACGCCCAGACGCCCTTCGGTCACAATGGAAAACGTGTCAATTAGAAAGGTGTTTGCAGATGCAGTTCGATCAGGTGACGGTTATCGGTGGCGGTCTGGCGGGTTCGGAATGCGCGATCCAGCTGGCAGACCGCGGTTTTGCCGTAAAGCTGTGCGAGATGCGCCCCCAGGTTAGCTCCCCGGCTCACCATACCGATCACTTGGCAGAGCTCGTCTGCTCCAATTCGTTTAAGTCGACCCGTCCGGATTCCGCGGCTGGTTTGCTGAAGGCCGAGCTTGAGCGCATGGGTTCAGTCCTGCTCGAATGCGCCCATCGCGCGGCTGTTCCCGCCGGCGGTGCCCTGGCGGTCGACCGCGTCAAGTTTTCCGAGCTTGTCGAGGCCGAGGTTGCCGCCCGTCCCAATATCGAGGTCGTGCACGGCGAGGTCACGCAGATTCCCGAGGGCCACGTGGTCATTGCCGCGGGCCCGCTGTGTTCACCGGCGCTGAGCGAAGAGGTCATGAAGCTCGTCGGTGGCGACGCCCTTGCGTTCTTCGATGCCGCGGCGCCGATCGTCGATGCCTCCACGCTCGATATGGACGTGCTGTTTTCGCAGTCGCGCTACGAGGAGCAGGGGAGCGGCGACTATCTCAACGCTCCGCTCAACAAGGAGGAGTACGAGGCCTTTATCGAGGCACTTACCACGGCCGACCGCGTGGTGCTCAAAGACTTTGAGGGCGGCGATCTGTTTCAGGCCTGCCAACCTGCCGAGGAAGTTGCGCGCACCGGCAAGGACGCCATTCGCTTTGGCGCCATGAAGCCCGTCGGCCTCACCGACCCGCGTACCGGACGTCGCCCTTGGGCGGCGATTCAGCTGCGTGCCGAGAACAAGGAGAAGACCGCCTATAACCTGGTGGGCTTCCAGACAAACCTGACCTTTGGCGACCAGAAGCGCGTCTTCCATATGGTGCCGGGCCTGGAGAACGCTGAGTTCTTCCGCTACGGTGTCATGCACCGCAATACCTTTGTCGACGCCCCGCACGTGCTCGATGGCACCTTTGCCGTGCCTGGTACCGGCGTGCGCCTGGCCGGTCAGATCACCGGCACCGAGGGGTACATGGAAGCCGTGGCGACCGGTCTGCTCGCGGCGCTCAACACCTATGCCGAGGCTATCGGCGCCGCGGGCGTCGAGTTGCCCCGCGTGGGCGCCCTGGGCGCGCTCGTGGGCTATGCGACCGATCCTGCCACCGTGGGCTACCAGCCCATGCATGTCAACTTTGGCCTGGTGCCGCCACTCGAGGATGGTAAGCGCCACAGCAAGCGCGACCGCTACCAGGCCTATGCGGACCGTGCGCTCGAGGCCCTTGATGCCTATCTGGCTACTCGCCCCGATCTGTTTGGAGGCGACCGGTCATAGCCTTTGACCTGTACGACACCGTCGACTCGTTTATCGCCTATATCGCATGTGTCGAGGGGCTTTCTCCCAATACGGTGACGGCCTATGGCTCGAGGCTGGAGCGCTTTGCTGCCTGGTGCGAGCGCGAGGATATCGATGCTTTCGCTGCCGACGTGCGCACCATTCGTCGCTATCTTGCCGAGCTTTCGCGTGAGCAGGTGGCTCCCCGAACGCTTGCGGCGCATCTGTCGGCTATCCGATCGCTCTATCGATGGATGGCTGCCGAGGGGGTCGTGGAGGGCGATGTGGTCTCGGCAATTTCCTCGCCCAAGCTCCCGCGCGATCTACCCGGTGTGCTGACGACCCAACAGGTGGAGGCGCTGCTCAAGACGCCTGATACCTCAACACCCGCGGGACTGCGCGATGCGGCGATGCTCGAGCTGCTCTATGCCTCGGGCGCCCGTATCTCTGAGCTCGCAGCACTCAATGTGGAGTCCATTGCGTGGTCCGAACGCACGCTGCGCCTGTGGGGCAAGGGGAGCAAAGAACGTATCGTCCCTCTGTATCGTCGTGCGCTCGAGGCGACGCGTCTCTATATTGAGGAGGGGAGGCCGGAGTTGCTCGCTCAGGCAAAGCGTCGTGACCCCGTTACCGGGCCGCATCCGCTGCTTATATCGGCGCGCGGTAATCGCATGAGTGCCGCCATGCTCAGGCGGCGGTTTCATACGCTGGCGACGCTCGCCGGCATTCCGGCCGACATCGCCCCGCATGCGATGCGCCATACCTTTGCGACCGACTTGCTCGAGGGCGGTGCGGACCTGCGCTCGGTTCAAGAGCTGCTGGGCCATGCGAGCCTGTCCACGACGCAGATCTACACGCATCTCACACCCGATCGGCTTAAGCGGGCTGTGGCTCAAGCCCATCCCCGCGGCGAATAGTGGCTGGGACGTCCCGCGCGGCGCTCAGGTGTGTGGTTTTGATTGCGGGTTGGCAGGAAGATGCATTCCTGCTATCATTCATCGGGTTGCTTCACGGCAACAGGTTTTTATCACGCACGCGCGGCTACTTCATACCGTGGTGCCCGGGCTTTGGTAGCACATGTCCGGGTTGGTTTTGGAGGATGACCCCGCGCGGAGGCAAACCACAGGAGGTTTAACATGGCTACCAAGATTAATATCCGCACCCTGCTCGAGGCCGGCTGCCACTTCGGTCACCAGACCCGTCGCTGGAACCCCAAGATGAAGCCGTTCATCTTCGGTGAGCGCAACGGCATCTACATCCTCGACCTCAAGCAGACCATCCTCGACGCCGACCAGGCCTACACCTTCGTCAAGAACGTCGCCAAGGGCGGCAACGTGCTGTTCGTCGGCACCAAGAAGCAGGCTCAGGAGGCCGTCAAGAACGCTGCTGAGCGCGCCAACATGCCTTACATCAACCAGCGTTGGCTCGGCGGCATGCTGACCAACTTCGTCACCATCCGCTCCCGCATCAACCGCATGGAGGAGCTCGAGGCCATGGTCGAGGACGGCCGCATGGCAGTGCTCCCCAAGAAGGAGCAGGCTGTTCTCGGCAAGGAGCTCACCAAGCTCCAGACCAACCTCGGTGGTGCCCGTGACATGAAGGGTCTGCCCCAGGCTCTCTTCGTCATCGACACCAAGCGCGAGGAGAACGCCATCAAGGAGGCTCAGCGCCTGAACATCCCCGTCGTCGCTCTGATCGACACCAACTCCGATCCCGACGAGGTCGAGTACGGCATCCCCTGCAACGATGACGCTATCTCTGCTGTCACCCTCATGTGCGAGCTCATGGCTGACGCCTGCCTCGCTGGCTCCGGTAAGGAGCAGGTCTCCGAGGCCGAGATGGCCGCTGAGCCCAAGGCCGAGTAAATCAGTCTTAGTTAATTCTTTTTCATCTCTTTGAAAGGAACCACAATGGCCCAGATTACCGCCGCTATGGTCAAGCAGCTCCGCGAGATGACCGACTCCCCGATGATGGAGTGCAAGAAGGCTCTCGTCGAGGCTGACGGCGATATGGACGCCGCTGTCGACGTTCTGCGCAAGAACGGCCTCGCCAAGGCTGCTAAAAAGGCTGGCCGCGAGACCAACGAGGGCGCTGTAGCCGCGTTCGTCTCCGAGGATGGCAAGACCGGCGCTCTGCTCGAGCTCTCCTGCGAGACCGACTTCGTTGGCTCCAACGCCAAGTTCACCGGCTTTGCTTCTAAGGTCGCTGAGGTTGTCGCTACCACCGAGCCTGCTGACGTCGACGCTCTGCTCGAGAAGCCGATGGGCGAGGAGACCGTTTCCTCCGAGCTCACCGAGATGATTCACATCATGGGCGAGAACATGAAGATTTCCCGCTTCGCCGCCCGCAAGGCCGAGAACGGCGCTCTCGCTTCTTACATCCACATGGGTGGTAAGATCGGCGTCCTCGTCGAGTTCGCCTTCGAGAAGGCCGAGACTGCTCAGGCTGAGTCCTTCAAGGCCTTCGCTCACGACGTTGCCCTTCAGGTTGCCGCCGTCGCCCCGATCTGCGCTACCCGCGATCAGGTTCCGGCCGAGACCGTCGAGCACGAGAAGCAGATCTACATGGCTCAGGCTGCCGAGTCCGGCAAGCCCGAGGCTATCCAGGAGAAGATGGCTGTCGGCCGTCTGGAGAAGTTCTACAAGCAGTCCGTGCTCACCGAGCAGGAGTTCATCAAGGACAGCTCCCTCACCATCAAGAAGTACGCTGAGCAGGTCTCCAAGGAGCTCGGCGACACCATTACCGTCGTTGCCTTTGACCGTCTGGTCCGTGGCGAGTAAATAAGCTCTTGTAGCTGGTAATGAGCAGGCTGTGGGTTTTACTCACAGCCTGCTTTTTCATGGCTCTTATCAGAGCCTTTGATATCATATTGAGAGTCTAATTAAAGGAGGATCGCTTTGTCCGACATCCGATATAAACGCGTGCTTCTTAAGCTTTCCGGCGAAGCACTGATGGGCGACGGCCAATATGGCATTGACCCCAAGGTTACCGACCATCTTGCCAAGCAGGTCAAGGAGCTGCTCGCCGTTGGCCATGAGGTCGGCGTCGTTGTCGGCGGCGGCAATATTTTCCGTGGCATGGCCGGCGCTGCCGGTGGCATGGAGCGTGCTCAGGCCGACTACATGGGCATGCTGGCAACCGTTATGAACGCGCTCGCCCTGCAGGATGCCTTCGAGCACAACGATGTTCCCTGCCGCGTGATGAGCGCTATCCAGATGAACGAGATCTGCGAGCCCTATATTCGCCGTCGCGCTATCAACCAGCTTTCCAAGGGCAACGTTGTTATTTTTGCCGCCGGTTCGGGTAATCCGTACTTTACGACCGACACCGCTGCGGCTCTTCGTGCGTGCGAGATCGGCGCCGAGATTCTGATTAAAGCCACCAAGGTTGACGGCATCTACGACAAGGATCCCGTCAAGTGCGCCGATGCCGTCCGTTTTGACAAGATTACCTATCACGAGGTTCTCGTTCGCGGCCTGCAGGTTATGGATTCCACAGCTACGGCCCTGTGCCAGGATAACCGTATGCCTATTTTGGTCCTCAACATCGATGGCGAGGACACCGTCAAGCGCGCGCTTTCGGGTGAGCCCGTCGGCACGCTCGTCTATCAGGAGGATTAAGCATGGCAGAGAACATCACCGCCCACATGGACAAGTCGCTCGAGTCCCTCAAGCATAACTTCTCCAAGGTTCGTACCGGCCGCGCCAATGCCAACATTCTGTCCGACATCACCGTCGATTATTACGGTGTTCCCACGCCGGTCACGCAGGTTGCCGCCGTCAAGACCCCCGAGGCTCACATGCTGCTCATCGAGCCGTGGGACAAGGCCCTCATCAACGCTATCGTCAAGGCCATCGGCGCTTCCGATCTGGGTATTACCCCCAACTCCGATGGCACCGTCGTTCGTCTTCCGTTCCCGGCTCCCACTGAGGAGCGCCGTCGCGAGCTCGTCAAGGAGTGCCGCGAGTACGCCGAGCAGGCCAAGGTGTCTATCCGTAACATCCGTCGCGACTTCAACAACAAGCTCGAGCGCGATGAGGAGCTCACCGAGGACGATGTCCGTCGCGAGCAGGCCAAGGTCCAGAAGCATACCGATGAGTATGTCGCCAAGGTCGAGGAGCTTCTGAAGGAAAAAGAAGCCGAGGTCATGGAGATCTAAGGTGCAATACGACGAGCATAAACTGGTCGAGTACTTTGCCGACGCCCCTGCGGGCGTCGGTTTTTCCGACCTTGACCTCAATAACATTCCGCACCATATCTCGTGCATCATGGACGGCAACGGTCGTTGGGCCACGTCGCGCGGTCTTGCACGCACCGAGGGTCATAAGGCAGGTATCCTCTCGCTGCGCGAGATCATTACCGCCTGCGTGCGCCTGGGCGTCGACGTGCTTTCTGCCTATGCGTTTTCTACCGAAAACTGGAACCGTCCGCAGCATGAGGTCAACGTCTTGATGCATCTGTTTGCCAAGACGTTTATCGACGAGCTGCCGCTTCTGAAGCGCGAAAACGTGCGTGTTGTCTTTTTGGGCGACATTTCCGCGCTGCCCAAGAAGACCCGCGACGTTTTTGAACGCGGTCTTGCCGAGTGCGCCGATCACACCGGTATGACGCTGGCGCTTGCCGTCAACTACGGCGCGCGTGCCGAGATTACCCGCGCTGTCCGTCAGATTGCACTCGACGCTGCCGCCGGTAAGATCGATCCTGCCGCAATTGATGACGACATGGTGGCTTCCCACCTCTATACTGCCGGCCTTCCCGATCCTGAGCTTGTGATTCGCACCTCTGGTGAGCTGCGCCTTTCGAACTATCTGCTGTGGCAGGTGGCTTATTCCGAATTCTACGTCACCGATACCTATTGGCCCGACTTTGATCGTTGGGGCCTTGTCGACGCCATTTTGGCCTATCAGGGCCGTGACCGTAGGTTTGGTGGACTGAGCAAGACCGAGGAGGCTTAATCGTGTCCGATCGTCCCAAGGCATCTGCTCCCAAGACGCCAGTTTCCGCGGCGCCTGCGCGCAAGGCTGCCGCTGCGGGAGCACCTGCAGCAAAGAGCGGCACCGGTTCGTGGCTGGCGGGCTTTATTACCCGTGCCGCCGCCGGTATCGTCTACGCCGTTGTCTTTATCCTGTGCCTGGTTTTGGGTATCGTGCCCACGGCCATCTTTGTTTCTGTCATGAGCGGTCTGTGCTGCTATGAGTTTTTCCGTATGACAAGGCTCGATGGCAAGATGGCTAACGAGCGCATGGGTATCGCTGCCGCCGTACTCTTTCCGCTGTCGGCGTTGGGCGATTCGATGTTGCTGAATGCCCTGCTTTTTGCCTTGATGCTCGCTGTGGGCATTTGGTATGTCTGGTCGCCGCGTACCCGCATCTCTGATGTGGCCGTGACGCTCATGGGTCCCATCTACACTGGCTTTATGCTGTCGGCTATCGTGCTGCTGCGCGATGCCGTGCCCGGTTTTGCCGGCGCCCTGCTTTCAGTGGGCGTTTGCGCGTCCCTTTGGGTCTCCGATTCGTTTGCCTACATCGTGGGCAGCCGTATCGGCAAGCACAAGATGGTTCCCAAGATCTCTCCCAAAAAGAGCTGGGAGGGGTTTGCCGGCGGCATCTTGGGCTCGGTTTTGATTTGGCTCATCCTGTGGGCGACGCACTTCTACAAGCTCAGCCTGCCCTATGCGCTGCTGTGCGGCGTGGTCGTGTCCATTCTGGGCGTTATCGGCGACCTTATCGAGTCGCGCATCAAGCGCGGTGTGGGCGTCAAAGATTCCGGCAACCTTATCCCGGGCCACGGCGGAATGCTCGATCGTAGCGATTCGCTTATCTTCGGCTGCATCACCGCGCAGCTGTTGCTGATGATCGGAGGCGTGCTGTAATGTCCTTCCAGACGACGTATGGCCCCGATGGACGCCTTCGCGTTGCCATCCTGGGCTGTACAGGCTCTATCGGCACCCAGGCGCTCGATGTGTGCCGCCAGCATGCCGATCGCCTGCAGGTGACGGCGCTGTCCGTTAACTCCAGTACCTCCGAGCTCGTTGCCGCTGCCCGCGAGTTCTCGGTTCCGGCGGTTGCCGTGGCCGATGTCGATCATGGCGATGACGCCGTGCTGCAGGAGTTGCCCGAGGGAACGAAGCTCGGCGTTGGCGCGCAGGCGTTTTGCGAGCTCGCGCGTCGCGACGATGTCGACTGCGTGCTTGTCGCTATTGTGGGCGCCGCCGGTCTCGAGGCGAGCCATGCGGCCTTGACCTCGAATAAGCGCCTTGCCCTTGCCAACAAGGAGTCCCTCGTCGTCGGTGGCGACTTGCTTATGCCGTTGGCGCAACCGGGCCAGCTTATTCCAGTCGACTCTGAGCACTCCGCCATCTACCAGTGCTATCTGGGGGAGAACCCGCGCGAGGCTCATTGTATTTGGCTCACCTGCTCGGGCGGTCCGTTCTTTGGCTGCACGCGCGACGAGCTCGATCGCGTGACGCGTGCCGATGCCCTCGCGCATCCCACGTGGGCCATGGGTGCCAAGATCACCATTGACTCCGCCACCCTCATGAACAAGGGCCTGGAGCGCATTGAGGCCATGCATCTGTTTAACTGCGACCTCGATTTCATTAACGTGGTCGTGCAGCGTCAGTCCAAGATTCACTCTATGGTCGAGTTCGCCGACGGCTCCGTGATGGCGCATCTCGGTGCATCCGACATGCGTATTCCCATCCAGTTCGCGTTCTCGTATCCCGAGCGTTGGGATACCCCGGCGCCTCGTATCGATTTCCGCGAGCTGGGGCAGCTCACGTTTGATGCTGCCGACATGGATACCTTCCGCTGTCTGGCACTGGCCGAACGCGCCGGCAAGACGGGTGGCACCATGCCGTGCGTGCTCAATGCCGCCAACGAGGTCGCCGTCGATGCCTTCCTGCACGATGGCTGCAGCTTTACCGATATCGATCGCATTGTGGAATCCTGCATGGACGCCCACGATATGCAGGCGATCGATTCGTTTGAGCAGCTTCGCGACATCGATTCGTGGGCGCGTGAAAAAGCTGCGCAGGTGCTCGCCGCAACCCGTTCCTAACCCATAAGGATTGCTTTTTCGTTTTATGGATACTGTTCTGAGCGTTCTCTCATCGGTCTTTTGGGGCCTGTTGATGCTTTCCGTCCTCGTGTTTTTGCACGAGGGCGGCCACTTTTTGGCGGCGCGTGCCTGCGGCGTCCGGGTGACTGAGTTCTTCTTGGGCCTGCCGTGCCGCTTTGATATCCATCACACATCGCGTCGCATTGGAACCAAGTTTGGCGTGACGCCGCTGCTGCTGGGTGGCTATGCTGCCATTTGCGGTATGGATCCGACCGACGTCTCGTGTGCCGATCGCGTGCTCGCGGCCATCTATCGCCACGGCCGGGTGACGGTGGCCGACCTTGCTGTCGAGCTCGAGCTTTCCGAGGAGGTTGTGCTCGAGGCATGCGCCCTTTTGCTGGGCTGGGGCTCTATCGCTCCCTGGTATGAAGAAGGGGAAAAGCCTTCGCCCAGCTACTATCCCACCAAGTACCAGACTCTGCCGCGTGACGCGGCGGGTTATACCACCTTTGACGGCCGTCGGTTCGATCGCGGGCATGCGACTGCCGAGGGCGATGTATGGGAACTGCCGTGCGACGAGGCCGAATTCCTTGCGCGCGAGCGCTCGCGCACCTATTTGGGCCAGGGCTTTGTCAAGCGTGCCTTTATGCTGCTTGCGGGCATTATTGTCAATATCCTGACGGGTTTTTTGCTCCTTATGAGCATCTATTCCATCGCAGGTGTCACCGTGCCGGTGGATACCAACGTGATCGGTCAGGTTGACGAGGGGTCTATTGCCGCCAAGGCGGGTATCGAGGCCGGTGATGCGATCCTTTCGGCTGACGGTGTCTCATGTTCCACTTGGATGGATGTCTACGATGCCATCGGCAAGGCCGCCGGTAAGGACGATATTGCCATCGAGTACGAGCGTGACGGCAAGCAGCATTCGACCACGGTTGCGCTCAAAGAGGACGAGCGCCTAGGTGTGTATGCCTCTACGCAGGTGGTCCGTTTAGACCCCATCACGTCGGCTCGCCTGTCGTTCTCCTATGTCGTGCAGACAGCGGAGGGCGTGATGCGCCTGCTCCAGCCGCAGCATACGATGGAGATTCTCGATCAGTCTTCTTCGATCGTGGGTATTAGCGTTATGTCCTCACAGGCTGCTGCTGCCGGCCCTGCCACGTTCCTTTCGTTTGCCGCCCTCATTTCGTTTTCGCTTGGCTTTATGAACCTGCTGCCCATCCCACCACTCGATGGCGGCAAGCTAGTCATCGAGATCATTCAGAAGATTGCGGGCCGCGAGCTGCCGCTCAAAGTACAGACAATCGTCAGCTATGTCGGCATCGCGCTCTTTGCACTGCTGTTTGTTTATATGCTTCGTTCCGACATCCTTCGATTTATTCTGTAGGGGAGTGTTTGGATTGTCTTTATCCCATCCTTTGCCTCGCGAGTTGACGCGCCCTGTGCATGTGGGCGGCGTGCAGATCGGTGGTGGCGCTCCGGTCGTGGTTCAGTCTATGACCTGCACCGATACCGCTGATGCCCAGGCAACGCTTGCGCAAGTGTGCGCGTTGGCGCAGGCTGGCTGCGATATCGTGCGCGTGAGCGTGCCTACCGAGGCCGCGCTTGAGGGTTTCCGCACCATCTGTGCCGAGTCTCCGGTGCCGATTGTCGCTGATATCCACTTTAACCATAAGCTCGCCATTGGTGCCGTTGAGGCCGGTGCCGCCAAGCTCCGCATCAATCCCGGCAACATTGGCGATTGGGCCAAGGTCGATGCCGTGATCGATGCCGCGGGCGCTGCTGGGTGCGCGATTCGCATTGGCGTGAACGCGGGCTCGCTTGAGCAGGATATCGCCGAGCGCGAAGACCTCACGCAGCCCGAAAAGCTCGTGATGTCGAGCGAGCGCTTCGTCAAGCACTTTGAGGACCGCGGCTTTAAGAACATTGTGCTTTCGGCCAAGGCCCATAGCGTGCAAACGACTCTCGATACCTATCGAGCCCTGTCGCGTGAGATTCCACACGTTCCGCTTCACCTGGGCGTGACGGAGGCGGGGACCAAGCTTCAGGGCACCATCAAGAGCTCTGTAGGCTTGGGTATCTTGCTTTCCGAAGGTATCGGCGACACCATGCGTGTGTCGCTCACGGCCGATCCGGTTGAGGAGCCGCCGGTCGCCTGGGGAATTCTACAGTCGCTGGGCCTGCGTCGCCGTGGTCCCGAGATTGTCTCGTGCCCCACGTGCGCCCGCTGCCAGGTTAACCTCATTCCCATCGCCGAGGAGGTCACCGAGCGGCTTAAGAACTATTCCGCGCCGCTTTCGATTGCCGTCATGGGATGTGCCGTTAATGGCCCCGGTGAGGCTTCTGATGCCGACCTAGGCGTTGCTTGCGGACGTGGTCAGGCCTTGCTCTTTTCGCATGGCCAGATCATTGGTAAAGTAGCTGAGGACCAAATTGTCGACGCGCTTATGGCAGAGGTCGACAAGCTTATTGAGGAGAAATAAATGACCCGAGCAATGTATATGTCTAAGCTCTATGCGCCGACGCTTAAAGAGGATCCGGCGGACGCTGAGCTCGCCAGCCACCGCCTGCTGCTCCGTGCCGGCATGATCCGCAAGGAGGCCGCCGGTCTGTATTCCTACCTGCCGCTCGCATGGCGCTCGATTCGCAAGATTGAGAACATCGTGCGCGACGAGATGGACGCCGCCGGCGCCCAGGAGCTTATGATGCCTATCATGGTCGATGCCGAGTTGTGGCGTGAGTCCGGCCGTATCGATGCCTATGGCAAGGAGCTTGTGCGCTTTGACGACCGTCATGGTCGCGAGTTCGTGCTGGGCCCCACGCACGAGGAGACCGTCACAGCCCTGGTGCGCAACGAGCTGCGCTCCTATAAGCAGCTGCCAGTGAACCTCTATCACATCCAGGATAAGTTCCGCGACGAGTTCCGTCCCCGTTTTGGCCTGATGCGCGGTCGCGAGTTCATCATGAAGGATGCCTACAGCTTCTCCGCCACGCAGGAGAGCTTGCAGGAGGAGTATGACAAGATGAAGCAGGCCTACGCTAACATTTGCGAGCGCTGCTACATCAAGGCCTTGCCCGTCGTTGCCGACTCCGGCGAGATCGGTGGCGATACCTCCGTCGAGTACATGGCTTTGGCCGACGCCGGCGAGGCTTCTCTCGTCTATTGCGATGACTGCGGTTTTGCCGCCGATGATGAGGCTGCAAGCACCAAGGTCGTCGTGACCGAGGGCCCCGGCGACGGTACGCTTACCAAGGTCGAGACTCCGGGCATGGGCACCATTGAGACCGTTGCCAAGTTCTTTGAGTTCCCCGAGAACGGCACGCGCAAGTCCCTGGCGCTCATCGATGCCGAGGGCAAGCCCGTCGTGGCCATCGTCCCGGGCGATCATGAGCTCAACGACTGCAAGGCCGAGCATGTCTTTGGCAAGGGTTATCGCATGATGACGGACGAGGAGCTCCAGACCTACGGTCTGCACAAGGGCTTTATCGGACCGGTTAACTTGCCCGAGGGCATCCGTCTGGTGTGCGACGAGAGCCTGCGCGAGTCCAAGCAGTGGGCCTGCGGTGCCAACGAGGTCGATTATCACTTTACCGGTGCCTGCCCCGAGCGCGACTTTACCGTCGATGAGTGGGCAGATCTGGTCACCGTCGTTGCCGGCGATCCCTGCCCGCACTGCGGCAAGCCGCTCTCTGCTGCCCGCGGCATCGAGGTCTCTCAGGTGTTCCAGCTGGGCACCAAGTACTCCGAGGCCATGGGTGCCACCTTTATGGACGAGGACGGCAAGGAGAAGCCGCTCATCATGGGTTGCTACGGCGTGGGCGTGTCCCGCTCGCTTGCTGCCGTCGTGGAGCAGCACAACGACGAACACGGCATCGTCTGGCCGGTCTCCGTTGCCCCGTACGAGGTCGCGGTGATTCCGCTCGATCCCAAGAAGGAGGAGTGCGCTAACGTTTGCGACCAAATCGTCGAGGGCCTGTGCGCCGAGGGTATCGAGGTTGTCGTCGATGACCGTGACGAGCGTCCCGGCTTTAAGTTTGCCGATAACGACCTCATGGGCTTCCCGTATCAGGTCGTTCTGGGTAAGCGTGGCCTTAAGAACGGTACCGTTGAGCTCAAGGACCGTGCTACGGGCGAGCGCGAGGATGTGGCGATTGATGAGGTCGTCGCCAAGGTCGCCGAGCTTGTGAAGGCAGCACGCCGTTAATCGACATTTCTGCTAGTAGATGTAATTGCGGGACTGCCCCGTATCTCTCTTAGGATGAGATGCGGGGCAGTCCTTTTTGTTGCGTGAATTAGCTCGACGGGTAAAAGAAAACCCCACAGCCCATATGTGAACTGCGCCCCAATTCTTGGACGGGCTAATAAGCGGCCTACGCCGCACATAGGGACTGATTCCGGAATTCCTCCGGGGTCAGTCCCTTCAGTTTAACCTGCCTCCTTCTCGTGTGTTAGCGCTACTGTAAAAACAACCATTTTGACCAACGCTCAATAACCAATCATGCCAACGCAATCCCGCCATTTGCGCCAACGCATTTTCACCATTTCCACCAACGCCGGGGCTTACGCTTCGACCGATAAGCGAACGATGCTTTCGGGAGGAGCGGGCCGTGGCGGAGAAGAACCTGATCGGAGAGTTGGACATGTACAGGGAAGCGGGCATAAAGCCCAACTTCAGCGACATAGCGAAGCGCTACGGCAAGGACAGGCACACCGTGGCGTCGTACTGGAGGGCCGAGGGCGGGCGGCCCCACGACGGGCGCGGCGACAGGGCGGGCTCGTTCGACGCGCACATCGAGGAGGTGGCCGCCAAGGCGCAGCTGCCGGGAGTCACCAAGAAGGGCATCCACGAGTGGCTGCTGCACAGGTATCCCGGCGAGGACCTGGCCGGCTACAACGCCTTCACCCAGTTCATGCGCAAGAACGGCATCGCCGTCGGGGCCTCCGGCGGCCCGGAGCCGCACCCGCGCTTCGAGACGCCGCCCGGACTGCAGCTGCAGTTCGACTGGAAGGAGTCCGTCAAGATGGCAAACCGCGACGGCGAGCTATTCGAGTTCAACGTGTTCGCGGCGACGCTGGGCCATTCCCGCAGGCACGTATTCATCCGGTCGGGGACCAGGACGACCGACGACCTGGTCAGGTGCATGTACGCCACGATCGCGAGGCTCGGCGGCGTGCCGCGCGAGTGGGTCACGGACAACATGTCCGCCCTGGTGACGGTCAAGGGCGGCAGGCGCCACAAGGTCCAGCGCGCATACGAGTTCGCCAAGGCCGCCGGCTTCGAGCTGAAGCTGTGCCGCCCGCGCAGCCCCCAGACGAAGGGCAAGGTCGAGTCGTCGAACCGCTTCCTGTCGCGGCTCATGGCCTACCAGGGCGACTTCGACGGCTGGGACGACATCGACGAGATCGTCGCGCGGATCGAGGACGCCAGCAACTCCGAGCCCAACGAGACCACGGGGCTGCCGCCCTCCGCGCTGTTCATGGAGGAGAAGGATGCGCTGCTGCCCGTCGGAAACCTGCGCGCCCTCGAGGAGGCGATGGGCGACGTGGTGCGCGTGGCCAGGGTGCCGGCCACGATGCTGGTGAGCGCGCACGGCGAGCCCATGTCGGTGCCCAGGCGCTGCATCGGCAGGCCCGCCCGCATCGTCTGCATGCCCGGCGGTGCGATGGACTGCTACGTCGGCGGCGAGCTGGTGGCCACGCACGTGGCGGGCGGGCCGGCCTACGACCCGGCGCACTACGCCGAGGCCATGGCCGGCAAGCGGTGGTTCGGCGACGCTGCCGGCGACATCGAGGCGGCCGCCGCGGCCAACCTCGGCCTGCTCGACTCGATAGGGGGCTCGCTGTGAGCGCCGCCGTGCAGGCCAGCCCCCTCAACCGCCTGGCGGCCAACCTCGAGGAGCTGGCGCTCGAGGGCATGGCGTCGTCGGTGCCCGAGTACGTCAGGCTCGTCGCCGACGGGAGGAAGAGCCTGGTCGAAGCCATGCTCGAGCTCACCGACGCCCAGATAGCCCTCAGGCGGCGCGCCGACGACGAGCGCCGCACGAGGATGGCCAACTTCCCCTACATAAAGACGCTGGCCGACTTCGACTGGGGCTTCCAGCCGAGCGTGCCGCGCGGGCTGGTCGAGCAGCTGGCCACGCTCGAGTTCATCGATCGCGGCGACAACGTCGTGCTCGTCGGCAGCCCGGGCGTCGGCAAGACCCACCTGTCGATAGCCATAGGCCACGAGGCGGTGATGGCCCGCAAGCAGGTGTACTTCGCCGACTGCTCGAGGCTGGTCGAGGACCTCAAGCACGCCTCGGCGAAGGAGGCGCTGGCGCGCAGGATGCGGTTCTACGAGCACTGCAGCCTGCTGATAATAGACGAGCTCGGCTACCTCGACATCGGCAAGGAGGGTGCCGACCTGCTGTTCCAGCTGGTCAACAGGCGCTACGCGCTCAAGCGGTCGACCATCGTCACGACCAACGTGCCGGTGGGCAGGTGGGGCGACGTGTTCGGCAGCAACGTCACGGCCTCGGCGGTGGCCGACAGGCTTTGCCACCATTGCGCGATGATCAAGATAACGGGACGGTCGTACCGCCTGAAGGACGTATCCATCGGCGGTGAGGACGGGAAGGAGGAGGGCGCCTAGACGCCGAAAGCGGCGCATCCGCGTTGGCGAATCCGGCGCATCCGCGTTGGCGCGATTGGCGAAAATACGTTGGTGAAAATGGTGAAAATTATATTGACGCTAACATCGTGTTCCAATGGATGATGTATTCGTCCAGGTCCCTCTTGAAGTCTTCGAAGCAGGGCCATTTTCTTCCGCGAAAGAACTCGTCCTTCATATGGCCGAACACCTGCTCCGTCGCGCCGTTGTCGATGCAGTTGCCCTTCCGGGACATGCTCTGCACCACGCCGGCCTCCTCCAACCGCCTGCACCAACCGGCCTGCTGGTACTGCCAGCCCATGTCCGAGTGCAGGACCGGCCTGGAGCCCTCGGGCATCTTGGACACGAGCTGGTCGAGCAGCTCGTGCTGCTGAGCCATGTTGGGGTGCAGCGACGTGGACCAGGCGACGATCTCCTTGCTGCCGAAGTCGTAGACCGGCGCGAAGTAGGCCTTGCCCCAGGGCTGCTTGAACTCGGTGACGTCGGTGCCCATCTTCTCCCACGGCCCGTCGGCGGCGAAGTCCCTGCCGATGACGTTCTCGAAGGTCTTTCCGACCTTGCCCCTGTACGAGTTGTACCTGTGGTAGTCAGTCTCGCGGCGGATCCCGCAGCTGATGCCCATCTCGCGCATCATCTTCAGCACGGTCTTGTAGGCTATGCGCACGCCCCGCTCGGCGCGCAGGCACATGGCGATCTGCCTGTGGCCGCACCCGTTGGCGGTGCGCGAGAATATCTCGGCGGCGGCCTCCCAGAGCTCGGGCCTGGTGGGGGCCTTCGGGTGCGACAGCGCGTAGTAGTAGCTCGACCTCGCCAGGCCGGCGCACTCCAGCAGGTCGGCGAGGGGGTATTGCCCTGAAAGCCCGCTCACGACCGCGGCCTTCTCGCCGTTCGAGAGCGTTTCTCCGCCTTCAGGGCGATCGATTTTTTTAGGTAGGCGTTCTCCGCCTCGAGCCTCTTGATCCTGCGCTCGAGCTCCTGCTCGCGCGTCGTCTCCCCGGACGGGGAGCCGGACCCCCTCGGCCTCCCCCTGGGCTTTGGCCTGAGCGCCTCCGGACCCTCCTCCCTGTACGCCTTCAGCCATTTCTTGAAAGGGCTTGGCGAGGCTATCCCGAACTTCTCCATGGCCTCGGGCTTCGTCATGCCCTCGTCGACGACCGCCCTGACGGCGGCCAGCTTCGTCTCGAACGAATAAGCGGTGTGTTTCTTTCCCATCATGGCCAGAACCTCGATACCAGCGGACCTGTAGGTGCACAGCCATTCTCTCACGGTTTCCTCCGGCATCCCGAGAAGGGCCGCGATCGCCGCGCGGCCGTGCCCCTCGTCGTGCAGCTCTGCCGCTCGCAGTCGCATCCCGACGTCGTACAAAGCGTTTCCAGCCATAAAAAAGCCTCCCATTTCTTGTGTCCAAGAAATGGGAGGCAGTTCATATGAACTGCGGGGTTTTCCTTTGTGCCTCCGATGCGAAATGAATCGCTCAGATATTACTGATAATCGACGACGTCGATCCAGTTCTTCAGGAACTCATCGTTCACGTTGCGCTTACGAGCGAGCTCGGAAGCGGCGACGATGCTCGTCCACTGACGCACGACCTGCATGGGCATGTCGGCGCGGTCGCAGTAGAGCTCCAGGTAGGCCTCGGCCTGGTCCTTGCTGTTGAGGGCAAAGAGCAGGTAGGTGGTGGCAACGTCGGCAGCAGGGGAGCCCTGGGTAGCGTGTGCCCAGTCGCACACATAGAGCTGGCCGTCGTCGCCGACGATGACGTTGGAGGGGTTGAAGTCGCCGTGGCAGACCTTGAACTCCTTGGTCATGCCGTCCAGACGCTCCTGAAGGTTGTAGCGCGTGGTGGCATTGAGCTGATCAAGGCTGTCGATCATGCGGGCGAACTTGTCGCGCTGACGGTTGAGCAGCGGGGAGGTGTAACCGTGGATCTCGATCTGGAGGTCGACGAACATCTCGAGGTACTCACCAAAGCGCTGGGGCTCGGCAGTCATCTTCTCGGCAAGGGTGGTGCCCGGAACCTTCTCGGTCACGAGCGCCCAGCCGTTGGCGTTCTCGAGCTGGGAAACCTCGAGCGCCTTGGGGCTGCGGATGCCGCACTCATTGATGCGGGCAAGATTCAAAGCCTCGTTGAACACGTCGGAGACAGGCTTGGTCTCGTTAAAGACCTTGACGATCTTGTCGCCCAGGTCGTAAACGACCTTGTTACCACGGCGGACGAGCTCGGTCTTGGAATCGGGTAGCAGCATGGTTGCATCCTTTCAACGATGCGATAGAAGCGACGGCGGGGGTGTGTGAAACACCTGTGCACCCCCGCCGTTAAAAACCGTGCTAAAACTAGCAGACGGCGTAGTCCTGAGGCTCGCGGCCGTAGTAGGCGTCCAGGTAGAGCTCCTTGATCTCGCTCATGAGCGGGTAGCGCGGGTTAGCGCCGGTGCACTGGTCGTTGAATGCCTGCTCGGTCATCTCGTCGAGGGTGTCGAGGAAGTACTGCTCGTCAACACCGTAGTCGGCGATGGTCTTCTTGACGCCGATGAAGTCCTTGAGCTCCTCGAGCTTCGTGATGAAGTTCTCGAAGACCTCCTTGTCGTCCTTGCCCTCGATGCCGCAGTACTTGGCCATCTCGGCGTAGTTGTGCAGCGCGTTGGGGTAAGGATACTGGGAGAAGGTACCCATCTTGACGGGAGCCTCGGCGGCGTTGTAGCGCATAACGCGGGTCAGGATGACGGCGTTTGCGAGGCCGTGGGGCAGGTGATGGAAAGCGCCGAGCTTGTGGGCCATGGAGTGGTTGAGGCCCAGGAAGGCGTTGGCGAAGGCCATACCGGCCATGCAGGAGGCGTTGTGCATCTCCTCGCGGGCATGCGGGTCCTTGGCACCGTTCGTGAAGCTGGAGGGCAGGTTCTCGAAGACGAGCTTAGCAGCGCGCTCGGAGAGGCCCTTGGTGTAGTCGGAAGCCATGATGGAGACGTAGGACTCAATGGCGTGGGTCATGACGTCAATGCCGGAGGCAGCGGTCAGGCCGCGCGGGGCGGTCATGCAGTTGTCGGCGTCGACGATAGCCATGTTGGGGAGCAGCGCGTAGTCGGCGAGCGGCCACTTGATGCCGGTCTCCTTGTCGGTGATGATGGCGAACGGCGTGCACTCGGAGCCGGTACCCGAAGAGGTCGGGACGGCGACGAAATAGGCCTTCTTGCCCATCTCGGGGAAGGTGAAGATACGCTTGCGGATGTCCATGAAGTCCATGGCCATGTCCTCAAACTTGCACTCGGGGTGCTCGTACATCATCCACATGATCTTGCCGGCGTCCATAGCGGAGCCACCGCCGACGGCGATGATGACGTCCGGCTCAAAGAGAGCCATCTGCTTGGCGCCGCGACGTGCGCACTGCAGCGACGGATCGGGCTCGACGTCGTAGAAGCAGTCGTGAGCGATGCCCATCTCGTCGAGCTTGGCCTCGATGGCGCGGGTGTTGCCATTCTTGAAGAGGAACTGGTCGGTGACGATGAAGGCGCGCTTCTTGCCCATGACGTTGCCCAGCTCGTCGAGGGCGACGGGCGTGGAACCCTTCTTGAAGTAGACCTTCTCGGGAGCGCGGAACCACAGCATGTTCTCACGGCGCTCGGCCACAGTCTTAACGTTGATCAAGTGCTTCACCCCAACGTTCTCGGAGACGGAGTTGCCGCCCCAGGAGCCGCAGCCCAGGGTCAGAGACGGCTTCATGCCAAAGTTGTACAGGTCACCGATGCCGCCGTGCGAGGACGGGGTATTGATGACGATACGGCAGGCCTTCATGACGTGCTCGAACAGGCTGATCTTCTCGGCCTGGGCGGGGTGCACGTACAGAGAGGCGGTGTGGCCCGGGCCACCGGCGAGCACCAGGTGCTCGGCCTTGTCGACGGCCTCCTGGAAGTCCTTGGCGTGGTACATGGCCAGGACCGGGGAGAGCTTCTCGTGGGAGAACTCCTCCTTGGCGGGGTCGGTGGAGGTGACCTCGGCGATCAGGATCTTGGTCTTGGCGGGAACCTCGATGCCTGCGAGCTCGGCGATCTTGGCGGCAGCCATGCCGGGGATGCGGTGGTCGAGAGCGCCGTTCTTGAACATGGCGGCACGCAGGGCCTCCATCTCGGCACCCTGCTTGACGAAGTAGCAGCCGCGCTTCTGGAACTCGGCCTTAACCTGGTCATAGATGGTGTCGATGACGGTCACGGACTGCTCGGAAGCGCAGATCATGCCGTTGTCGAAGGTCTTGGAGTGGATGATGGAGTTGACGGCGAGCAGCACGTCGGCGGTGTCGTCGATGATGACCGGGGTGTTACCGGCGCCAACGCCCAGGGCGGGCTTGCCCGAGGAGTAGGCGGCCTTGACCATGCCCGGGCCACCGGTGGCGAGGATGATGTCGACGTCGCGCATGACCATGTTGGTCAGCTCGATGGAGGGGACATCGACCCAGCCGATGATGCCCTCGGGGGCGCCGGCCTTGACGGCGGCGTCGAGCACGAGCTTGGCGGCGGCGATGGTGCACTTGGCGGCTGCCGGGTGCGGGGAGATGATGATGCCGTTGCGGGTCTTCAGGCTGATCAGCGTCTTGAAGATCGCAGTGGAGGTGGGGTTGGTCGTCGGGATGACGGCGCCCACGATGCCGATGGGCTCGGCGATCTTGGTGATGCCGTAGGCCTCGTCGCGCTCCAGGACACCACAGGTCTTGGTGTTCTTGTAAGCGTTGTAGATGTACTCTGCGGCGTAGTGGTTCTTGATGACCTTGTCCTCAAGAACGCCGCGGCCGGTCTCCTCGATGGCCATCTTCGCCAACGGGATACGAGCCTTGTTGGCGGCCATGGCGGCCTCATAGAAGATCTTGTCGACCTGCTCCTGCGTGTACGTAGCAAAAAGCGCCTGGGCCTCTCGCATCTGAGCGAGCTTAGCCTCAAGCGCCTCTACGTTGTCCACAATTGCGGGAGTAGTGTTTTCCGGTGACTTTTTCACCATTTGTGTCTCCTTGCGATCGGAGATTTACCCTACGTCTTGCATGATAGCAAGAAATTATTCGGCGAACGGTAAGATTCCCGTAAAAGGCATACTAAAACGCTTCAATAAACTGAAGCGTTTTAACTATAACTACCCGCTTGCCGCATCGCCCCGCTCATTGGGGACAGACTTACATGAGCACTCATTGGGGACAGACTTATATGTGTGCTTTCACTCATTTGGGACAGACATCGATTTGTCATTTTGTCGTTTTGGGCATGTTTTTGTCGTTCATTGTATATAAATAGGTCACAGGCTCAGCATTTCGCGTTCCTTCTCTCCTTTTAGGTGTTGCCTGTACGGCTTTGAAAGGAGAGACCATGCCCCGTTGCGCCCGCGAAATTTCGCTCACCGGCTATTACCACGTCTTTGACCGTGGCAACTCCAAACAGATCATTTTTGAAGATGACTCTGACCGATATCGTTTCTTATCGGACATCTCGGACAGGTTTGCTTGCCATGACGTGGCGGTGTTGGCCTGGTGCCTTATGGACAACCACTTCCATTTGATGGTTGATGACCCATTTGACAACCTTTCAAAGGCAATGCAGTGCGCGCTGACGGCCTATGCCAAGTATTTCAATGGGAAAACCGGAAGAACGGGCCACCTGTTTGATAATCGCTATTCGCGGGTCGCGGTCGAGTCGGACACGCAGGCGGTGCAGTTGCTCGATTATATCCATCTCAATCCCGTGAAAGGTGCGCTCGACTCGCTTGATGCCTACCGCTGGTCAAGCTACAAGGCATACCAGCTGGGATACGATCCCTTTGATATCTGCGATGCGGCCCCCATGCTCGATATTGTCGGGGGTTCCCGTCGCTATTGCGAGCATCTTAAGGAAGTTGCCGAGCGGATCTGGTCAGTTGAGATTCTTCCGCGTCGACGGATTCCAGACGAGGATGCCCTTACCGTCGCACACGAGGCCCTGCCGAGCATTGATCCTGCGCTGCTCAAGGCCCTGCCACGCCCCGAACGCGATGCCTGTCTGCTAAGGCTCAGGCGGGCCCATCTCACGGTCAAGCAAATTGCCCGTATCACCGGTATCGGCGCTACAAGCGTAACCAAGGCCACCACAGGCTGGAACGAGGCGGCCTGAGGCAGGGGCCGAACCGCTGCCGGCATGCGTTACGTCTGTCCCCAATGCATGAAAACACTCATGTAAGTCTGTCCCCAATGAGTGGAAAAAGGCGCCCTCCGTAGTGGAGGACGCCTTTGGTAAGTTCTATATGAACGCGAGGTCTTTGACCCGGAGAGTCCGAGGTACTTGTTGGTAAGACCTTATTTAGGAGCGCGCAACCTTGCCGGACTTGAGGCAGGTGGAGCAAACGTTCATCTTGCGACGGTGACCATCGACGACGACGTAAACGCGCTGGATGTTGGGGCGGAACTTACGGTTGGTGACGCGGTGAGAGTGGCTGATGGAGCGACCGGCAACGGGGTGCTTACCGCAAACTTCGCAAACTTTGGACATAACTGACCCTCCTTGGGCGACAAACGAACATGTCGCGTTAACAAACAAGCCTGAACTATAGCACAGAAGTCGCTCCCTGTGCGCAATCTACACAGAGATATTCCTCTTTTGGCGATAGTGCCCACGCTACGGCCCTGGACGTAGATCCGATTTGCGTGCAGCAGAGGGGATTATGCCAGCTCGTGCGTGTGTTTTCAAGCTCGTCCCACAAATATATATAGGTTTATGGAGCATTGGGCTCCGTTTACGGATTGTTCTGTATTTATGCTCGCAATTAAGCTCGAGGTTGGCTACACTATCCCTTGACCATTAAAGGGGTACGAGATACCCACATGGAATTACATAGCTGCCAAAGAGCAGCCCTTCCTGTGGGTGTCTGGTCCGCTTTAAGCGGTCGGGCATCTATTTTTTTGACTGTGTCAGCAGTCAAGACATGTGAGGAAGGAGATCGATGGGCACGACTTCCCCCAAGGCGGTCATCATGGACGAGACCGCCGTCAATCGAGCGATGACCCGCATCGCGCACGAGATTCTCGAGCGCAACGAGGGCTGTGAAGACCTCGCTCTGGTCGGCATCGTCACGCGCGGCGACCTTCTGGCAAAGAAGCTCGCCGAGGAGATCAAGGAGATCGAGGGCGTCGACGTTCCGCTCGGCAGCCTGGACATCAGCTTCTACCGCGATGACTATGCGACCAATTTCGCTCCCGCGATCCACGCTACCAACATTCCCTTCAGCGTCGACGGCAAGCGCGTCGTGCTGGTGGACGACATCCTGTATACGGGCCGTACTATCCGCGCCGCTCTGGATGCCGTCATGGACCTGGGCCGTCCGAGCCGCATCGAGCTGGCAGTTCTCGTTGACCGCGGTCACCGTGAGCTCCCCATCTCGCCGGACTTTGTCGGCAAGAACGTTCCCTCGTCGCATGAGGAGAACGTGCACCTATATATGAAGGAAGTCGACGGCTACACCGCCGTCGAGATTAACGACGTCGCGCCGGGTTCCCACGTGGGCTCCGCGCCGCTGGGAGGTGAGTAGTACCGTGGCGTTCAACCATAAGCACCTGATCGACATTACCGAGTACTCCGAAGAGGACATCAAGCTCATCCTCGAGACCGCCAAGGCGTTCTCTGAGGTCAACGAGCGTGCGATCAAGAAGGTCCCCACGCTCAAGGGCAAGACCATCGTCAACATGTTCAACGAGCCCTCGACGCGCACCCGCAGCTCCTTCGAGCTCGCCGAGAAGCGCCTTTCGGCCGACAGCCTCAACTTTGGCGGCTCCTCGACCTCCACGGTCAAGGGCGAGAGCCTCGTCGACACCGTCGAGACCCTCAACGCCTACAAGATTGATTGCATCGTCGTTCGCGATAAGCACGCCGGTGCTCCCTACATCGTCACGCAGAACTCGCCCGCGAGCGTCATCTGCGCCGGCGACGGCAAGCACAACCACCCCACGCAGGCCCTGCTCGACCTGTACACCATCTGGGAGCACAAGGGTGACTTCCACGGTCTGAAGGTCGCCGTCGTCGGCGATATCGCGCACTCCCGCGTGTGCGGCTCGCTGATCCCCGCACTTAAGATTATGGGCTGCGAGACCTACGCCGTCGCCCCCGGCACGCTGCTGCCGCCGGCGCCCGAGGTCCTGGGCTGCGACCACGTGACGAGCGACCTCGATTCCGTCCTGCCTGAGCTGGACGTCGTCTACATGCTGCGCGTGCAGCAGGAGCGCCTCGAGGGTGCCCCGTTCCCCACGATTCGTGAGTACCACAAGCTCTTCGGCCTGACCAAGGACCGCGAGAAGCTCATGAAGCCCGATGCGATCATCTGCCACCCGGGCCCCATCAACCGCGGCGTCGAGTTCGATTCCTATATGGCCGACCACCCGCAACGCTCCGTCATCCTGGAGCAGGTCTACGCCGGTATCTGCGTGCGTATGGCTATCCTGTATCTGCTGCTTGGAGGTGCCGATAATGGCCTTGCTTCTTAAGAATGCCCACGTCGTCGACCCGTCCGTCGAGCTTGACGGTGTCGTTGACGTCCTGATTGACGGCGACAAGATCGCCGAGGTCGGCGAGAATCTCGCCGTCGAGGGAGCCGAGGTCCGCGACCTTTCCGGCAAGTACCTCGTCCCCGGCCTGGTGGATATGCACGTTCACCTTCGCGAGCCCGGCTACGAGGTCAAAGAGGACATCGAGAGCGGCACCCGCGCAGCTGCCAAGGGCGGCTTCACCGGCGTTTGCGCCATGCCCAACACCGACCCCGTCACCGATAACGGCACCGTCGTGGAGTTCGTCAAGTCCCGCGCTGCCGAGGTCGGTCACTGCCGCGTCTATTCGTCGGGCGCCATGACCCGCGGTCTTAAGGGCGAGGCCATGTCCGAGATGGGCGATATGGTCGCCCACGGCGCCGTCGCCTTTACTGACGACGGTCGCGGCGTGCAGGGCGCGGGCATGCTCCGTCGCTGCATGGACTATGGCAAGATGTTCGGCAAGGTCTTTATGAGCCACTGCCAGGACGAGGACCTGGTCGGCCACGGCCAGATCAACGAGGGCAAGGTCTCGACCCGTCTGGCTCTTGAGGGCTGGCCGGCTGCCGGCGAGGAGCTCCAGATCGCTCGCGACATCGAGATCGCCAAGCTGACCGGTGCCAAGCTGCACATCCAGCACATCTCTACCGCCCATGGCCTGGAGATCGTGCGTGCCGGCAAGGCCGCTGGCGTTCAGGTTACCTGCGAGGCAACCCCGCACCACATGTTCCTGACCGAGAACGACCTGGACGAGACCTACAACACCTCGCTCAAGGTCAATCCGCCGCTGCGCACCGACGAGGACGCCGAGGCCATCCGTCAGGGTGTCATCGACGGCACCGTCGACGTTATCGTCACCGATCACGCTCCCCACACCCCGTGGGAGAAGGCCCGTGAGTTCGAGCTTGCGCCCTTTGGTATGATCGGCCTCGAGACCTCGCTGTCGCTCGTACTCACCGAGCTGGTCAACCCGGGCAAGATGAGCGTGGGCCGCATGGTCGAGCTCATGGCCATCAAGCCGCGTGAGATCCTGGGCCTCGACCAGGTTCAGGTCAAGGCGGGCTCCGTTGCCGACCTGACTGTGTTCGACCCCGCCGCCACCTGGACGGTCGGCGAGGATGGTTACGAGTCGCGCGCCGAGAACTCCGGTTTCGCCGGCCGCACGCTCACCGGTCGTGCCACCGATGTGTTTGTCGGCGGTAAGCAGACGCTCGCCGACGGCTGCATCTGCTAGCATAGCCTTATCGCTTTTGTGCGCGGTGCCCTTGCGGTGCCGCGCTTTCTGTTCGTTTTGACCATGCAACCGCATGGGGGATTGGAGCGTCTATGCCCACACCTTCCACTGCACGCATGCATGACTTCGAGGTCGTCTCGAACCAGGAGATCGCCGACGGCATCTTCTCGCTCGTCATCTCGGCCCCCAAGCTTGCAAGTGCGCTCAAGCCCGGTCAGTTTGTGAACATTGCCGTGCCCGGTGATGCGTCCTCGCTGCTTCGCGTGCCCCTGAGCTTCTATCGCGCCGACGCCCAGGCCGGCACCGTCGAGCTGTGGTACGCCGTCGTGGGCGACGACACCCGTCGTCTGTCGCAGATGGCCCCCGGTTCCACCTCTAATCTGCTGGGCCCTGGCGGCCGCGGCTGGCTTGTGCCCGAGGGTACCAGGAAGGCGCTGCTCGTTGCGGGAGGCATCGGTGTTCCGCCCGTGCTGTGCCTTGCCGGCAAGCTTGCCGAGCAGGGTGTGGCCGTCGACGTGTGCCTGGGCTTTTGCACCGCGTCCAAGGCCGTGGGCATCGATGAGTTCCGCGCTCTGTGCGACACGGTCGACGTGTGCACCGACGACGGCTCGCTTGGCACGCACGGTTTTTGCACCGATCCTGCCGCCGAGCTGCTTGGCGAGGGCGGCTACGACTACGTGGCCAGCTGCGGTCCCGCCGTCATGATGAAGAAGGTCGCCGCCGCAGCCGCCGAGGCCGGTGCGTACTGCGAGGTGTCGCTTGAGCGCATGATGAGCTGTGGCTTTGGCGCCTGCAACACCTGCAATGTCGAGACGGTCGACGGTATGAAGGGCGCCTGCATGTGCGGCCCCGTGTTCGATGCTTCCAAGGTGGTGGTCTTCTAGTGGGTACCGTGAACATGGCCGTCGATTTCGGCGGCGTCAAGATGCAGAACCCCATCAACACCGCAGCCGGTACCTTTGGCTACGGTTGGCAGTTCCAGAACTTCTTTGATGTTTCCCAGCTGGGCGCCATCACCACCAAGGGTTGCGCTGCCGAGCCCTGGCCCGGCAATCCCGCGCCTCGCATGGCCGAGATCCCGGGCGGCATGATCAACTCCGTGGGCCTTCAGAACCCCGGCGTGGCCGCCTTTGCCCGTGAGTCCGGTCCGTGGCTCGAACAGCTGTCCAAGGACGGCTGCCAGGTCATTTGTCAGGTTGCCGGCCACTCCGTTGACGAGTTTGTCCGCGCACTCGAGATGTATGTCGAGCTGTGCCCCTGGGCTGCCGGCTACGAGATCAACGTGAGCTGCCCTAATATCGCCGCCGGCGGTGCCGCCATGGGATCAACGCCCGAGGGCGCCTCTTCCGTTATGGCTGCCTGCCGCAAGGTGACCGATAAGCCGCTGTTCGTGAAGATGGCGCCGGTCAACGTTGCCGAGATTGCCAAGGCTCTCGAGGCCGCCGGCGCCGACGGCCTTTCGGTCATCAACTCCATCCAGGGCATGGCCATTGACGTCCATACCCGCAAGTCCCGCGTGGCCAAGCCCAAGGGCGGCCTTTCGGGCCCGCTGTGCCACCACATCGCCGTGCGCATGGTCTGGGAGGTTGCCCAGGCCGTCGATATCCCCATCAACGGTGTCGGCGGTGTCATGACCGGCGAGGATGCGGCTGAGTTTATCCTGGCCGGCGCCACCTGCGTGTCGGTCGGTATGGCCAACTTCGTCGATCCGTGTGCTTCGCTTAAGATCGCGCATGAGCTCGAGGCCTGGGCCGAGTCCCAGGGCGTGAAGGACATCAACGAGCTGGTAGGTGCTTTCGAATGCTAGAGAATGATGCCCGCGACCGTGTTATCGTCGCCCTCGACTGCGACCGTGAGCGCGCGCTCGAGCTCGCCCACGAGCTTTCGGGCCATGCCGCCTGGCTCAAGGTTGGCATGACGCTCTATTACGCTGAGGGTCCCCAGATCGTCAAGACCTTTAAGGACCTTGGCTTTAAGGTCTTCCTCGACCTTAAGTTCCATGACATTCCGCATCAGGTGCGCGGCGCTGCCCGCTCGGCCTCGCTTGCCGGTGCCGACCTGCTTTCGGTCCACGGCCTGGGCTCGGGTGCTATGCTCGCTGCCTGCCGCGAGGGTGCCGAGGAGGCGCGTGAGGACCGCGCCAAGCTCGTCGCCATCACCGTGCTCACGAGCATGAATCAGGATGCCTTGAGCGAGATCGGCGTCGAGTCGCCCGTGGCCGAGGAGGCCGCCCGTCTGGCAAAGCTTGCTCAGGCCAACGGCATCGATGGCATCGTGTGCTCGCCGATGGAGGCTCACGACATGCGTGAGCTGCTGGGTCCTGATGCCCTGATCGTGACTCCGGGTGTGCGTCCGGTGGGTGCCGCCCTTGGTGACCAGTCCCGCGTGGCGACGCCTTCCCAGGCTATCGAGCGCGGCGCAAGCCACATTGTGGTAGGCCGTCCCATCACCGGTGCCGACGATCCGGTTGCCGCCTTTGACGCCATCGTCGCCGAGCTGGTCGAAAACGTCGCGTAAAAGATTCCCCTAAGTCACCACTTTTGGGTCTCATTAGCACAAAATAGCCCCTGTGCCTGCGTAAACTTTCCCATCCTTTATGTGGAATCGCAGGTCAGGGGCTTAACTTTGGGCGCAGTATATTGCACTTTTTGCGGGTATCGTCTAACCTATGGAGCCGCGATTGGGCATTTTGTACGTTCTACGTGCTAAAATGCCAATTATTGAATCAGATATAACCCAACTATTTGGAGGTACGAATGGCACTCCCTCAGCTTACCGACGAGCAGCGCAAGCAGGCTCTTGAGAAGGCTGCTGCCGCACGTCACGCCCGCGCTGAGCTTCGCGAGCAGATCAAGAAGGGCGAGAAGTCCCTCGAGTCCGTGCTCAACTCCGATGACCCCATCGCTTCCCGCATGAAGGTTTCCACCCTCATCGAGTCTCTCCCTGGTTATGGCAAGGCCAAGGCCGCCAAGATCATGGAGGAGCTCGGTATCTCCGCTACCCGTCGCGTCCAGGGCCTCGGTGTCCGTCAGCGCGAGCAGCTCCTCGAGCAGCTGACCAAATAAGTGAGCGCTCAGGATTCCAAGCTCTTTGTGATTTCTGGACCGTCAGGCGCAGGCAAGGGTACGCTCGTCACTCGTGTGCGCGAGCGTCGCTCTAACCTGGGCCTGACGGTTTCGGCTACCACGCGAGCACCACGTAAAGGTGAGGTCGACGGCGTCAACTACTTTTTTCTGACGCGCGAGGAGTTCGACCGCCGCGTGGCAAACGGTGAGTTTGTTGAGTGGGCCGAGGTCCACGGTAACTGCTACGGCACGTTGGTGAGCGAGGTCACATCCAAGCTCGCCTCGGGCGCGTCTCTGATTTTGGAGATCGATGTCCAGGGCGCCCTGCAGGTGAAGGAGCGTTTCCCCGAGGCCGTGCTGATCTTTATCAAGCCGCCTTCGCTTGAGGTGCTCCGCGAGCGTCTAGTCGGTCGCGGTACCGAGACGCCCGAGACGATTGAGCTGCGTATGGCAAACGCCGCCGATGAGCTTGCCCTTGCCGACCGCTACGACGACGTCGTGGTGAATGACGATCTCGACCGCGCGACCGATGAGCTCGTTCGCGTTCTCGATATGCATGAAAGGATCTGAGGTCCGTGTCCGTTGTAAAGCCTTGCATTGACGATCTTCTGGAGAAGACCGATCACAACCGCTTCTTGCTCGCTTCGCTTGCCTCTAAGCGCGCCTGCGATATTAATAGCATGCTGCGTGGCCAGCACAATCGTGTGCTTGCCGTCCAGGATGTCGATGACATCACCATCGCGCTCTCCGGCGCCGATACCATCTCGATGGCTATGGACGAGATCGTCGACGGCGATATCTCCTACGACGAGTCCCGTTACGAGAAGGCGCTCGGCCACAAGGTTGCTGAAGCCTAAATGGCAGCTCGCGTCTGTCTGGTCCACTATCACGAGGTTGGACTGAAGGGCAAGAACCGCGCACATTTTGAGCATATCCTCATGGATAACATTAAGGCGGCTTTGGCCGCCTTTTCCGTGAATGCCGTGTCTCGAATTTCCGGTTATATCCTCGTGACCTTTAACGAGCATCAGGCCGACGATGCGGCGCGTGTCATTCGCACCGTTCCCGGCGTTGCTCGCGTGTCTTTGGCGTATCACACCAATCGCGACCCTCAGGAGTACTGTGCCGCCGCCGTGAAGGCGCTGCGCGAGTTTGGTTCCTTCGATTCGTTTAAGGTGCACGCCAAGCGCTCCAATACTGACTATGAGCTCACCTCGATCGATATCAATCGTCAGGTGGGCGAGGTGCTGTGTGAGGCCTTTCCCGATAAAAAGGTTCAAATGCACGACCCCGATGCGATGGTGCACGTACTGGTGGTCCAGGGTAGCGTTTATGTGTACGCGCGCTCCGAGCGCGGCGTGGGCGGTCTGCCGGTGGGTTCTGCCGGCAAGGTCGTGACGCTGCTGTCGTCGGGTATCGATTCTCCGGTGGCGACCTGGATGCTCGCGCGCCGCGGCGCGGTGTGCGTGCCGGTACATTTCTCCGGTCGTCCGCAGACGCCCGATACGAGTGAGTATTTGGCGCAGGACATCATCCGTGCGCTTGAGCCGGGTGTCCAGATCGGCCGCCTGTACGTGGTGCCGTTTGGCGACTGCCAGCGTGAGATTTCGGTCACCTGTCCCAGCAACCTGCGCGTGATCATGTATCGCCGCATTATGTATTCGGTTGCTGAGCGCATTGCACACATCGAGGGTGCCAAGGCCATCGTTACGGGCGAATCGCTTGGACAGGTTGCCTCCCAAACGCTTGAGAACATCATGGCCGTCAACGAGGCCGTGAAGATCCCCGTGTTCCGTCCTCTCATCGGTTCGGACAAGCAGGAGATCATCGCGCGCGCCGAGGAGATCGGTACGTTCGATATCTCGACTGAGGCCGCTCCCGACTGCTGCACGCTGTTTATGCCGCGCCGTCCCGAGACACACGCTAAACTCGATGCCGTGCATGAGGCGTGGGAACTGTTTGATCACGAGGAGATGATTGAGCGCCTGCTCAAGCAGACCGAGTACATCGACTTCGAGAGCAACACATATAAGGCCCCTAAGACCTTAAAACGCAAACATTCGGAGCTTGCTCCGCGTGAGATTTACCAAGATCACGAGTAAATTTGTGCATAGACCGACGATGCGCCTGTATCGTCGGTCTTTTGCTATCTGGGCATTTTGCGACTAAGTGTTCATTTGCTGACGCGTGCTTGAATAAATGGACAGATTTGTGCAAGGTTTTGGTCAGCTTTTGGTTTGACCGCAAAAACCGGTTTTGGGGCGTGGCCGTTGCGGAGCTCCTTTCCTGACACGATGGTGTTGGGAGGTTTTGCTATGGCGCAGCGCGAACAACACGAACGAGTCAAAAAGATGGACCGCTGGGCGGGCAAGCTGCTCGGTCATAAGGCAGTGGTGGTGGCGATACTGGTCGTCATTGCGATGGCGAGTGGACTGGCGATGGCGAACCTAGGCGGCGGTGCCGACGGTGTGTCGTTTGAGCGCACTGATGGTTCGGGTTCGTTGGTGGATCCGGGATCCGGCGATGCCTCGAGCGGAAAGACATCCGAAGGCTCTTCGTCTAAGGCGTCTGCCGCGGCAGAGGTTTATGTCGATGTTGATGGCGCCGTTGTGTCGCCCGGTGTATATCGTCTCAAGGACGGCGCGCGGGTGGCTCAGGCGATTGATGCCGCCGGCGGGCTGGCGCCCGAGGCAGACGTTACGGGGCTCAATCGGGCATCTAAGGTCGTCGATGGACAGAAGATTCACGTTCCAACGGTAGGGGAGCAGCAGGCGTCCATTGCGGAAGCCGGTGTTGATGGTGGGGCTTCCGCATCGTCGGGCGTTAGTGGCGCAACAGGCCTAGTAAACATCAATACGGCAAGCGCAGAAGAGCTGCAGACGCTTTCGGGCATCGGCCCCTCCATGGCCCAGTCGATTATCGATGAGCGGACAAAGAACGGTGCTTTCGCCTCGGTTGACGATCTGATGCGTGTGTCGGGAATCGGCGAGAAGAAGCTTGCCAAAATCAAAGATTGCATCTGCGTATGAGTGCGACCGAGCGCGAGCATGTGATGCCTCCGCGGCCCCTGATTCCGTGGACGATAGCCTTGTGTGCCGGCCTGTGCATGAGCTGCGTCTTGGTGCTCAACATGGCCGCTGATGCGCTGCTGAGGGAGCGGGCGCCGGCGTTCGGACCGCTATGGGCCATTCCCGTTGCGGCGGCGGTTTTCGTTGTGCTGGCTCAATCTTGTGCGCGGCTTGCCCCTTGGAAGCGGTGGCTGTATGCTGCGTCCGTCGGTCTCGTAGCGGGAGCGGTCGTCTCGGCGTGGTGGGCCGTGGATGTGCTCAGTGCCGCGAAGACGCTCGACGGTCGAGCGGCAAGCAGTCTCGAGTTTGTCGTGCAGGGTGACCCATCCATAAACGACGACGTGTATTCCTATACCTGCGAGGCACGCGCGGACGGTAAGAACTTGGCAACAGTTCGCCTATCGTGTGATCGTGAGCTCATGGTCGGGGCGTGCGTACGTGTTATCGGCCGCGTTTCACGTTTTGAGAACGATGCGTACGGACGATCGCGCGTGCTCCGAGGCGAGGTACGCAAGGTTAAAGCCGTTCGGATTGTGTCGGTCTATGAGGGCCCACCGGGGCCGTTGCTTCGACTGCGAAATGGGCTGCTTGCGTCCATCACGCCTGCGACCGACCCGGCGCGTGCGCTCATAGCCGGTGTCGTCTGCGGTCGTTCGGCCGAGCTGCGCGCCCAGCCGGCGGGCGACTGGTTTTCGGTGACGGGAACGGCGCATCTTATCGCCGTCTCGGGCAGCCATTTGGCTATCGTGGGGTTTGTAATCGAAGGTGTATTGCAAAAGACACGGTGCTCACGTGGCCTTCAGCGGGCGATATTGGCGATAGCGCTTGTGGGTTACGCTGCCTTTACGGGCGCCTCTCCCTCGGCCGTGCGCGCGTGCTGCATGGTGTTCGTGACGCTTGTCGTAAACGGCGCGGGGCGTCGCCGGCACGGCGCATCGGCACTCTTCGTAACCATGTCCATCTTTGTGCTACTGCGGCCGTCGGTGCTGTTCGAGATGGGCTTTCAGCTTTCATGTGCCAGCGTCTTTGCCATCCTGTGCTTTTGCCCCTATGCGACCTACGCTTTGGGTGAGCTGGGTGTGCCATCGGGCGTTGCCAGCATGCTTTCCGTCACGCTGTGCTCGCAGTTGGCGACTCTTCCCATTACCATTCCTGCCTTCGGTACGTTCTCGCTCATTGCTCCGCTGGCAAATGCGGTCATCGGTCCGGTGGTGAGCGTACTGCTTGCTGTGTCGATCGTGCTAGTTCCCTTTTCGCTCGTGGGACCGTTGCGGACTTGGGCGCTCGTTGTACCCATGATTGCCGCCCGTTGCGCGCTGTTCTTCGAGCAGCTGTTTGCTGCCATGCCGGGTGCATCCGTGAGCGTGCCGCCCGATAGCGTGTGGATTTACCTAGTGCCGTGTTTGCTGGCGGTTCTGCTGGTCTGGTGGCCGCGTCCCCGTGCACGTCCTATGGCGGTGGGGCTTGCATGCCTGATGCTCTTGGCTGCGATTCCGTACGTCTATTGGGATCGATTCGCTCCTCCTTCGGTGACGGTGCTCGATGTGGGCCAGGCCGATGCGATTCTTATCCGCCAGGGCGGCGCAGTAGCGCTTGTCGACTGTGGGCTCGACGAGCGTGTGGTGGCGGCGTTGGTCCGAAATAACATCCACCATATCGATGCCGTCTTTGTGACGCATTGGGATGAGGATCACTGGGGTGGTCTGCCTGCCGTGCTCGAACAGTTTTCGATCGGAACGATTGCCGTGGCGGCGGATGCGCTGGAGGATGCCCCTGCCGAGGTATTGAACCGATCTGGCGTGGAGTATCGGCAGGTGCGCCGTGGGGATACGGTCAACATCGGCTCATTTTGCGCCCGCGTGATGTGGCCATTCGAGTCCGTGGATGGCGAGGGAAATGAGGACTCGCTTGTCCTGCTGCTCTCCTATGTTCAGGAGGGCAAGGGCCTGCGAATACTTCTCACCGGTGATGCCGAGCTCGACCAAGAGCGGGAATTCGTGCAGGAAGTGGGGGATATCGATGTCCTTAAACTTGGGCATCACGGCTCCAAGGTTTCAGTCGATGGCGATTTGCTGGACGTCCTGAAGCCCGAGCTTTCCCTCGCGAGCGCGGGTGAGGGGAATCGATACGGCCATCCGTCCGATGCCTGCATCGATGCCGTTAAGGAAGCGGGCGGCGTGTTCGCGTGCACCATCGAACACGGAGACATTACCGTCACGCCGACTGCGAATGGCTTTGCGATGCGATGCCAGCGACCGTGACGACGTCGTTGGCGTGTGGTGGGCCCCTGGGCTAGAATGGCACGGAACGAATACGAAGGCCTGCGGGAGGGGAGCGCAATGTCCGAAACCGGTCTGCTGCCGGCATATCTGATCGTCGGTACCGACGGAGTTAAGCGCGACCACGCCGTCTCGCGTATGAAAGCGCGTCTGGAAAAGTCGGGTATGGTCGAGTTCAACCTCGACGAGCGCGACATGACCAAGGACCCCGATATCGAGTCCATTATCGGATCGCTTAACACCTTTCCGATGGGCAGCGAGTTTCGCCTGGTAATCCTTGACGGCTGTTCAAAGCTCGCCAAGGCGGTCTCGGAGCCGCTCGTCGAGTATCTGGCAAGTCCCAGCCCCACAACGGTCTGCCTCATCATCGCCGACTCGCTTGCCAAGAACACGCGCCTGTATAAGGCGATTGCCAAGATCGACAAGAAGGCTGTGATCGATTGCTCCGGCACCAAGCGCTGGGAGCTACCGCGCCGCGTGCAGCAGATGGCGACGCAGCACGGCAAGTCGATCTCGACGGCGGCCGCCGAGGAGCTTGTCTCGCGTTCAGGTGAAAACACTCGCATGCTCGATAACGACTTGGCTAAGCTTGCCCAGATGGTCGAGTCGCCTCAGATTGAACTTGCCGATGTTGAGCGCTGGATTGTACGTACGGCCGAGGTTCAACCCTGGGACTTCCTCAACGCCGTCTCGGCTCGCGATATGCGGCGATCGCTCGAGCTCTTTAAGCTTTTGCCCTCCAAGAGCTACGTGTGGACCTACACATTGCTATGCGGTCGCATCCGTGAGCTTATCGTTGCCAAGGCGCTCGATGCTCGCGGACAGGGTCGTGAGCTCGCCGCAACGCTCAAGCTCCAGTCCTGGCAGGTCAAGAATCACCTGACCTGGGCACGTCGCTTTTCGATGGCAGAGCTCGTCGTAGCGCTCGAGGGTGCGGTCGATGTGGAGCTCGCGCTCAAGGGTTCGGCCGATTCTCAGACGGCGCTTTTGCTCTGGATTACGAACATCTTGAGAAAATCGTGATGATACCTGCCTATTTGACAAATTCGTTCTATCCCTTTGAGAGGGAGCGTGCTATAGTAGGCGCTTGCATGACCTCACCGTGTCTCAGAGGTGTCATACATTTTTTGCAAGGAACTCGAAAGGAACTCCAGAAGTGGCAAACATCAAGTCTCAGAAGAAGCGTATCCGCACCAATGAGGCAGCTCGCATGCGTAACAAGGCTGTCAAGTCCGAGCTCAAGACGCTGACCAAGCACGTTCAGACCGCCGTCGCCGAGGGCGACGCCGAGAAGGCCCAGGCTGCCCTCAAGACCGTCACCAAGCGTCTCGACATGGCTGCCGCCAAGCATGTTATCCACAAGAACCAGGCTTCCAACCGCAAGTCCGGTCTTGCCAAGCTCGTGAACAGCATCAACGCCTAAGTTGTAAATTTCACACCACACAGATTACGCGCATAAATGGAGCCTGTTTTATGGAACGGGCTCCATTTTTTGTACCGCTCGGGTAAGATAGTCCGCATGAATACTTCAATTGACATTTCCCACATCCGCAACTTCTCGATCGTTGCGCACATCGACCATGGCAAGTCCACGATCAGTGACCGCATCCTCGAGCTCACCCATACCGTCGACGAACGCGACATGGAGTCGCAGCTGCTCGACACTATGGATATCGAGCGCGAGCGCGGCATCACGATTAAGTCCAATGCCGTTCGCGTGTCCTATGACGCCGACGACGGCGAGACGTATCAGTTTAACCTCATCGATACGCCGGGTCACGTTGACTTTACCTACGAGGTCTCGCGCTCGCTGGCAGCCTGTGAGGGCGCGGTGCTCGTTGTCGACGCCACGCAGGGCGTCGAGGCGCAGACCGTCTCCAACGCGACGCTCGCCATGAACGCCAATCTGGACATTGTGCCGGCCATCAACAAGATCGACCTGCCCTCGGCCCATCCCGATGAGGTTAAGACCGAGATCGAGGATGACCTGGCGATTCCTGCCGATGATGCCGTGTGTGTCTCGGGCAAGACCGGCGAGGGCATCCATGATCTGCTGGAGTCCATTGTCTTTTTGATCTCTCCGCCCAAGGGCGATGCGAACGCGCCGCTCAAGGCACTCATCCTGGATTCGTACTTCGACGAGTATCGTGGTGTCGTCGCCACGGTGCGCATCTTTGACGGCTCGATTAAAAAGGGCGATACCCTGCGCATGATGCAGGCCAAGGGCGATTTTTTGGTCGATGGCGTGGGTGTCAAGCGTCCCGCCGAGACGCCGGTCGACGCGCTGACCGTTGGCGAGGTGGGCTACGTGGTCACGGGCCTGAAGGACCCCGAGGCCGTGCGCGTGGGCGATACCCTCACGTGGGCCTCGAACCCCTGCCCCGAGCCGCTTCCGGGCTACCGCGAGGCCAAGCCCATGGTCTACACGGGCCTGTTCCCGATCGACAACAAGGACTACGAGAATCTGCGCGACGCCCTCGATAAGCTGCACGTCAACGACCCGTCGTTGGTGTGGGAGCCCGAGACCTCGGTGGCGCTCGGCTTTGGCTTCCGCGTGGGCTTCCTGGGCCTGCTGCACATGGAAGTCGTCAAGGAACGCCTGGAGCGCGAGTTCAACCTGGACCTCATTGCCACGAGTCCCTCGGTTGACTATCACGTCTACAAGACCGACGGCGAAATGATCGATGTCCGCAGTCCGCAGGACCTTCCTGAGGCTACGCGCATCGAACGTATCGAGGAACCCTACCTCAAGGCAAAGATCATCTGCCCGCCTGAGTACACGGGTGCCGTCATGCAGCTCGCCATCGAGCACCGCGGCGTCACGACCGACATGATCCACCTGACGAGCAAATCGGTCGAGATGCGCTTTGATATGCCGCTCGCCGAGCTCATCTTGGACTTCTTCGATCAGCTCAAGAGCCGTACCAAGGGCTATGCCTCGCTCGACTATGAGTTCAACGAGTACCGTCCCTCCGAGCTCGTTAAGCTCGATATATTGCTTTCGGGCGACGAGGTGGACGCGCTGTCGTTTATCGTGCACAAGGATAAGGCTTATGGCCTGGCCCGTGGCCTGTGCGACAAGCTCAAGGAGATCATCCCGCGTCAGCTGTTCGAGGTTCCTATCCAGGGTGCTATCGGCAACAAGATCATCGCCCGTTCCACCGTCAAGGCGCGTCGTAAGGACGTTCTTGCCAAGTGCTACGGCGGCGATATCTCGCGTAAGCGCAAGCTGCTCGAGAAGCAGAAAGAGGGCAAGAAGCGCATGAAGGCCATCGGCTCGGTCGAGGTCCCGCAGGAGGCGTTTATGGCGATCCTCAAGGTGGACGAGTAGGTCCATGGCGCTTTCTGAATACAGCAAGCGGCTGCTGGGTGCCTATGCCGAGCAGCCGTTCCTTATGGCTCCCATGGCGGGCGTGACCGACCCCGCCTATCGCATCATGTGTCGCCGCCGCGGTGCCAACCTTGCCTACAGCGAGATGGTGAGCGTGGCGGGTCTTGCCTATGCCAGCAACAAGACCTGCCGCCTGGTGCTACCGGCCGACGAGGAGCAGCAGGTTTGCGTGCAGCTCTTTGGCTCCAAGCCCGAGCAGTTTGCGAGCGCCGTCGTTGCCGTCGAGGAACGTGTGGGCGATCGCCTGTCGCTCATCGATATCAATATGGCATGCCCCGCCCGCAAGGTTGTTACCAAGGGCGAGGGTTCGGCGCTCATGCGCACGCCCGACCTGGCGGAGAAGATCGTCGAGGCCACGGTGGGCGCGGCGCACGTGCCCGTGACCGTCAAGATTCGCAAGGGCTTTTATGCCGAGGACCGTAATGCCGCGACGTTTGCCCAGATGCTTGAGGGCGCAGGGGCTGCCGCAGTCGCCGTGCATGGTCGTTGCGCCACGCAGCTCTACACGGGCCAGGCCGACTGGTCGGTCGTCGATGAGGTTGCCGATTCTGTCGAGATTCCCGTGATTGGTTCGGGCGATGTGTTCTCGGCCGAGGATGCCGCGGAGCATCTGCGCAGCTCGGGTGCCAGCGCGGTGTTTATCGCGCGCGGCATCTACGGCAATCCGTGGGTGTTCGGCGATGCCCGAGCCCTTGCACTCGATGGCACGCCGGTTCCTTCTCGCTCCTCGGTCGAGCGCCTGGAGGCCCTGCGTGAGCACCTGACGTTGACGCACGAGCTTCTGCCGCTCATGTCGCGTGCCCGCACGTACGCAAGCTGGTACTTAAAGGGCATGCCCCATGCCGCCGCCTGGCGCGCTCAGGTGGTGCGTTGCTCTACGTACGAGGAGTTTATGGCGCTGGTCGATGATATCGAGCGCGATGTGGTGGCCTGCGAGGCCGCGCTTGCCGCCGGTGAGTCGGTGCCCGCTCATCCGCTGGAGGCCTAAGGGTGGCCGTTACCGCGCTGTACGTGCACGTGCCGTTTTGCGCCCAAAAGTGCCGGTACTGCGACTTTGACTCGCGCAGTTTTGCTCCGTGCGACCTGAGCGCTGTGCTCGATGCCTATTTTGAGCAGCTGTATGCGCGCCTCGATTCCTTTGGCGACGCCGGGGCGCTTGCGCAGGTCCGCACGGTCTATATTGGCGGCGGCACGCCGTCGCTGGCAGGGGAGCGCCTGGTGGAACTTGCCCGGCGTATCTCCATGTGGTGCAAACCCGTTGAATTTACTTGCGAAGCCAATCCTGAGTCCCTGACCGCCGAGCTCGCCACCGCGCTTGCCGAGGCGGGTGTCACGCGCATCTCTCTGGGCGTGCAAACCCTCGACAATACCGAGCTGGCTGCTATTGGCCGCATTCACGATGCCAATCGGGCACTTGCGGCTATCGCGACGGTGAAGGACGCTGGCCTCGATGTGTCGTGCGACCTGATGTGCGGCCTTCCCGGGCAGACGGCCGCAAGCTGGCGGAGCACGCTCGATGGCGTGCTGGCGGCGGCGCCGCATCATGTATCGGTGTACCCGCTCACGCTCGAGGAGGGCACACCACTCTATCGCATGGCATGCCGTGACGAGTCGCTCGAGCCCGACGAGGATTTTCAGGCTTCGTGCATGGACGCGGCGCGTGAGCGCCTGGGTGCGGCCGGCTATCATCCGTATGAGGTGGCAAGCTACGCGCTCGATGGCCATGAGTGCGCCCATAACATTGCCTACTGGACCGGACAGGGCTACCTGGGCCTGGGTCGTTCTGCCGCGGGCATGCTCGACGACGAGGATTTCGACCGTCTTGCAGGTTTGTTCCCCGGTGTGTCTTCTCGAGGCGATGCGTACCGCGTGCGTCTGGTGCAACGTGACGATGACGCGACGGCGTTCGAGGCCGAGTATCTGACGCTGCGTGAGGCTGTAGCCGAGGATTTGATGCTCGCTTGCCGCATGACGCGCGGTGTTGCGTCCGACCTGTTGGCTCGTGCAGCTTGCGTCATCCCAACGGGCGAGCTGGCAGCTGCCTGCGATCGCGCGCTCGAATTGGGTCTTGCCACTTTGGTGCCCGAGACACTCGGGGTTCATGATGGACCCTTCACTTCGGCAGATGTCGTCGCGGGCCATGTTCGAGCTCGTCTGGCGCCGACCCACCTGGGTTGGCTCGATGGAAATGTTCTATTCGAGCTGTTTTGGGATCTAGCTTAGGCCGCTCGGGTAGAATTACCGGAATATATACGCTGCTGTGAGCAGGAGGTTGCCGCGCATGGCGACGATGAACGAAAAAGATTACTACGAGATTCTGGGTGTCTCCAAGGACGCCACCTCGCGTGATATTCAAAAGGCCTTCCAGCAAAAGGCCCGCAAGTTCCATCCGGACGTCAACAAAGAGCCGGATGCCGAGGAAAAGTTTAAAGAGGTTTCCGAGGCCTACGCCGTGCTTTCGGATGAGCAAAAACGTGCGCGCTACGACGCCATGCGTTCTGGCAATCCATTTGCCGGTGCTCCTACGGCTTCGCCCTATGGTGGCGGCTACGCCGGCAACACGGGCTATGGCAATCCCTTTGAGGGCGGCTTTCCCTTTGGTGGCGCCTGGGGCCAGCAGCGTCGCGGCCAGGCTGCCTACAATCCCGAGAACGGCGCCAACGTGGTCGTCGATATCAAACTCGACGCCAAGGAGGCCAAGGGCGGTGCCCGCAAGACCGTCCGCTACACGCGCTTCGATACCTGTAGCAACTGCGGCGGCTCTGGCTCCGTTTCGTCCGAGCATGCACATACCTGCCCGAGCTGCGGTGGCCGCGGTCACATCGACGTCGACCTGTCCTTCCTGTTTGGTGCGGGCACGTTCCAGTCGGTCTGCCCTGAGTGCGGCGGTTCCGGTAAGGTCGTGGCCGACCCCTGCCCCGATTGCGGTGGCAGCGGGCGAACCCGTGTGACCTCCGAGCAGACGATTGAGTTTCCTGCCGGCACGCACGATGGCGACGAGGTCCGCATTAGCGGCATGGGCCATGCTGGCACTAACGGTGCCGCGGGCGGCGACCTGGTCGGCCGCGCCCATGTTGAGGCCGAGCGCTTGGAAGGCAAAGCTCGTACTGGCTTTTACCTGATGGGCATTGTGGCGCCGTTTTTGGTGCTGTCGGCCATCTCGGGCGTGTTCTCGGCCTTTGCCGTGATGTGCTTTATTCCGTTTACCATGGGCCTGTTCATGGTGCTTTCGGACGGTGTGCTTCATCGCAGCCTGCTGTGGTGGAAGCGCGGTGCGATGCAGTTTGCCAACGGTTTTGCCAACGGTTTCATGTTCGCGCTCGTGTCGGTTTGGTTCGCGAGCTGCTCGCAACGGGCCATGCTTTCGCCGTATCAAATGCAATAACATCAAACCCTCTGTTTGCGGTCGGCCCAGCTTGGGTATAGGACGCACTGTGACAATAATGAAAGTTGGAAGGATTCGGTCGTGTCGGAAAATAGGGATTACTACGAGGTACTTGGCGTCGACAGGGATGCCGACGCGCGGACGATTAAGCGTGCGTTTCTAAAGAAGGCCCGTACCGTACATCCGGATGTTTCGGACGACCCCGAGGCCGAGGCCAAGTTCAAGGAGCTCAACGAGGCCTATTCCGTTCTTTCCGATGAGCAGAAGCGTGCTAACTACGACCGTTACGGCACCGCGGACGGCCCCGGTGGCTCTGGTTATGTCGACATCAACGATATCTTTGGTGGCATGGGCATGGACGACCTGTTCTCGTCGTTTTTTGGCGGTGGCGCCGGTGGTGGCGCCCGCAGCCGTCGTGAGCGTCGTCGCGGACGTGACATGGCCATCTCGCTTTCGGTGACGCTCGAGGAGGCGGCGCTCGGCTGCAAAAAGACGATCAGCTATGATCGCCTTGCTCCCTGCGAGGACTGCAACGGTACCGGTAGGGCCGAGGGTGCACAGGAAAAGCAATGCAGTCGCTGCCACGGTACGGGCTACGTCACGACGGTTCAGCGATCGTTTTTGGGCCAGGTTCAGTCTTCCTCGCCTTGCCCCGACTGCCATGGCGAGGGCACGGTTATCGACCATCCCTGCGAGACCTGCGACGGTCAGGGCCGCACGCCTTCGCACGAAAAGATCGACATCGATATTCCCGCCGGCGTTTCGACCGGTCGCCAGCTGCGTGTGAGCGGCTTTGGCGAGGCCGGCCTTCGCGGCGAGCCTTCGGGCGACCTGATTGTCAACGTGCGCGTTGCCGACCATGAGCGCTTTAAGCGCAACGGTGACGACCTGTACCTGGTGAGCGATATCTCGATTGCGCAGGCTGCGCTCGGCTGCGAGATCGAGGTCGAGGGCATTATGCCCGACGAGGTCGTTAAGGTGACGGTTCCCGCCGGCGCCCAGTACGGCGACACCGTGAGCGTCAATAATTACGGCATGCCGCGCATTGGCGGCGGCGGTTCGCGTGGCCGCCTGATCGTGCAACTGCGCGTGGTCGTTCCCACCAATCTTTCCAATAAGCAACGCGAGCTGCTCCGTGCTTTTGCCGATGAGATGGGCGATGACGTCGCTTCCGGTAAGAAGTCGGTGACCGACCGTATCAAGAGTGCCCTCGACGATATCCTCGATTAAGGAGCCCGCGTGCTCGCACCCCATATTTCCGTCGTCAACCTCGGCTGCCGTGTCAACCGGGTTGAGTCTGACCGTATCACTGCCGATCTTATGTGCCTGGGCTTTGCTATTGTGGAGCCCCAGGATGCCGATTTGATCGTCATTAACACCTGTGCCGTTACGGGCGAGGCCGAGGCCAAGACCCGTAAGGCCGTCCGTCATGCGCTGAGCCATCCAAATGAGCCCTATGTGGTCGTGACCGGTTGCGTGGTCAATTTGCATCCCGAGGAGCTGTTGGAGCTTTCGGATCGCGTGATCGCCGAGCCGTCCAAGATCGATGTCGCCGAACGTGTCTGCGAGGTGCTGGGCGTTGAGTCCGATAGCGTTCCCGCCTGCACCGACGGCGAGGTGGTCGACGCGCTCGGCCGCTCCCGTCTGGGCGTGAAGATTCAGGACGGCTGCAACCATCGCTGCACCTATTGCATTGTGTGGAAGGCGCGCGGCCCCGAGCGCTCCGTGCCCGTCGAGTCCGTGCTTGAGCAAGTTCGCGAAGCCCAGGAGGCCGGCGTGCCCGAGGTGGTGCTGACCGGTGTGAACCTGGGTGCCTACGATGGCAAGAGCGCGACCGACGAGCATGTCGAAATCGATGAGCTGCTCGAGGCCATCATGGAGCGCACGACTATTGCGCATGTGCGCATTTCCTCGGTCGAACCCATGGATATCTCTGAGCGCCTGCTTAAGGTTATGGCGCGCTATCCGCAGCGTATCGCCCCGTTTTTGCACCTGCCCGTGCAGTCCGGCTGTACGGCGACCCTGCATCGCATGGGTCGTCCCTATAGTGCGGAGGCCTTTGAGGACACGGTGCGTATGATTCGCGCCAACTTGCCCCAGGCGTCTCTTTCGTGCGATGTCATCGTCGGTTTTCCTGGTGAGACGGACGAGGAGTTCGAGGAGTCGCTGGCGCTGTGCCGCCGCGTGGGGTTCTCGCGTATGCACGTGTTCCGCTACAGCAAGCGTCCCGGTACCCTTGCTGCCGACATGCCCGACCAGGTGCCGCCCGAGGTTATGGCCGAGCGCAGCCGCCGTATGCGAGACGCGGCGCAGGAGCTCGCTATTGCCGATGCTCGTCGTCGCGTGGGCACTGTCGAGCGTGCCGTGCTTGAGTACGGTGATAATTTAACGCTCGGTTCGTTCCATCATGCCCGTCTTGATGATACCTGTGGACTTACAGCCCCGTGCCTGCTCGATGTTGCTATCATCGGAGTCGATGATTCCGGCTTGGTCCATGCGCGCAGGGAGGTCCATGGAAGCCTCGAAGATTAGACTTACCGTTCCCGAGGGGGTTGATTCCTCGCGTGTTTTGGGCGCCGGCGACGGCGTCCTTCGTGCGCTCGAGAGCTTGGTTCGCGCTCACGTGGTCGCCCGTGGCGATAGCATCTCCGTGAGCGGTGACCCGGACGAGGTCGAGCTCGTGGCGCGTTTTTTCGAACACGCTTTTCGCGAGGCGGCCGCCGGGCGCACGCTGTCTGCCGACGATGTCTCTCGCTGCCTGGCCGTCTTGCGCGACGGTGAGCACGAGGCTACGTCGCTTCGCGATGACGTGTTGCTTTCGTATCGCGGCCGCGTCATTCGCCCCAAGACGCTCGGGCAAAAGCGCTATGTGGATGCCATCCGCTCGCATACCATCACGTTTGGCCTGGGTCCAGCCGGTACCGGTAAGACTTATCTGGCCATGGCTCTCGCCGTTGCCGCGCTCAAGCGCCACGAGGTGGGCCGTCTGATCTTGACGCGTCCGGTTGTCGAGGCGGGGGAGAACCTGGGCTTTTTGCCCGGCACCCTCGAGGAAAAGATCGATCCGTACATGCGCCCGCTCTACGATGCCCTTTTTGACATGATGGATCGTGAGCGCTCCGATGAGCTTATGGAGCGCGGCGTGATCGAGATCGCCCCGCTCGCCTACATGCGCGGTCGTACGCTGAGCGATGCCTTCGTGGTACTCGACGAGGCGCAAAATACCACGCCCGAGCAGATGAAGATGTTCCTGACACGCCTTGGCTTCAACTCCAAGTTCGTGATTACCGGCGACCTGAGCCAGCGCGACCTGGTTGGTCGTCGTGGTGGCTTGGCGGATGTCGAGAAGATTTTGGGCCGTGTCGACGATGTGGCGTTTGCACACCTGGAGCGCGCCGATGTGGTGCGCCATGCCCTGGTGGGTCGTATCGTCGAGGCATACGATGCTTATGATGACGTGCGTGAGCAGCGCTCGCGCGACCGAAAGGAGTCCCGTTGAGTGTATTGATCAGCAACGATGCCGAGCTCGATACGCTGCTCGACGCGCAGGAGGTGGAGCACATCTGCGAGGTTGTGCTTGCCGCCGAGGGCGTTGAACGTGAAGTCGAGATTTCCCTTTCGTATGTCGACGAGGACGAGATGCATGAGCTCAACCACGAGTGGCGTGGCATCGACCGCACCACCGATGTGCTCTCGTTTGAATGCGACTCGGCCTTTGATGAGGATATTCCCGCCGACGAGACGCTCGAGCTCGGCGATATCATCTTGGCCCCGCAGGTCATTGCCCGTCAGGCCCCCGGCTTTGGCAATAGCCCTGCCGACGAGTACCGCCTGATGCTCGTACACGGCATGCTGCACCTGCTGGGGTATGACCATATCGAGGACGACGAGGCCGAGGTCATGGAGGCCCGCGAGGACGCTATCCTGCGCGATCTGGCGCTCGAGCGCGGCGAGGACCCCAAACTCGTTCACGTCGGCCCCATCACCAATCATGCCCACGACTAGGAGCCGCTTATGATTCCCGGATCGAACAAGGACCATCCGTCCTTTTTAAAGTCGTTCTCCTACGCCATGGAGGGCTTCGTCACCGCCGTCAAGACCGAGCGCAACATTAAGGTCATGCTCGTAGCCGGCGTGTGCACCGTCATTGCCGGCTGCATCGTGGGGCTCGACATTGCCGAGTGGGCCACGATTATCATCTGCTGCGGCCTGGTGATTCACGGCGAGCTGTGCAATACCGCCATGGAGGCCATTGTCGATCTGGCGACCCAGGAGCTCCATCCGCTGGCAAAACGCGCCAAGGACATCGCCGCCGCCTCGGTATACGTACTTTCAATCACCGCCGCGATTGTGGGCTTGCTGGTATTTGCCCACGCGCTCGGCTTTATTTAGAAAGGGATTCCCATGTCCGACAATATGCAGCCTATCGATGAAATTTTGGACGACGAGTCCCCGGATGCTAAGGCGACCGAGGCCTATGAGGAAGTCGGGGAGTTCGACCCGTTTGAGGGCATGAGCGACGAGGAGCTCGACGCCCTGTGCGATGAGGACGACAGCCTCGCGGGCTTTGGCGACGTTGAGCCCGGTTTCCGCAGTGGCTTCGTGGCCTTGGTCGGCCGCCCCAACGCCGGTAAGTCAACGCTGCTCAACGCCTGCTATGGCAAAAAGGTCGCCATCACCTCGCCGGTGGCCCAGACGACCCGCCGCCGCATGCGCGCCGTCGTCAACCGCCCCGGCTACCAGCTGGTCTTTGTCGATACCCCGGGTATCCACAAGCCCAAGGACGGTCTAGGGTCCGAGCTGAACAAGAGCGCGTTGTTCGAGCTGAACGATGTCGATGTTGTCGCGTTTTTGATTGATGCCACCAAACCGATCGGCAGGGGAGACGCCTGGGTTGCCGAGCGCGTCAAGAATGCCCGTTCCAAGAAGGTCCTGGTGCTCACCAAGGCCGATGAGGCCGACCCCGCACGGGTCATGGAGCAGCTTAAGGCCGCCCACGAGCTTATGGAATATGACGACGAGATCGTGACGTCGTCGGTCAAGAACTTTAACGTCGATGCCTTCATCGAGACCGTTGCGCACTTTTTGCCCGAGGGTCCGCGTTGGTTCCCCGAGGACATGGGTACCGACGCTTCCGATGAGACGCTCGTTGCCGAGTTTGTGCGCGAGAAGGTCTTGCGCCGCACCCGTGATGAGATCCCGCACTCCGTGGGCGTGATTTGCGATGCGCTTGAGCAGACCAAGAAGGTGCTGCGCGTGCACGCCACCATTTACGTTGAGCGCGAGGGCCAAAAGGGCATCATCATCGGCAAGGGCGGCGAGATGATCAAACATATCGGCATCGACGCCCGTCGCGACCTTGAGCGCATCTTTGGCACCCAGGTCTTTTTGGAGCTGGACGTGAAGGTCAAGGCCGGCTGGCGTGACGACGAGGCCCAGATTCGCCGCTTTGGCTATAACGCCGAGGATTAGGGACACGCGGCGCGAATGGCAGGTTCTCGTACATATCGCACGAAAGTGCTCGTGCTCGATAAGACGAAGCTCAAAGAGACGGACCTGATCCTGACGATGCTTGACGAGCGGGGTCGGCAGGTTCGTGCTGTGGCAAAGGGCGCCCGCAAACCCGGCGGACGCCTGGCTGCGCGCTGCGAGATGTTCTGTACCGTTGATCTGCTGCTTGCGCATGGACGGTCGCTCGACGTGGTTTCCCAGGCCGAGCTTATGGAGGCGCCGCTCGGCGCTGCTCCCGATTACGAGATGACATGCGCCGCAAGCGCGATCGCCGAGGTCGCGCGCGTGTGCTCGTTCGAGGACGCCGAGGACCCGTTTACCTTTGCCATAACGCAGCGAGCGCTTGCCCTGGTGGGCAGCGGGCTCGACGCGGCGCATATGGATCTACTTGTGGCGGCATATGTCTTTAAGCTGCTGTCGCACGTTGGCTATCGACCCGATTTTTCGGCCTGCGTGCTGTGCGGAGACCCCATGCTGTCGTATTTTTCGCCCCAGGCGGGCGGTCTCATGTGCGGGTCGTGCGCGTCGAGCGTTCCGGGTGCCGAGCTGGTGTCGACCGGTGAGGTCGCGTGGCTGCGCGCCCTCATGTCCATGACCTTCGATGCGCTTATGGTCGAGAGGATCGACACGCATACGGCGGCGTTCTTGCTCGGGCTTTCGCATGTGTGGGCTGCGACGCACACCGATCAGCGCCTCCGTGCGATGGAATTCATGTTGGGTCGGTGATGATGCGCAGGCACGGGCTGCTTGTGGTAACATACCGACCTGTTGGTACCTCGACCTTGGTTGCTCGCTCCACCGGCGGCTTCCCAGTCCGAGGCGAATCGAGTCGCCCGTGGGCGACGCAAAACGAAAGGTGAAACAATGACTGTTTCCAAAGAGCGCAAGGCGGAGCTGACTGCCCAGTTCGGTAACACCCCGGTCGATACCGGCAACCCCAAGGTTCAGGTCGCCATCCTGACCGAGCGCATCAAGGAGCTGACCGAGCACATGAAGTCCCACCAGAAGGACTTCCACACCCGTCGTGGCCTGCTCATGCTCGTCGGCCGTCGTCGTCGTCTTCTCTCCTACATCAAGAAGAACGACATCGTCGAGTACCGTGAGCTCATCAAGGCTCTGGGCATCCGCGACAACATCCAGTAGGATTTGTACATGCTAAGAGCGTCCTGCGCAGCGGGGCGCTCTTTTTGTGTAAGGGCGTGAACAATCACGCTCTGAAGCGTGGCGGGGGCAGGGGGCCCGCGTCACATGAGAAGCCCGCAGGCAAGGGGCCTGTGGGGTAAAGGAGAACAATGACACTCGTATCCAAGACCTTTGAGCTGTACGGCAAGACCTACACCTTTGAGTCCGGCGAGCTTGCCAAGCAGGCCACCGGCGCCTGTCTGGTCAAGCAGGGCGACACCACGATGCTCGACACCGTGGTCGTCTCCAAGGAGCGTAAGAACTACGACTTCTTCCCGCTGACCGTCGACTTCAACGAGAAGATGTACGCCGCCGGCCGCATCCCGGGTGGCTACCTCAAGCGTGAGGGCCGTCCCAGCGAGAAGGCCACGCTCACGGCCCGTATGATCGACCGCCCGATTCGTCCGAGCTTCCCGGACGGCTTCCGCAACGAGGTGCACATCGTCGCCACCTCGCTCGTCGCCGACCAGGTCAACCCCTTTGACGTCATCAACGTCATGGGTGCTTCCCTGGCAATGACGCTCGGCGGCGTGCCCTTCGAGGGCCCGCTTGCCTGCGTGCGCATCGGCCGTAACGTGGAGACCGGCGAGTTTATCGTCAACCCCACCTATGAGGAGCGCGAGAACTCCGATCTGGATCTGGAGCTGGGTGGCTCCGCCGACTTCATCTCGATGGTCGAGGCCGGCGCCGAGGAGATCTCCGAGGACGACATGCTCGCCGCCATGAAGTTTGGCCAGGAGGCCCTTGCTGCCTTCTGCCAGGCTCAGGACGAGTTTGTCGCCGAGTGGGAGCAGGTCAACGGCGCCATCGTCAAGAAGGAGTACCCGCTCGACCAGCCCGTCGAGGAGGTCCAGGAGCGCATCTTCGCCCACTACGACGAGATGGCAGCCGCCCTTCGCGACGCCGACAAGCTCTCCCGTATCGGTAAGGTCGAGGCTCTGAAGGAGTCCATCCGTGCCGAGTTCACCGAGGAGGAGCAGGCCGCTTGGGAGCGCGAGATTCCCGTGGCGCTCAAGAAGCTCGAGAAGAAGGCTATGCGCACCATGGTCGTCGAGACCGGTGAGCGCGTCGACGGCCGTGCCGCCGATGAGATTCGCCCCATCATGGTGAAGGATAACTACCTGCCGCTCGTTCACGGCTCCGGTCTGTTCCAGCGTGGCCAGACCCAGGTGCTTTCCGTCCTGTCGCTCGGTATGCTCAACGAGGGCCAGCGTCTGGATACCATCGAGCCCACCGAGGGCAAGCGCTACATGCACCACTACAACTTCCCGCCGTTCTGCACCGGCGAGACCGGCCGCATGGGCAGCCCCAAGCGCCGCGAGATCGGCCACGGCAACCTGGCCGAGCGCGCTCTGCTTCCGGTGCTCCCCGACGAGAACGAGTTCCCCTACGCCATCCGCGTCGTCTCCGAGGTCATGGAGTCCAACGGCTCCTCTTCGATGGCTTCGACCTGCGGCTCCACGCTCGCCCTTATGGACGGCGGCGTGCCCATTAAGCGCCCGGTCTCCGGTATCGCCATGGGCCTGATCCAAGAGGAGGGCAAGACCGTGGTCCTGTCCGACATCCAGGGTCTCGAGGACTTCCTGGGCGACATGGACTTTAAGGTCACCGGCACCACCGAGGGCATTACCGCCCTGCAGATGGACAACAAGGCCACCGGCCTCACCTTCGACATTCTGGCCCGCGCCCTGCAGCAGGCCAAGGAGGGTCGTGCGTACATCCTGCAGAAGATGCTCGATGTGATCCCTGAGCCGCGCCACACCACGCGCAGCACCGCTCCGCGCATCGTCTCCATCCAGGTTCCGACCGATAAGATCCGCGACGTCATCGGTTCCGGCGGCAAGGTCATCCGCGGCATCCAGGACGAGACCGGTGCTTCGGTCGACATCCAGGAGGACGGCACCGTCTTTGTCGGCGGCACCGGCGAGTCCGTCGATCAGGCCGTCGAGCGCATCAAGCTCATCATCAAGGTTCCCGAGCCGGGCGAGGAGTACACCGGTCGCGTGGTCTCCATCCAGCCCTTCGGCGCCTTCGTCAACCTGCTGCCCGGTAAGGACGGCCTACTGCACATCTCCCGCGTCGCCAAGGGCCGCGTGGAGAAGGTCGAGGACGTCCTCAACGTGGGCGACGAGGTCAAGGTTGTCGTCATCGAGGTCGACGATCGTGGCAAGATCTCGCTCGATCGTCTTGACAAGCCCGAGGCCCCGGCTCGCGCCGAGGGTTCTTCCGAGGGCGACGGCGAGCACTTCCAGCGTCGTGAGCGCCCGCGTCGCGAGCGCTCCGAGCGCAGTGACCGTCCGCGCCGTCCCGGCGACAACGGAGGCCGCAAGCCCCGCCGTCACCACGACGCCGAGTAACAACTGCACATAAGCAGCTCAACAAGGGCGACTCCGGACAGGGGTCGCCCTTTTGCTTGCGCCCGGAAGGGCCGCATATGAAGTTTCCTGCTCTACAGTCCTGCGCAAGACGGAAAGCACATTAAGTGCTTTCCTTTGCGTG
>CALHUX010000017.1:0-141208 GCA_938039325.1 uncultured Collinsella sp. | reverse complement strand
CGAGGCGGCATTGACCTTCTGGTCATGCCGCCGAAGTTGAAAGGCAGATTGCCGCTCTGGCGGGTTTGCAGCGTCGAGCAGTTACGGCGTTTGGTAAAACGCCGTAACTAACGAGCTCCGTACTGCTCGTAGTAGGCGTCGATAGCGGCCTTGAGCTCGTCGTCGATGACGACTTTGCCGTCGATCTCGTGGTTGTAGAGGGTCTCGACGACCTCGGCCATGGAGACGATGCTCGCGACGGGGAAACCGTACTTGGCCTCGATCTCCTTCTGCGCGGTGGTCACGCCACCCTTGCCGACCTCCATGCGGTTGAGGGACACGATGAGGCCCTTGATCTCGACATCGGCAGCAGCCTTGACCTTGGGATAGGTCTCGTCGATGGACTTACCGCTGGTGGTGACGTCCTCGACCATGACCACGCGGTCGCCGTCCTGGGGCTCGTAGCCCAGCAGGTTGCCCTTGTCGGCGCCGTGGTCCTTGGCCTCCTTGCGGTCGCAGCAGTACTTGACCTCCTTGCCGTACAGCTCGTGGTAGGCAATTGCGGTCACGACGGCCAGCGGAATACCCTTGTAGGCCGGTCCAAACAGCACGTCAAAGTCGTCGCCAAAGTTATCGTGGATGGCCTGGGCGTAATACTCGCCCAGCTTCTTGAGCTGGTAGCCCGTCACGTAAGCGCCGGCGTTCATAAAGAACGGGGACTGACGGCCGCTCTTGAGCGTAAAGCTGCCGAACTTAAGAACGTCGGACTCAACCATGAACTTGATGAACTCTTGCTTGTAAGCCTCCATGTGGGCTCCTCTCGTAATTGCGTACGTGCCTTCCAGTTTAGCGCAGGCAGGGCGCGTTGCGGGCGCGCTTTGAAGCCACGGCATTCTGTAAAGGCTTTGTCAGAGGCGATGGTTTTCCAAACATTGGGGTTGACACGGCAAACCCCCTCATCAAGAATACGGGCGGATTGTAACGGGTACGAGATACCTGAAGCGCATCGCGCCCGGCCTTAAGGAGGTGTGCCATGGAAGGCAGTCATAGTCGAAAAACCTGCATGTCGCCCTCGGCACGCCGCGAGGATTCCGCACACGCATAAGCGCCAACGGCCGGCCGTCAAAACCACCACAAAGGTGCCCGTCCCCTTTGTGGTAGCTCGCGAGCATGACGTGAGCGACATCTAGGTTTTTTGAAGCAAATACGACACGTACGCTAACTCCCTTCAACAAGGAGGACCCTATGCTGATGCTCAAAACCGCCACGGTACTCGAAGCTATCTCCAAGCGCCGCCGCACGGCGCGCCCTGCCGCTCACACCGGCCTTGCCAAGAACACCATATTCGCCGCCACCCATAGCGCCGAGGACGCCCTCGTGCTGCTCGATGCCACGGCAGACGGCCTCACCGCCGAGCACGCCGCCGAGCGCCTGAGCGCGGTCGGCCCCAACACCATCGAGGCGCCGACCAAGACGCTCGCCCGCCGCATCGCCGACGCATTCATCGATCCCTTCGCCGGCATCCTCGCCACGCTCGCACTGGTCTCGCTCTACATCGACGTGCTCGCCGTGCCCGAGCCGCAGCGCGACCCCTCCACGGTCATCGTCATCGGCATCATGCTGCTGGTATCGGGCGGCATGAAGTTTATCCAGGAAGCCCGCAGCGGCAATGCGACCGAGGCCCTCAAGGACCTGGTCTCCAACACCTGCTGTGCCCTGCGTGACGGCGAGCGCATCGAGATTCCCTTCGACGAGCTCGTCCCCGGCGATGTAATCCGCCTCTCTGCCGGCGACATGGTGCCGGCAGATGCCCGCATCATCACCGCGCGCGACCTGTTTGTGATCGAGTCCGCACTCACCGGCGAGAGCGAGGCCGTCGAGAAGACCGCTGCCATCACCGTCGTCGAGGGTGCCGACGGCTCCGCGCTACCACTCTCTGCCTGCAAGAACATCGTCTTTACCGGCACCTCCGTGCAAAACGGCACCGCCATGGCGCTTGTCGTTGCCACCGGCTCGGACACCTACCTGGGCGGCATCGCCAAGATGCTCAACGGGCGCGGCGAGAAGAGCGCGTTTGACCGCGGCGTCTCGAGCGTCTCCATGCTGCTCGTGCGCCTCATGCTCGTTATGGCGCCGGCGGTCTTTGCCATCAACGCCGCCACCAAGGGCAACGTCATCGATGCGCTGTTGTTCGCCACGAGCGTGGCCGTGGGCATCACGCCGCAGATGCTTCCCGTCATCGTGACCACGAGCCTGTCGCAGGGCGCCAAGGACCTCGCCCGCCGCCAGGTTATCGTCAAGGAGCTGCCGGCGATCCAAAACCTCGGCGCGATGGACGTCCTGTGCTGCGACAAGACCGGCACCCTCACCGAAGACCGCATCGTGCTCGAGCGCTACCTCAACACCGACGGCAACGAGGATGCGCGGGTGCTGCGCCATGCGTTTTTGAACAGCTTCTTCCAGACCGGCCTCAAAAACCTTATCGACCTGGCCGTCATCGACCGTGCCGATGTGACGCCCTCGACCGTCGTGCCCGATTCTATGCTGGGCCAGAGCCTGCGCGACCGCTATACCAAGGTCGACGAGGTGCCCTTCGATTTCTCGCGCCGTCGCCTGAGCGTAGTTGTCGCCGACGCCCAGGGCAAAACCCAGATGGTCACCAAGGGAGCTGCCGAGGAAATGCTCGAGATCTGCTCCTTTGTCGAGGTCGATGGCGCCGCCCAGCCGCTTACCGAAGATAAGCTCGCCCAGATTCGCAAGCAGGTCGCCGGGCTCAACGCCGAGGGCCTGCGCGTGATTGCCGTGGCGCAGAAAACCAATCCGCGCTGCGTGGGCGAGTTTGGCATCGCCGACGAATGCGACATGGTGTTGATGGGCTTTTTGGCCTTCCTCGATCCGCCCAAGGCGAGTGCCGCGGGCGCCGTCGCCACGCTCGAGGCCAAGGGTGTGGCGGTCAAGGTCCTGACCGGCGACAACGACCGCGTTGCCGCCACCGTCTGCGAACAGATCGGTATCGACGCGAGCAACGTCTTGCTCGGCTCCGAGATCGATGCGCTCGATGACGCCGAACTTGCCGAGCGCGCCGAGCACACCCACCTCTTCGCCAAGCTCTCGCCGCTGCAGAAGGCGCGTCTGGTGCGTGTCATGCGCGAGCTGCTCGGCCACACCGTGGGCTTTATGGGCGATGGCATCAACGACGCCGCCGCCATGCGTGCGAGCGACTGCGGCATCTCGGTCGATTCGGCCGTCGACATCGCCAAGGAATCCGCCGACATCATCTTGCTCCAGAAAGACCTGGGCGTGCTCGAGCGCGGCATCATCGAAGGCCGCCGCACCTACGGCAACCTGCTCAAGTACCTCAAGACCACGGTGAGCTCCAACTTTGGCAACGTGCTATCCGTGACCGTCGCGAGCCTGTTCTTGCCATTCTTGCCCATGAGCGCTCTGCAGTTGGTGCTGCTGTCGCTGGTCTACGAGATCGTGTGCATCGCGCTGCCGTGGGACACCGTCGATGACGCCTGGACTGCCCGTCCGCGCGCCTGGGATGCCGCGTCCATTAAGGGCTTTATGCTCGAGTTGGGTCCCGTGAGCTCACTGTTTGATATCGTGACTTTCGCCGCGCTCTTCTTTGTGGTGTGCCCCGCCGCCGTGGGCGCAAGCTGGGCAGAGCTTGCCGCTATAGGCGACGTCGCAGGCATGGCGGCCTTTACGGCGCTCTTCCAGAGCGGTTGGTTTGTCGAGTCCATGTGGTCGCAGACGCTCGTGGTCCACATGCTGCGCTCCCCGCGCCTGCCACGCCCGCGCGACCACGCCGCGCCCGCGCTGTGCCTCCTCACCGTGCTGGGCCTGGTGCTCGTCACCTGGCTGCCGGCAAGCCCCATCGCCGATGCGCTGGGTCTCATGCCGCTGCCGCCAATCTTCTTCGCGCTGCTCATCGGCATTGTCGCCGCCTACATCGCGCTCACCCAACTGGCCAAGCGCCGCTACATCGCCCGCCACGGCGAGCTGCTGTAACGCACGAGTTGTGACGCTCGACCCATCAGGCGGTCAAAAAGTCCCGCCTCACTGTCCCCTTTGTGGTGGTTTTGGTGCGCTACGAGGCATTGGTCAGGCGGCTCCAGAGTTCGTCAATATCGATTTGGTCGCCGCCGCTCAGATAACCGGTGTGAATAAAAGACTCACTATAGATATAGATGTCATGCGCGCTGTCGCCATCATCTTCGGTGTCGTAGGCCGAAATCACGTAACGGCTGCCGTCGAGCGCCTTGACCAGCCAATACACGGAATCGTCGATTGTGCACTTCTCCTGCACTATCGCCGCATCGCCGATTGCGCCGGTGAGCGCACGATTGCCCGTCGTATAGCCGCCCACCGAGAGCAAAATCGCCACGCTATCGTCTCCGCCGCCCGGCTCAAGTTCCTCGTACTCGGACTCCGAAAGCGGTATCGCGCTGTTCGCAAGTTCGTCCACGTCATCCGAAATCTTAGAAAAGGTAAAAGCGAAAAGTCCCGCGTCATCGGCGGCACCGTAGTCCACGCTCTCGCCTTGCCACTCATAGTTTTGATGCTTGAGCAGGCGCACCAGGTCGGCGCCGTCCAAGTTGATCGCAGCATAGACCGTCACGTTGGCGTTGTCGTCTACACAGGCGGCGTCCGCCGTGGTCGCCTTCTTGGCACCGCCCGCGCCGCCCAATCCACCCGAGCAGCCAGCCAGCGCACAAGCCAGCGCACCCGCGCCTGCCACAAAGGCCGCACGGTTCATCGTCACTTCATTCATCATGTTCGTTCCTCGCTATGGTATTGGCCACGTCGCACCTAGCCGAGCGCGCGTCCAGTCTTTTCCTGCCAAAATTCGTCTATCGTCGGAGCACCGCCGCCCTGGGTAAACCTACCGGTCTTGATAGCCTCCTCGGTAATGAGATCCAAGCGGTAGTCACCGTTTTCCATCGGACTCGCCATGGCAACGTGCCGCGCCATGTTGGAACCGTATACGCACGCGATCCATGAGCCCGAAGTAATCTGCGCCCGGTCCTCGACCGGCACGGAAAAGCCCGCGATAACATCCTCGCAGCTCGAATAGCCCGAAAGTTGCAGCGTGAACATCACGGTGCTTCCGGTGCCGCCCTTGTCGAGCTTTCCGATTTCGTCCTCGCCGAGCCATTCGGTCGCGCCGTCCTTGCTGATATTGCAGACGCTGAGCACGTGTCCCGCCTCGTCCTCGTACATCTCGAGCGCGTCTTGCCAGGTATAGCCCTGCTGCGAGGCAAACTCCTGCAACTGCCAGCCCTTAAGCTCGAGGAGCGCCGCGATGCTGATGTTGCGGTGCGCATCCCAGCAATCATCCGACCACGTATCGAACGCATCCGCCGAGCCGCTGTCCGCGTCGCCGGAATCGCCCGACGTCGCACCCGCGTCCATCTTGTCCTTTACCGGGCGGTCATCGTTAAAACCCGTCGCATCCTGCGCCCGCTGTCCGCCGCACCCCACAAGCGTCAGCAGCGCCGTTCCCGCCGCCGCGACAAATGCCGTGCGCGAAAGTACCGTCTCCCTCATCATTGTTCCTTTCCCGTTCTTTATCACCATGCCGAGAAACACATCCGGCATCGATTCACACATAAGCCGCCTCACGCTATTGACGAGGCAGCTCCGTCCAGCCAAAACCGGGTTCAAAACCATCGCGTGTACCGATCACATCGCCCGAACCGTTGACCCAGGCCTGGTCGGCCATCACCGAGACCTCGACATCGGTGCCGTCGGGTCTGGCGTAATGGTTGACCCCGCGAATGGCATCGGAATACGAGGCGGCGCCCGTCCCCACGCCCGCGCTGGAATAATTGGCGGCGCTGGCAGCCATATTCGCGGCGTGCTGACGGTCGCTGCGATCGAACCACGCCTGCTGGTAGCTGTCGAACGCCGCCTGTTGCGAGGCATGCATCTGTTGCCAGGCTGCAAACTGCTGTTGCTGCTGGGCAATGTTCATCTGCGTGCGTTGGCGCTGCTCAAGCACCATCTGTTGCTTTTGAGCTGACGCCTCGCGTGCAATCGCCGGATTGAGCCGCAGAGTCGACGCCATTGATGCAAGCGCCGTGGAGGCCGCCTCTTCCAGGCGACCTTCTGGCACAACCAAACAGAAGCTGTCCCTGATACGCCACTGCAGCAGGTCGGCCGCACCCAGCTCGAACGACGCTCCGTCCGGGCAACCGCCTCGACCCGTGGGCTGTTCTTGCGCGACGCCCCGTCCCGCCGCTGCCGCCGCCTTGCGCTCGCGCAGGCGCTTGCCCAAAACACCGCCGATCAGCCCACTCGAAAGGCTCGCGCCCAGCAGCGCCTCGGCCCCAGCGGCAACACCTTTGCCCATAGAACCCGCGACGCCTCCGATTGAAAACATATAGCCCTCGACTTTGGCCGCCACCGCGAGCTCGGTGGGCACCGGAGCGCCCGTGAGCCGATATCGACGCATGCGGCACTCATAGACCACATCACTCGGTTCCATCGAAAAGCCCTGGATTGCAAAGTCGTTTGCCGCCTCGCGCTTTACGCGGGCACGCTCGCGCTCGATATCGACCGCCGCGCTCGATGGGTACGGTTGCTCGGCAACAACCTCTGCCCGCGCGCCCAGCCGTGCTGCACAGGCCTGAGCCAGCTCGTCGCAAGCTGCCTCCACGTGCACAAACACCTTGCGTTCGGTTTGCGTGGGGATACGCTTGGCAACGGCGCCCGCATCCACGTAGCAGAGCTCGGAGCGGTACATAATCCGCTCACCCATCGGACCCGCCGCCGTCACGCCAACCGAAATCGGGCAGTCGAAACTGCCGCTGCGCTCAAGATGCGCTTCTTCGATATGCCAGCCCCGCGGCAGCACCACCTGCGCGAGTGCCTGGCCGCCAGAGGTATCGCATGCGGCATGAAGCTCAAGGTCACCGATGTGAGGCGCATCCGTCGTGGCTGCGTCACGAGACGACGCGACGCCGGCAGTCTCCGCCGGCGCATCGGCCGGCGCGTCCACACTCGGGTCGCCGCCTTCGTCCGCATCGTCATCGGCAGTCGCCCCATCTGTAGCCCCCACGGCGCCCGAGTAGCCCACAACGCCCTCAAGTCGGACGCCGCACCCCGGGCAAAATCGCACCGGCACGCCGGCGACCCGAGGCAGCTGCGCCCCGCACGCCGGGCAGAATCTCAAGTCACTCATCCCGTACATCCCTAATTTCGTTAGCTGTTTTTGATTGCGGCAAGCTGCCGCCATAACTCATCGGCACCGTTAAGTCGATACGCCGTCTTATCGAGCACGATGTTTTTGCCCTCAAGTTCTACCGATTGCTCCGAGCCATCCGCATAGACAAAGACGAGCGTTCGGCCGGCATCGCTCGTCCGCTCATCCACCGCATCCCCCACGGTGCAGCCATCGAGCGCGGCAAAAGTCGATGCGACCAGTTCGGCATCGTCGGTCTCATAGGCCGTCCGCGCCTCCCCGTCCTCGATAAGCTTGACCGCCACCGGAACGGCAGCGCAATCGTTGAGCGACACTTGCGCGGCAGTCTTTCCCTGAGCGCCATGGTCGCCGGCAACGTAAACTCGCATGAGTGTCACCGCCGCGGCAAAGACCACCACGGCGATAAGCGCGCCCGCAATTTTATTAGACGCGCAACCCCGAGACGCCATAGGTGCACCCCCTCCGTTCTGCTCTGCTCAGCATCACATTCATATGCCTTTGAGCACCAAAACGGCAGGTGACAAATGTCTCATATTCATATTTTTGCAGGTAAAAAACCACCACAAAGGTGCCTGTCCCCTTTGTGGTGGTTAGCTAGTCTTGGGGTGTCCAGGACCAGAAGAAGTTGATGAGGGCTACGCGCGAGGAGGCACCTGTCTTTTTGTTAATCGAAGCGATGTGGCGATAGAGCGTGGAACGCGAAAGGAAGAGTGCCGCCGCCACGTCCTGCACGCTGTCGTCCGAAACGACCAGTGCCTCCAGAACATCGCGCTCGCGCTTGGTGAGCCCAAAGGCGGCAACGAAGCCATCGAGCCGATCGTCAAACGAAAGCTCCGGCGCCTCCAGGGGCACCGTGTCGGCCTGGCCGGGCTCACAGCTCACGCCAAGATCGTCGGTGGCAAGCGCCAGCCTGCCGCGCGTCGCCTCGCCCTCACCGTCTTGTCCAAACTGTCCCAACAGCGAAATCGCGATGCCGACAAACAGCACGAGCACGACGCTCACTGCCGCCAGCACGTTTTGACTCGAGATAATCGCCACTGCCGGAGCCGTCACGAGCATCGAGCAAACGTTGTTGATAACACGGCCCATGCACGGCCACAGATACGCCCAGCGGGCATACATCGAAATCGCGGCGAACTTCGCGGTGAAGAACACCACGAAAAAGCCCGTGCCAAGGTAAAAGATAATCGTGGCGGCAAGCGTGTTGCCACCGTTGCCATCGGTGATAAGTACAAAGAACGAGAGCGTGGACAGCATGGCGGCGCACGTCATGATGATATTCATATACGAACGCCCACGCAGGTCATACAGGACGCCGGCGGCAAGGGCGCTCACAACCAGCAGCAAGCGCGGCCAGTCGCCCAGATCGATAGCGCCAGCGGCATGCGAGGTCGTAAGGCCGGCATTGAGGGCCGCGAACACGCCGGTGAGGCAAGCGGTCGCCACCGTCAGACGCACCACGGCACCCTGAAAGGCCGCCTTTGCCTCGGGGTCATCGTGCCACCTGGCGCCACGCTCCGACGCATCGACCGATAGCTCGGCAATCTCGACCTCGAACTCGGGCGCAGGCTCATCACGCAATTTAGCGCGGCGGACACCGTGAAGCAGCCCCACCAGCGCAATCGCACAGGCAATGAGAACAGACTGCTGGGGAATGCCCGCAGGCATCACCATATGGTTGAGCACCTGCACCAAAATGCCCACAGCATAGGAAACCGCCACGGTGCGCGCCAGGCAGGGCGTCTGCGCAAAACGCCGCGCAAGATTGGCATGGGCGGTCGATCCGCAATAGCCCAGGGCGCAGCACGCCACCAGGCCGCCGGCAATTACTACCTCAAACCGCACTGCCATAATCATCAGCAGCAACGCCGATACCAACAGCACGCCCGTAATATCGCTCGTCGCATCGATCGTCTGGGGACGGCGATAGTACAGAAATGGGCGCACGAAAAAGCCAATCACGCTCGCGCCGACAACGATGCTCTCGTAGATGACGACCTCACTCGATGGCACGAACTCGGCCATGCGCGCATCAAAGAAATACTCGCACGCCAAAAACGTGAAGAAGAACAGCGCTAGGCACAGAATCTCCCGCATGCCCCGGCGCAAATATGCGGTTGTGTCTCCCAGGTCCCTCATGGTAACCCCCACCCGCTTTGTTGTCCGGAACACCATTTTAATAAAGAACCAATCTCAATATCGAAGCCAAGTTCGAAATGTTGCAAATTCGACCCCAGTCGTCCACATCACGCCGCGGTTTTGAACCGCATGGCCCAGAAGGGGCACGCACGGCTTGCAGCTCGACAAGGAGTGCCCTCCAACTGTCACTCATTTAAGCACTCATTTAAGTACGTCCCCAATGAGTAAGCAAAGGGTGCGACGGAATGGCTCCCCTTGGCAGCTTGAAGCCGTCATGCAGGAACCATTCCGTCGCAGCCTAATGAAAGGGACTGGGTTGTAAATGTTGGAGAAGAGCCGTTAGCGCCCGGGGGCCAGGATCACCAGCGCGTCGTGCTCAAAGGGATGCTGCGCCACGCGCACGGTGCCGTCACCGTTGTCGCGGACGGGCAGCTTTGCGATGCGCCTGTCCTCCATGTCGAGGACCGTCGCCGTCCAGCCACGCGCGCCGTCGAGCTTAAACTTGAGCGCCGTGGTGCGCGGCAGGTACGTGACGACGCGATCGCCAACGCGCGCCACACGGATGGCCTCGCGCGCGTCGTCGAGGAGCTCCTGCGCCGGAACCACGGCAAGTGCATCGTCGGCAGCCGTAGCGCCCAGGGCGGCAAGCACGTGCTCGATCGCGCCAAAGTCCCACACACCCGCAAACTGCAAGCACTCCTGCCAGCGGAAGGGCATGTCAAAGCCCTCGCCCAGAACCGAGCCCTGGCTGCGCGACGTCTGCCAGTTCCAAACGCCGTGCGCGCCGTAGGTCACGCCGGCACTGGCGCCGGCAAGAATCGACGACCATACGCTCGCGCGGCAATCCTGCGCGGTAAAACGCCAGTACACGTTGCGCGACGCGCCCATCTGCTCGTAGCAAGGCTCGGAGTTGACCATCGGCTTTTTGGGATAGTTGGCGATAAAGTCCTGCGGCAAGCGCCATGCCTCGGGCTGGCCCTCGTAGTTGTGGCCGGGCTGGAACATATAAAAGTCCAGACGGTCCAGATACTGCGCCGGAATGGTGCGGTTACCGCGGTTGATATGCATGGTGCGCAGTGCCTCGGGCGCGCGCTTGACGACCTCGTCGAGCGCGTCCTCGTAATAGGCGATCGCCTCGTCACCGGCAAAGTCGGTATCACCCGTCACCACGTAGACAGGGTCGAACTCGCCCAGGTTCTCGACGACGCGGGCAACGTGGGCGCGAACCTCCTCACGCGGCATAATCTCGGCACCGCAACGCTCGGCGATCTTGGCACCCCAGGTACCGGGCACGTAGTTGCACCACATGAGCACGAGCGCCGGACGAATGCCGTGCTCGACGGCCGCGCGGCACATGGCGGCGGCACGATCCCAATACGCCTGGTTGGGGCAGGACCAATCAAAGTGCACGCCGTCCTCGCTGGCATAGGGCCAAATGCCCAGATCGGGACAGCAGCGATCCCACTGCGGCAGCGTGTTGATCTGCAGCACGTTCATGCCCTGCTCGGCACGGCGGGTCAGGTAGTAATCCCAGTCGTCCTCGGCGATGCTCGTAAATGCGCTCCAGCACGTATCGGCAAACCAGAAGAACGGTTTGCCCTCGCACAAAAAGCCGTCCTGGCGACCGTTGACGGTCAGCTTTCCCAAACTCATCTGCATGTCCTTTCGTTTGATAAAGGATTTGCGAACCGCCGGGGGCTTTCGCGATAACCCCGCGCGAAAGCCCCCGCCGCTTGGCAAACCCTCGCGGGCGAATCTCACCCGCCTCCATCAGTCTACCTTGCAAGAAGGGCCCCGCCGGGCTTACGCCTGACGGGGCCCTGTCGTGTAGGTGAGGTCTTATGCGACCGAATGGCTTGGCCTTAGGCCTCCATCTCGGCGAGCTCCTCCTTGGAGAAGCCGGAGACAAAGACGACGGCAGCGGCGATGACAAAGGAGATTGCCATGCCGACGATAGCCCAGACGGTGTTCATCTGGCCACCCTGCAGGTAGTTGGTGAAGACCAGGAAGTTGGAGGCACCGCCTGCGAGGTAGTAGGTAACCCCCATGAGGCCGGAGAACACAGCGCCGATGGCACCGCCGATGAACATGCCAAACATGGTGCGACGGAAGCGCATGAGGATGCCGAAGAGCGCGGGCTCGGTGACGCCGCCGGCGATGGCGGAGATGACGTAACCGATGGCGAGAGACTTCTCGTCGGGGTTCTTCATCTTGAGGAAGGCACCGAAGGCGCAGCCCCAGACAGCGGCCATAGCGCAGTTGGTGGAAACGAAGACGAAGGGATCGTAACCGGCAGCGATGATCTGAACCTGGGCGAGCAGGATGACGGGCATGTGCATGCCGCAGACCACGAAGAGCTGCCAGAAGGCGCCGAGGACGGCCATGACGATCAGAATACCGATGCCGCCAAGATCAGCAAGGCCGAAGAGCGCGTTAGCGATCAGCGTACCGATCTCGTTGCCGATGGGGGCGAGGACGATGAAGGCGATGGGGATGGTAACGATCATGGTGCAAAACGGCGTGAAAACCGTGGAGAGCACGTCGGGCATGACCTTCTTAAAGAACTTCTCGATGAAGTAGAGGACGGGCACCGAAAGGATGATCGGCAGGACGGACTGCTGATAGTTGGCAGCGGCGATCTGGATGCCGTAGACGGAGATGATTCCGCCGCCCTCCTGGGTGGCGACGCTCACCACGGAAGGAGCCATGAGGGCGCCACCGAGCAGCATGCCGAGCACGGGGCTGGCGCCGAGCTTCTTAGCCGCGGCATAACCCAGGTAGATGGGGATAAAGGTGAACGTGGCCTCGTACAGCGTGGTGTAGAGGAACGTATAGGTCGGGTCGTCGGCCGAGAGCACACCGAGCATGGTGGGGCCGAGGACGGCCGCGATGGTACGGAACAGACCGCCGGCCATGAGCAGCGGGATGAGCTGGGTCATGGAGCCCGACAGATAGTCGAGGATGATATTGGGCAGGTTCTTGAGCTCGAACTTCTCCTTGGGAGCATCGAGGTTCTCGTTGACGGCCTCACCCTGCTTGACGCCGGAGATGGCGACGAACTCGGCGAGCACCTTGGGCACGTTCTGGCCGATGATGACCTGGAGCTGGCTGCCGGCGAACTGGCAACCCAGAACACCCTTGACCTTCTTGATCTTCTCCACGTCAACCTTGTTGTTATCCTTGAGCGTCAGACGCAGGCGCGTCATGCAGTTGGTGGCGACGGTGACATTCTCCGCACCGCCCACGAGCTCGAGGACATCGGTGGCAATCTGCTTGTTATCTACTGCCATGGGACCCCTCCCCATATCTTCGTGTGCCAGCCCCCTTGGGCTTAGGCACGCCTTTGGCCCGGCGACTATAACCCCTTACGGTTGCCGGACCCTTGGATACGCTGTCGTAAACAAAGTGTTTACTGAACGTTTACGAGCTTTAGTTTACACGGAGCGCCTCATTTGTGGCAATTTTACCGTGCAGAGTCCGGCGAACGGTAGGAAATCGGGGGTGAACGTATTCCAATGGTGGGAGATGGTCTCTTTGACTGTCTATTGATATATGGCTCTTTACGTGGGCTTTTATTTTGATTAACACCTCTATGACCTGTTAACTCATCAACAGAAGCCCTGCTAGAAGCTAATAAACATATGTTTAGTAGTTCATGGCGTGTTCAATTTTGCCGTTTACCGAGTTCATCTGGTTATTCTTCAATTCTAGATTACACTAAACATGTTTAGATTGTATTGCCGCTTTTGTTTCCCACTAGCGGCGCAAGGGAGGCAGCTCATGGAACTCAAATTGTGTACCTACGCAACCGTCACCACCTTGGGCGACTTTGGCCCCTGGATCAGCAAGGTCGTACTCGACCTGCCCTGCACCGTGCGCGCCAACGACATCGACACGAACACCTTCCATATATATGTAGAGCGTCACGAGCGCTCGGGCGAGGTTCTGATGCGCAAGGAGCGCGGCGCCGACCATGCCGCGCCCTCCGTGGGTTACATCGACATTCTCGCCGCATATCCGTGCGACGAGAACGGACGTAAGCTCGCCGTGGGCACCCATGTGGCACTCGAGGTCGCCGAGCAGCGCCTGACCAAAAAGATCGAAGGCGGCGTCATGGGCTCGCGCATGCTCGATGACCAGCTGCGCATCACGCAGCTCGCGGCTCTTCCCGGCAATGACGGCGACGATCCCACCTGCGGCCTGGTCTTCGACACCTGCCGTGGCGATATCTGCCCCGCGCTCAAAGGCTGGAGCAACGCCACGCAAAAGACCGCCGTCGACGGTATCGCGCTCGCATACGGCTTCTTTGAGCCCAGCTTTAAGGCCGAGGACTCGGCATGCTTCAACCCCTTTGCGCCCGAGGCCACGGCCATGCCCCAAAAGGCACCGCTCGTGGTGTATCTGCACGGCGCCGGCGAGGGCAAGGGCGCCACGCAGGGCGAAGGCGCCACGCGCGCCTATATCGGCAACCGCGTGACGGCCATCAGCCAGGCGCAGATCCAGCGCTACTTTGGCGGCTTTGCCTGGGTGCTCGTGCCGCAGTCGCCCACGTTTTGGATGGACAACGGCGTCGAGCAGCTTGGTCACTCCAACCAGAGCATCTACTCCCCCGTGCTCAGGGCACTTATCGATGAGTTTGTCGCCGAGCATGCCGACCGCATCGACACCGACCGCATCGTGGTCGCCGGTCTTTCCAACGGCGGCTTTATGACCCTGCGCCTGTGCGCCGACTACCCCGATTTCTTCGCCGCGGGCCTTCCCTGCTGCGCCCCGTGGTACAACGCCACGGACGAGGACGTAGCCGCGCTCGCCAAGACGCCGCTGTGGTTTACGCACTCCAAGGGCGACGAGCTCGTGCACCCGCAACAGACCGTGCTGCCGCTGTTCGCGCGCCTGCGCGATGCCGGCGCCAACGTGCATCTCACCTACTTTAGCCATGTCGAGGACCTGACCGGCGTGTATCGCGAGGCCGACGGCTCGGCCAAGAAGACGTTCAACCACGGCGTGTGGATCCACCAATTCAACGACCTGTGTTATCAAGACTTCGACGGGGGCAACGTACTCATCGACGGCGAGCCGGTGGGCTGCTGGGAGTGGTCGGCCAGGGTCGACCGCTAAGCCCTCCCATCGCGGGGACCTGGGTTTAGTCTTGCAAACGTCCTCGGGCATGCATGGGCTGGCGCTTTGCGCTTCGCGCTGCGCCTGCCCATGCCCCCTGCGGAATGTTTGCAAGACTAAACCCCGGTCTCCGCTGCGTTGACGTTGCTGTGACCCTGGCCGGCCGCTTCTAGCGGGCCGCCGGGTCGGTGGCGATGGGGGCATGGGTCCCGTCTTGCCTTGCGCGTAACTGGCTGAATTGATTTTGATTGGAGCTGTTCCTATGTCCCAGAAGTTGACTCGGGTGATTGTTACCACTGATATGGAAGTCGATGATATGAACTCGCTTGTTCATTTGGCTCTGTATCTCAACTTGCTTGATGTTCAGGCTGTGGTGTATACGGCTTCGCAGTATCACTTTCTTGGGGATGGGGTTCATACGCTCGGCGAGGTGAATTCGCATTGGCGGACCAAAGGGCGGCGCTCTTATGAGTGGGCTGTTGTGCCTCATGAGCCCGATCCGCTAGCCGGCGAGCTTCGTAAGTATCGGCCGTTTCCCGAGCATTGGATTGAGAGTCTCTGGAGTAATGAATATGCCCAGGCTTGGCCGCAGTTGCAAGCAAATGCGGCCGCTGCCGGTGAGCCGCCGTTTCCCACGCCCGCCCAGATGATCGAGCGCACCTTTGTGGGAAATGTTGCCTTTGAAGGTGATGTGACTGAGGAAACTGAGGGGTCTCGCGTAATTGCGCAGGCGATTTTAGATGATGATCCGCGTACGTTATGGTTGCTCAGCTGGGGTGGTATGAATACGATCGTTCGCGCCCTCATGAGTATTGCCGAGCGCTATCGCGCCACGCCCGAGTGGCCCGCCGTGCAGCAGCAGGTCTATCAGAAGGTGCGCGTGATGGGCGTTGCCGATGGCGTGGGACAGGACAACTCGTGGCTCGACCATGGGCGCGAGCTCTTTCCCGAGCTCATCTTTTGGCGTACGCCCTATATGTATGGCAACTATTTCGACGCCAAAACAGCTCAGCCCGATACGCTGCCGCTGTTTAAGGCTCCCTGGCCCGAGCAGAATCTCACGCAGGGCAACGGCCCCCTCATGGCACGCTATATGCTCTATGGCGATGGTAAGGTCTACGAAAACGAGCCTGAGCGCTTTCAGTTTGGCAAGCATGCCCGTCTGGATTGGGGCCTGGAAGGCATGCCCGCGATGCAGTTTGAGCGCGGCGATTTTATGGCCGAAGGCGACAGCATGACCTATATTCCGCTGCTGCCGTTTGGCCTGCGCGGTATCGACGACCGCGGCTTCGATACGCTGCTGGGACGCATGTTTTTTGATGGGCATCCCGATGCGAACGCGCCCGCCGGTTTTGCCTCCATCGGCACGCCCGCAGACGACAATCTCAATCCCTATCTGCGTGCCTATCAGGAAGACTTTGCCGCCCGCGCGCAATGGTGTGCCCATGATCCGGCAGCCTGCTCGCATCCGGCACATGTTGTCGAGACCACGGCCGACCGCAGCGCCACAGCCGGCGAGCGCGTCGACCTTACAGCGACCATCGTCGACCCCGACGGCAAGGGCTTCGATGCGCATTGGGATGTCGCCGTGGATCCATCGAGCTATGCGGGCATCCAGGATCTGTCGCTGTGGCAAGAATGCACGGTAGACACCGCTTTCATCGTGCCCGCCGACGCGCGGCCCGGCGACCGCCTTGTGCTCACCCTTACCGTGCAGACGCGCGCCGAGCGCCCCTGCAGCCGCTACGCCCAGGTCGCCGTAACCGTGGCATAGCAAGGACGGCGCCCACATTCGGCAGCCGCCGCATTCGACAAAGAGTGTCCCCAGGCGCCAAACGAGCGGGGATTTTTGGACACCCAAATGACGAGAGTGGATAATCTCCCACTTTGAGCCTGCACACAGGCCAAAAACGGGAGATTATCCACTCTCATTCTGCGGGTACTCATTGGGGACGTACTTAAATGACTAGTCAGACAAGAACGTCCAAGTGCCAAAAAGGGGCACCGTCGGAATATCCCGGCGGTGCCCCTTGCGCTGAACTGTCCCCCAGAGGAGAAAAATACCTGTAGGAAGCGTTACTCCTCGTCAAGCTCGGCCTGGTCGGCCTCGGTGATGCCAAAGAAGAAGGCGAGCACGGCGGAGACGATAAAGGCCACGGCAAAGCAGATGCCAAAGTTGATGAGGTTACCCATGCCCGGGGTGAGGTAGCCCAGGAACACCAGGAAGTTGGAGTTGGCGCCCGGCATACCCAGCGTCACGCCCAGAATGCCGGCGAGCAGACCAGAGATGGCGCCGCCGATAACCATGCAGGGAATCATACGCTTAAAGCGCATGATGCAGCCAAACAGCGCGGGCTCGGTCACGCCGCCAAGGATGGCCGAGATCACATAGCCAAAAGTCAGAGCCTTCTCCTCCTTGTTGCGAATGCGCAACGCGGCTCCAAACACAGCACCCCACACAGCAATCATGGCAAAGTTGGACGCAACAAAGATGAACTTGTCCTCGCCCAACGCCATAAAGGTGGCGAGAGCCGGCATGATCACGGCGATGTGCATACCGGTCAGGACAAACAGCTGCCACAGGCCGCCGACGATGGCCATGGCGACGTAGAAGCCGATACCGGTGCCCGCCATACCAAAGAGGACGGCGGAGAGCAGGTTACCGAGCTCGTTGCCGATAGGACCAAGCACGATAAGCTCGATGGGCACCATCACGACCATCGTAAAGAACGGCGTAAAGACGGTAGACAGAACGTCCGGCACAATCTTCTTAAAAAACTTCTCGACCCAGTAGAGCGCCACGACCGAAAGCAAGATCGGCAGGACGGTCTGCTGGTAGTTCTGCAGCGGAGCGCTGATGCCATAGACCGTGAGCGAGGTCTCGCCGCTCTGGGCGAGCGCCACGATATCGGGGCAGATGAGGATACCGCCGCAGAACATGCCGAGCACCGGACTCGCACCGATCTTCTTGGCCGCGCTGTAGCCCAGATAGACCGGCAGCAGGTACATGGCCGCGTCAAACAGGTAGGTGTAGAACAGCAGGTAGGTGGGATCGGTCTCGGGCACCAGGTTAAAGACCTGCGGACCGATGAGAGTGCCGATACACTTGAACAGGCCACCGGCCATCAAGATGGGGATCAACGCCACCATGGAGCCGGACAGGTAGTTGAGGATGTTGTTGCCGATCACCTTGGGCGTGAGCTTTTGCTTAGGTGCATCGAGGTTCTCGTCGATTGCGGCGCTCTTGGCAAAGCCGCCCATTGCACACACCTCGTCATAGACCTTGGGCACGTTCTGGCCGATGATGACCTGGTACTGGCCGCCCGACTCCTGGGCGCCGATGACACCCTTGATCTTCTTGACCTTATTGGTATCGGGGATACCGTTGTCCTTGAGCGTGAAACGCAGACGCGTCATGCAGTGCGTCACGCCCGAGACGTTCTCCTTGCCGCCGACGGCTGCAAGCACGTCCTCGGCAATCTTCTTGTTGTCGGCCATAATGACCTCCTTTTCTCGCGGGACCCGCCCGCCGGCACCTCTACGGCGCCCTCAACAACCCGTCGCCCGGCTGCCGCGATTTGTAAGGGGTATGGGGAGCTTCGCGGCGGCCTCAGGCCGGTTTACCCGCAGCGATAACCGACGCTGCTGCGGTATATCTACACCCGGGGGTGCGAGATACGATGAATGTGCATGAGCACGTATAGCTTCTCGGAGTCGCTGATCTGGCATCCAAAATGTTCCTCGATAAGCACGCAGGCGTAGTCGAGAACCTCAGCCGAACGGCCCATCTCGCCGCGCACGGTTCCGTAAAGCTCCGCGCCGTCGGTGTTCATGGGCTCACCGGTACGAATGCGCCCAAACAAATAGTGGATATGGGTAGCGAAGCGTGCAAACTCAAAGCCGTGGCGGTCGACCTCGATTCCGTAGGTCTTCTCGATCCTTGCGATGATGGCGCCAATGAGACGTTCATCGTCGCGGGCCTCGGCGTCGGTTTCGGCCTCGTTCTCGGGCGCCAGACGCGCGTTGAGCAGGCACATGGCGATCCCCACGCCCTCGCTCTCTGCAAGCTCCACATTGACTGAGGGCAAAAACGCCCACCTTGTACTCGATGGGATACATCTGCGCCACGTCATAGGCGAGCGGCATCTGCACGGTAATGCCGCGCTTGGCGCGCTGCAGGGCAAAAGTAATGTGGTCTGCAAGGGCGAGCACGGCGTTGTGACTGAGTTCGTAGGGGAGCTCCAGGTCGGCGGCTTGAATGATTTCGGCAGAGACCGCGAGCACGCGGGGCGACAGCTCTTCGAGAAGCGCCAGGTAATGTTCGTCCACGTTGTAGAAGGTGCGCTCGATAGCGGCGAGCGGCAGGTCGCCCGTCTCCTTGTCGATAGCGAAGGCGATTCCCTTGCCAAATGCAACGACGCTTCGACCTTTTGAGTCGGTGCACATAACTGCGTTGTTGTTGATTCGCTTGACGACCTTCACAGTTCTTCCCTTCGGCAACGGCGTTCTACAGCGGCGCATGGCGTGCATGCGCGGGCGCAAATCGACGAGCCGCCCGATCATGCCTCGGAGGGAGTCGCACTCAAGCTGAGCTCTTTATAGTATTTAAGCGTCATTGAATCGCTTTAATAGCGGAATTGTGGCCGCGCTTGGCGAACGGTCGGCCCCCTGCGCGGCCGACACCGTCTCCCGTTTAGAGGTAGCCCCCAGGCAAGGAGTGTCCCCAGGTGCCGGCACAAAAGGAACGTCCCCAAGTGCCAAACGAGCGGGGATTTTTGGACACCCAAACAACGAGAGTGGACAATCTCCCACTTTGAGCCCACAAGCAGGCCAAAAATGGGAGATTATCCACTCTCGTTCTGCGTCCCCAATGAGTAGGAAAAATGGGCCATGTGTCCCAGTTGTGGAGACTCGTTGAGCCGTCTGGGTATCGTGAAAGGCTGCGCACTCCCCCATCATCAAAAGTGACACACGCTACCAGTTGATGGGAGGCAGCCATGGGCTTCTTTGACAAGATGTTCGAGAAGAAAGAGTGCGCGATTTGCGGTACCGAGCTGGGACTTCTAGGTAAGACAAAAATCAATGAAGGCTACCTGTGCAAAGAGTGCGCCGGCAAGCTCTCCCCCTACTTTCACGGCTATCGCTCCAGCACCGCGGACGATATCCGCGAGCAGCTCGCCTACCGCGAGGCCAATGCCGAGCGCTTGGCGTCGTTCAACCCCACGCGCACGCTTTCTGCCGGGCGCACCAACATCATGCTCGATGAGGACGCGGGCCTGCTGATCATCACCTCGCAGAGCCGCTGGCGCGACGCCAATCCCGACATCATCGAGTTCTCGCAGGTACTCGGCTGCGATATGGATATCGACGAGCATCGCACCGAAATCTATCGCGAGACCAAGGACGGCGAGCGCGAGAGCTACAATCCGCCGCGCTACGACCTGGATTACGACTTTAATCTGACCATTCACGTCAACACGCCGTACTTTACCGAGATCAACCTGCGCGTAAACGACTCCGCCATCGATCAGCGCGGCTCCATCGAATACCGCGAGGCCAAGCGCCAGGCAACCGAGGTCCGCGACGCGCTGGTGCAGCTGCGCCAGGAGACGCGCGACAGCGTCGTGGCCGCCAAGGCCCCCAAGACCGCGGTGACCTGCCCCTTCTGCGGAGCCACCACCATTCCCGATGCCAGTGGGCGCTGCGAATACTGCGGCGGCGCCATCGGCGCATAGCCTCCGGCACGGAAAGGACCGATCATGGCCTTCGAGAGCGTTAACTATCAGTGCCCTGCCTGCGGTGGCCCCCTGCATTTTGCCAGCGCCGAGCAAAAGCTTGTCTGCGACTACTGTGACTCACGCTTTGAAGTCGAAGAAGTCGAGGCCCTCTATCGCGAGCGCCAGGACAAGGCAGATGCCAAAGCCGATGCCGCAGCCGCAGCTCCCAAACCTGCTGCCGACGATGCCGTGCAGGAGCTCGCCCAAAACGCCGGCTACATCTGCTCGTCGTGCGGCGCCGAGCTCGTGTCCGACGGCACCGTCGCCGTCACCACCTGCCCGTACTGCGGCAACTCCGCCGTGGCGCCCGGCCAGCTCTCTGGCGACTTCTCGCCCGACCTGGTGATTCCGTTTAAGCTCGGGCGCGACGACGTCACGGCCGCACTCAAGGAACACTACAAGGGCAAGATCTTGCTGCCCAAGAGCTTTGTCACCGGCAACCACATCGACGAGGTCCAAGGTGTCTACGTGCCGTTTTGGCTCTACGGCGCCCGCGTTGACGGCGAAGTGTATTTTGACGCGACCAACGAGACCGTGACCGAGGAATCCGATCGCACCGTCACGACCACCGACCACTACGATGCCTATCGCAAGGGCAATATCTCGTTTAAGCGCGTGCCCGTCGACGGATCGTCCAAGATGCCCGACGGCCACATGGACGCCATCGAGCCGTTTGACTACGACGCGCTGCGTCCGTTCTCGGTCGCATATATGCCCGGCTACATCGCCAACCGTTACGACGAGGACTGCGAGACCTGCAAGGCGCGCGCCGAGCGCCGTATGGAAGAAAGCACGATCTCGGCCCTGCGCGAGACTGTCGTCGACGAATACGACGATGCCACGGTCGAAAGCAAGCAGCTCGACTACACCTGGGAAGACAGCGACTACGCCCTGTTCCCCGTCTGGATGCTCTCCACCTCGTGGAACGGCAAGAGCTACCTGTTTGCCATGAACGGCCAGACCGGCCGCTTGGTCGGCGAGCTCCCCTGCTCCAAGCCCAAGCTCGCTATTGCCTCGGTGCTGTTCTTTGTGATCGGATTTGTCCTCTCCCAGATTCTCTTTATGGGCGAGAACGCCTTCGATCCGGATTACCTCGCCTTTGATATCGAGGGCATCCTCATCAACATCATCGCGCCGCTGATCATCGTGATTATCGGAGACGTGCTACTGGTAGGCCAGCTCAAGACGGCCAACGAGGCCACCCACGCCGACGAGTACTGCGGCGAGCTCGACCTGACCGAGAAGCACGACACCTTCAGCCACACCGAGACCACCGTTGTCATGAAAGACGACAAGGACGACTAAGCAATCCAACCAATACCACCCGGCCTTTGACGAGAAAGGAAGATCACCATGGGACTCTTGAAAGCTGGATTGGGTGCTGCCGGCGGCGTCATGGCCGACCAGTGGAAGGAATTTATCTATTGCGAATCGATGCCTGCTGACGTCTTGGCCTGCAAGGGCAGCAAGCGCACCGGTGGCCGCAGCTCCAACACGCGCGGCGAGGACAACGTCATCTCCAACGGCTCCGTCATCGCCGTCAACGACGGCCAGGGCATGCTCGTGGTGCAAAACGGCAAGATCATCGAAGTCGCGCTGGAGCCTGGTGAGTTCGTCTTCGATACCGGCAGCGAGCCGAGCGTCTTTAGCGGCAACCTGGGCGATTCCATCAAGGAGACCTTCGCCAATATCGGCAGCCGCTTTACCTTTGGCGGCGACGCGGGCAAGGACCAGCGCGTCTACTTCATCAACACCAAGGAGATCATCGGCAACAAGTACGGCACCGCCTCGCCCGTGCCCTTCCGCGTGGTCGATAACAACATTGGCCTGGACGTTGACATCTCCGTGCGCTGCAACGGCGAGTACTCGTACCGCATCACCAACCCGCTGCTGTTCTACACCAACGTGTGCGGCAACGTGACCGATAGCTACACGCGCGACAAGATCGACAGCCAGCTTAAGTCCGAGCTGCTCACCGCCCTGCAGCCCGCCTTTGCCAAGATCTCGGAGATGGGCATTCGCTACAGCGCCATCCCCGGTCACACCACCGAGCTCGCCCGCGCGCTCAACGAGGTCCTCTCTGCCGACTGGCGCGACCTGCGTGGTGTCGAGATCGTGAGCTTTGGCGTCAACTCCATCGCAGCCTCGCAAGAAGACGAGCAGATGATCAAGGACCTGCAGAAAGCCGCCGTCATGCGCGATCCCACTATGGCGGCAGCCAACATTGCCAGCGCCCAGAGCGACGCAATGCGCGCGGCAGCCGCCAATCCCAACGGCGCGATGGCAGGCTTTATGGGCATGGGCATGGCAGGTGGCATGGGCGGCATGAACGCCAGCCAGCTGTTCGCCGCCGGCCAGGCACAGCAGCAGGCCGCCACGCAGCCGGCTCCGGCACCCGCTCCCGCACCGGCTCCTGCCGCTGCCCCCGCGGCCGGCACATGGACCTGCAGCTGCGGCGCCACCAACACCGGCAAGTTCTGCTCCGAGTGCGGCAGTCCCGCACCCGCCCCGGCACCGGCCAAGTGGTTCTGCCCCAACTGCGGCAGCGAAAACGGCGGCAAGTTCTGCAGCAACTGCGGAACGCCCAGGCCCTAGCCCCTCTATCTGGTAATTGGCGGGGGATCCGCCACCCCCGCATTTGCTTCTATGGGTTTCGTTCGATAAAGGAGGACACCATGAAGACAACGTTCAAAAAGTCCGTACTCGCATTTCTGACATGCGTCCTTGCGCTCGCCTTTGCCCTGACGGGCTGCAGCGGCGGCGGCAAAGACCCCAAGGCCAACTTCGTCGGCAGCTGGGAACTCTCGGGTGGAACCCTGGAGGGCGAAGAACTGACCGATGAGTACATGAAGATGCTCGAGGATTGGGGTGTGCACTGCGTCCTGATTCTCGATGAGGACGGTACAGGTGCCCTCGACCTGTTCCTTGAAGTCGTCGACCTTAAATGGGAGGCAAAGGACGCCACCACCGTAACCATCACCGCCGAAGACGAGTCGCATGACATGAAGCTCAAGGACGGCAAGCTCATCCTCGAAGAGGATGACGGCAATCTTGTCTTTACCAAGTCCGACAAGGACCTGTCCGGCACGGTGAAGAAGGATCGCGAGGCGGCCGAGAAAGAAGAAGAGATCGACGAGGCCGTCGAAGACGACGACGTCCAGAAGATTGAAATCTCCCCCGCCGTCACCGTTGCCGATGACGACCTGTGCACCATCACCATCACCGAGAAGTTCAAGGACGAGTGGGGCGACATCGGTTTTGTCGTCAACATCACCAACAAGAGCGACAAGGACCTGACCTTCTACGCCCCCAGCGGCAAGACCAACGTCAACGGCACCATGAAGGAACCCTGGTTCTCGGCTCACCTGATGCCCGGCACCAACGCCACCGAGGAATTCACGTTCTCGAACGGCACGCTCGATAGCCTTGACGACCTGGTCAATACGACCATCGGCATCGACGCCTACCTGACCGATTCCTACGAGGACGTTGCCTCCTACAGCGCAACCATCGCGTAACGGCACGTAACATCAGCCGCGGATTGGCGGACACATCCGCGCACACCAGACGGGGCCGCAGGAGATGATCCTGCGGCCCCGTCGCTTGTATGCCGATGCGTAACGAGCGCTAGCGCTCCATGTTGGGAACGATGCTACCCTCGGTCACCGCATGCACGGCCAGGCGCATGATGTTGTCGTAGCCGGTCTTGCTCAGGATCTCCGAGATGCGGCGCTTGATGGTGCCCTCGCTCATAAACAGCTCGGCCGCAATCTCGCGGCGGCTTTTACCCTCGCAGGCAAGGCGCAAGATCGACAGCTCGACATCGTCGAGGGCCGCCGTGCCCGAGAAGATGCTCTCGGGCGGCTTGGGAAACGTGCAGTAACCCGCCAGCGTGGAGCGCATCACGGCGAACAGCTCGTCGATACCGACGTTCTTGTACACAAAGCTATCGACGCCCGCCTCGCGGGCCTGATCGACAAAGGTGATCTCGGGCATGCCTGTCATGATAATGATGCGACACTCGGGCAGCTGCTCCTTGATGCGTGCCGCCGCCACGATGCCGTTTGAATCGTGTTCGGTGCACACGTCCATCAGTATCATGTCCGGGCGCTCCTTGAGCGCGACACCCAAGGCCTCGGAGGCATCGGCGATCGCGGCAACGACGGTCATATCGGGCTGGTCGCCAACGGAGCGCGCCAGGCTCTCGCGCAGGATGGCCTGATCTTCGACAATTAACACGCGGATCATGAGTTTCTCCTTTGGGACGTGTCGCTGGCGTTAAGCGGAATGGATACCGTAAGCGTAAAGGGCGGGGTGGCGTGGACCTCTAGGCTGCCACCCAGATCTTGCGCGACATGCCTCATACCTGGGATACCCGTTCCCTCGCGATACGATACGGGGGCCGGGGACCCGTCGTTAGAAATCGTCATGTGCGCGACGGCGTCAGCATCCGTCCTCTCCTGCCACAAGCGCACATGGACCCGATGCGCCTGCGCATGCTTGGTGGCGTTGGTCGAGGCCTCGCGGATAATCTGCAAAAAGGCAGCGGCGACACGCGCGTCCTCAGGCAGCGCACCCTCAACATCGATCTGCACGCTCACCAGGCCAAAAGCATGGACGATATCGCCCAGTTGCTCTGCCGGTTCGGTGTCGCCCCCGCTGCGCAGATCGGCAGCGATTGAGCGCAGCAGCGGGTCGATCTGCTCGAGCGACTCGTCGTCCAAGCGCCCCTCCTCCAAATAGCGATGGAGGATGGACAGGCGCTGGCCGATCACATCGTGAACGCGGACGCGCATGCGCAGATAGGCCGCATTGTCGGCAACTTTTTTGACTTCTTCGATCTGGGCCTGGAGCTCTTGGCCCGCAAGCTCAAGCAGGTGGTTGGCCTGCGCCAGGCGGTCATGCGCATGCGCATACTCTGTCACGTCCAGACCGATTATGCGCTCGAACGAACGGCCCGAGACCATAACGTCATCGCACACAAACAGGCGAATCTCGGCGGGAGAAACCTCGACCACCGCACGCGCCTCACCAAAGCGGTCCAGGTTGATCCGCACGCGGTTCTTACCGCCTTCGGGCATTTGCATGCTGAGCTTGCGCAGGTCGTTCCATGTACCGCTCATATCGCCTAGGTCGGTGGGCATATGAAGCTCCACCAGGTTTTTGCGCATGCAGCGGTTCATGAGCAGTGGACGGCCCCTCGAGTCCAGATACAGGATGCCCACGGGAATCACGTTGATGGTTTCAATCGTCGAGAACGCGGTGATATCCTCTTGGCGGTTACGGACGTCCATCAAGAGCGCCGCGACGGAACGGAACAGGAAGAACGCTCCCTCTGCGATAAGGACAACGGCCCACACCGAGCCCATGGCAAAAACCACCGGCGGTGTCACGGCGCCAACAAGCAGCAGCTCGGCCAGCATGACAGGGCGACGATAGCGCACCATAAGGACCACGCCATAGACAAAGATCGCGGCATTGAGCCACAGCACTCCGCCCATTGCCCTGGCGCAAACGTCAAGCGGCGCCACCAGATACGAGCCAGACGACGCGAATAAGATGAGCGCCGAAATCATCAGGTGAAGCACAAGGCTCGTCTCGTAGGCGCAAATCACCTTACGGTTATAGGACGAGCGGCGCGATGCGATGAGCGGGACGTGGATCATCTGCAGACACGCAGCCAGGGCAAAGACAACATCGAGCGCAACGATTTGGGGAAGGATGAACGAAATCTGCATCGTCACTCACCCGCCCTCGGCATCAAGACGATCATGCGCAGCTGGCCGGGCTCGCCCTCAAGGCGGTATGCCACGTTGCGCCCTTGCAGAGCGCTTTCGAGCTCTTGCGCAGCGGGCGTCTGCGAAAGATCTTCATCATCGTTGGAAAATAGCGTGGCGCGCAGCTCGACGCTGCACCGATCATGGTCGCCCAAGTGATACATAAGCGCTGGATGGTCGGTGGTGTAGGCAAAAAACGCAAAGTCATACACGCAGTCGTACAGGGCGCTTACCGTACTGGCGTGCATCGGGCGCCGTATGGCGATAATCGAGGCGCAATCGATATCGATGGTGCGCAGGTCGCTTGCGAGCTCGTTGGCAATGAGCTGAATGCGGTCGCGATCAAAACCGCTCTCACCGTGCTGTGCCAACGTGAGCGACCCTTTGCGCTTGCAATAGGCGACGAGCATCTTGGCGCGCTGCAGCATGCGGTAACGCTCGTGCGAAGACGCCTCGTCGGTCAACGGCGGCAGCGAACTCAGCAGGTCGTACATCCCTTCGAGCGCGCGGGCAAGTGCTTGGTCCACGTCTTGGACCAGCAAGGTCTCGGCCTCTTGATCTGCCAGGTGCGTCTTAAGGTCGTAGTCGGCGGCGAGCAGCTCGTTTTGACGCTGCAGTTCCATGCGACGATGTGCCAGTTCACGGTTAAGCTCGTTGAGATCCGACACGTCTTGGGCAAGCAGGGCCGATCCGCCCAGCAGTGGAAAGGCACGGTACACCACATCGGGATCGGACGCCACAGCAAAGGCATGGGCGTGGCCGTGCTCCTGGGTCCGCAACTCCTCGCGCACGCCTACCGGCATTGGCTTTGACGCCGGCGTGGCATAGACTTCCTGCAGGTCGCGCGTTAGAACTTTGAGGTCGAGCGGCAAGGTGTCGAAGATGCCGGCGATGTCGTGATACGACGGAATGACACCGCAATCGAGACAGATTTCCATCGCCACCACGCACAGGACGCAATAGACGAGCGAGAAGTTGAGCCTCCATGCCCAGGGCACGCGCAGAGCATACGAGATGGCAAAGAACGCGGCACCCAACAAAACAAGCGCCGCCGTGCCCGAGAAACGTTGGATGCGAAAGGACGAGGACCGGCCCACCAGGATAAAAAAGGCCACGAAGTTAAAGGCCGTCCACACTAAGACGGCGAAATAGCCCCAGCCGTACGTATAATCGTTGCTCCAGGTGTCGCTTGCACGGTCAAAGTGGAATACCTGCCGGTGGAAATCGTTGGTGAGCACAAAACCGATAAGTAGGATGGCCACGACCCACAGGATGCTGCGATAGCGACGCCCCATACGGTGCTGTTCCACGCCCGCGAGGCGCAGGCCGCACAGCTGGTAGAGCAGCGGAATGAGCGTCATGGGCACGTAGTACAGGTACCACAGGATCGTGGCGTAGACCGGTGTGAACGACTTGTATTTGAGGATGACCTCAATCATCCAGAGGGCACAGATGGTGGCGACGGCAACAAGGCGGCGGCGCAACACATAGTCCAAACAGCGTAGATAGACCGATACACCCCAGATCGAAAATATAATTGCGGCGACAAGCAACGGGAGAGAGCTCGAGTGGACGAGCGCATCCACGACCTCTTCGGACACCTCGCTATAGGCGGGCACGGCGTTGGAAAGCTTGGGGTCGGAGGCAAACAGCGCCGGCAAGACTGCCAAAAGCATGAGGAACAGCACGGTGATGGCGCCGGCGATAGCAAAGACGCGGTGACGGTACACCTGATGTGTTATACCAACAAGGAATCGCGGCATGGCGAAGAGCCTGCCGCCCCTGGGATCCGCCACGGGTGCGGATCGGGCGGCCGCGTGGCCGATATGTCGCTCGCGGGTACCCATAGTGCTTTTAGTGTACCGACAGGCGGGCCCAAAAAGCGGGCCACATGTCCCAAAATCCGCCGACGGCGAGGGATGTCGCCAGCGACTAGTCGTTTAAGAACGTCCCCAATGACTAAGACAAAACGAGCGAGGATTTTTGGACGCCCAAATGGCGAGAGTGGATAATCTCCCACTTTGAGCCCACAAACAGGCTAAAAACGGGAGATTATCCACTCTCATTCTGCGGGCACTCATTTAAGTACGTCCCCAATGAGTGCTTTCACTTCTTTTAACAAAACGCCCGGCGGGCATTAACTGCTCGCCGGGCGTTTTGGTTAGGAGGCTATGGTTGTTGGGAAGCCTTAGGCCAGGTCCTCGCCGTTCGTCTCGATGACGTGTTTGTACCAGTCGAAGCTCTTCTTTTTGGAACGCTTGAGGGTGCCGTTGCCCGCATCATCGCGGTCGACATAGATAAAGCCGTAGCGCTTGGACATCTCGCCCGTGCCGGCAGACACCAGGTCGATCGGGCCCCAGGTGGTGTAGCCCAGCAGGTCAACGCCGTCCTCGGTCACCGCATCGCGCATCGCGGCGATATGCTGGCGCAGGTAGTCGATACGGTAGTCGTCGTTGATGGAGCCATCCTCCTCGACAACATCCTTGGCGCCCAGACCGTTCTCGACCACAAACAGCGGCTTCTGATAACGGTCGTACAGGTCGTTGAGGGTGATGCGGAAGCCCAGCGGATCGATGGCCCAGCCCCACTGGCTCTCCTGCAGGTAGGGGTTCTTGGCGCCGGCGAAGGCGTTGCCCTGGGTGCGCTCGACATCGGGGTTATCGGCACCGGCGGAGCAACGGGTGCTGTAATAGCTAAAGCTGATGAAGTCGACGGTGTTGGCGGCCAGGATCTCGCGGTCTTCATCCGTCATGCCCACATCGATGCCCAAACGCTCGAGCTTCTTGACGGCATAGGCCGGGTAGTAGCCGCGGCTCTGAACGTCGACGAAGAAATAGTTACTCTGGTTGTCAATCTGCGCCTGGCGCACATCGCCCGGACGGCAGCTGTAGGGGTAGTAGCTACCTGCGGCAAGCATGCAACCGATCTTGACCTCAGGGTCGATCTCGTGAGCGATCTTGGTTGCCCAAGCGCTGGCGACGAGCTCGTTGTGGGCGGCCAGGTACTCGACGGCCTCCTTGTTCTCGCCCTCCTCAAAGACCAGACCGGCACCCATAAACGGCAGGTGCAAGATCATATTGATCTCGTTGAAGGTAAGCCAGTACTTTACCAGGCCCTTGTAGCGGGTGAAGATCGTGGTCGCGAGGTTCTTGTAGAAGTCGATGAGCTTGCGGTTGCGCCAGCCGCCGTACTCCTTGATGAGGTGAATCGGGCAGTCGAAGTGCGTGATGGTCACGAGCGGCTCAATGCCGTGCGCCTGACACTCGCGGAACACGTCCTCGTAGAAGGCCAGGCCGGCCTCGTTGGGCTCAGTCTCGTCGCCGTTGGGGAAGATGCGGGTCCAGGCCAGGCTCATGCGGAAGGTCTTAAAGCCCATCTCGGCAAAGAGGGCGATGTCCTCCTTGTAGTGGTGATAGAAATCGATGCCGGTCTGCGCGGGGTAGTAATAGCCGTCCTCGAAGTCGAGCATCTTGCGCTGGCCGGAGACCACCGCATAGCGCTCGGGGCCGTGCGGGGCCACATCCACGTTGGCCAGGCCGCGGCCGTCCACGTCGTAGGCACCCTCGCACTGGTTGGCAGCCGTTGCGCCGCCCCACAGGAAGTCTTTACGGAAAGCCATACATCGATCCTTTCACACGCTGTTTGTCGTGGTTTCAGTATCCCCGTAAGCAGCGCGCTACTCAACGGCAACGACGCAGGCCGACACTTCTTTTCGCACACGGCGGCCCGGCAGCCGCCCCTGCCTGACACTTTCTGATACCGCCGCCCCAAACCACCACAAAGGGGACAGGCACCTTTGTGGTGGTTTGGGGCGGTTTGTCTCGATCTGTAACAGGTAGGCAGCCAAAACCGGGCTTGGTGTTACAGATCGAGATTTTCGGGCAGCCCCCCGCAGTTTGTCTAAATCTGTAACAGGTAGAGACGATTTAGCCCGCTAGATGTTACAAATCGAGACGGAAGATGCTAGTCACAGGCGATGTCGAGGTTCTTGCCGATGAGGCCTACGTAGCCGCCCTCGGCAGCCTTGGGGCTATCGGCGTGGCAGAGAACCCACTTGTCGGCCTTCCAGTAGCAGTAGCTGTCACCGGCGGCAGGCATGTCGGCTGCGGCCTCGGGGCGCGGGCCATTGGTGCCCGCCGGCAGCGCCACCATCACCTGGAAGCCGCCGTCGTCGACCATGCAGGGCGTGTAGTGAAGCGTGGTGTTGAAGGCTTCGACGACCGTACCCGCCGGTACGCGGAACGCCTTGACGCACGCGGTGTCGAGCTTGCCGTCCTCGATCTCCCAGCGATGCGCCACGAGCAGGATAAAGTCGCGGGCGCCCAGGTTAAACTCGCTGGCGCGGTGATACTCCAGGCAGTTGAGGCGTGTGTTGTGGCCGTTGCACCAGCCGAGCTGGAAGGGGCGGCCGCCAAACATGAGAAAGCCCAGTTTGTCGGCATCCTTGACACCCTCGAGCTCCGGCGCACTTGCTACGTACTTGCTGCCCTCGGGAATGGGCGTGGCAGAGAGTGCCTCGAGCACGGGCGACGTGAGCTCGGACGGAACGTCATCCCAAACGTTGCCATAGGATTTGAACTCGGGATCGTTGACAGAATAGATATGCATGTTCACTCCTGTTCGTAAATGTGACTATACGAACATTCTAGAACAATCTCGTTCTGTTTCGAGTGCTCGATATGAAAAAGCGCCCCCACAAGAGTGGGAGCGCTTCTGGCGCAAACGCTATTCCTGCCAGCATCCTTATGCCTGCTGATAGTGCAGGTGCTTCTCGTCGATATCGGCCAGATCGCGGTCGAGATAGCGACGCGCAAGCCAGTTTGCCATGGGGAGGTTCTGGTCCAGGCAGTTACCGCACTCCTCGGGAGCGGCACCGGGAACATCGCCCTCAAAGCCCGCGACAAACTCGAACAGCTCGCGCACGAGCGGCAAGATCTCCTCGCTCGTCAGCTCACCAAAGACAACCAGGTAAAAGCCCGTGCGGCAGCCCATGGGACCAAAGTAGACAATGCGGCTCGACCACTCGGCATGATTGCGGAGGAACGTGGCACCCAGATGCTCGATGGTGTGGCACTCCGCCGTGTTCATAACTGGCTCCTTGTTGGGCGTGGTCAGGCGCAGGTCAAAGGTGGTGACGGCGGCGCCGGTCGCCGGATCGTGGTCGATGCGGCTCACATACACGCCGGGCTCGAGCAGCAGATGGTCAACGGAAAAACTCGCGATGCGCTCCATGGCAGATCCTCTCGGTAGTCAATTTAGGACGGGGCTCTTTTAGCTGGTTCGAATGATCGCACCAATCATACCAGTCAAAAAAGCCCCGTCCCAAATGAGCTGCCCGGGACGGGGATCAATGAGTTTTTAATCCCCGTCTCAGAATAATCATGCTAGGCGGTGTACGCGATTGTAGATTTCACGGCATGGCGCCAGCCGGCGATCTTTTTGGCTCGTTCGTCGGCGGACATGGCAGGCTCCACGATGCCGCGAGCGCCGTAGACGTCAACGACGTCGCGCGTGTACATGCCCAGCGCAATGCCGCAGGCCCAGGCCGCACCCAGACCGCTCATCTCGTCGTTGCTCGCGATGCGGATGGGCGAGCCAACCAAGTCGCTCTCAAACTGCATCAGGTACGCGTCGCGCGTGGGGCCGCCGTCAACACGAAGCTCGGCCAGTGCCGCGCCCGAATCCTCGACCATCGCATCAATCACGTCAAAGATTTGATAGGCGATCGACTCGTCGGCGGCCTTTACGAACTCCGCACGGCCCGTGGTGCGCGTCATGCCAAAGACGCAGGCCTCGGCGTCACTCGCCCAGTGCGGCGCGCCCAGGCCGGTAAACGCCGGCACAAAGTAGACGCGACTCGCCGGATTGGCGGCGTAGCACAGGTCGGTGACTTCCTCGGGATTGTTGATGAGCTCCAGGTCGTCGCGCAGCCACGTCTTGACGGCGCCGGCGTAGCTCACGTTGCCCTCGAGCACATACTCGGTCACACCGTCCATACGCCACGCAAGCGAGCTCGAAAGCCCGTGCGAGCTGGCAACGAACTCGTCGCCGACGTTCATCATGACCGAGCTGCCGGTGCCATAGGTCGCCTTGGCCATGCCGCGGCTATGGCAGCCCTGGGCAAACAAGGCGGCATGGCTGTCGCCGAGTACGCCGTGAATGAGCACGGGCGCCGGCAAAAAGCCGCCCAGGTCCGTCATGCCGAACAGGCCATCGGAATCGGTCACCTGCGGCAGGCAGGCTGCATCGACGCCAAAGGCCTCGCACACCGGCTCGCTCCAGCAGCCACGGCGCAGGTCGAAGAGCTGCGTGCGGCTGGCATTGGACCAGTCGCAGCGAAACTCCGCGCCGCCCGTGAGCGTCCAGACCACCCAGGCATCGATGGTGCCCAGACACAGTTCGCCTGCCGCCGCGGCCTCGGCAGCCGTGGGAACGTTCGCGAGAATCCAAGCCATCTTGCCCGCCGGATAGTAGGGCGAGAGTACCAGACCCGTCGTGTCGCGCACCAGCTCGGCCACACCCTCGCGCGCGGCCAGCTCGTCGCACAGCTCACGGGCGCGGGCGCACTGCCACACCACGGCATCGCACAGCGGCTCGCCCGTCGTGCGCCTCCAGGCAACGGTGGTCTCGCGCTGGTTGGAGATGCCGATGCCGGCGACGTCGGCCGGATCGACCCCGGTCTCCTCCACCACGGCGCGCGCCACGGCCAGCACGTTGGCGGCGATCTCGGCTGGATCATGGCTCACCCAGCCGGCCTCGTTGACAATCTGGCGATGCGGGCGATCGGCACGATGAATCAAATGGCCGCCCTCGTCCACCAGCAGCGCCTTGGTGCCCTGCGTGGATTGATCGATTCCGATGATGTATTTGCTCATGTACTCTCCTGTCTCCCCCGTCGATTCAAAACTAAAACCCGACGGACAAGGAGCGAGTGGCCGACCAGCTCATGAGAGCGCAGCCGGCCTGCTCAAAATTCAACCAAAAAGGATTGGCGCAAACCTGTCCCCGATGCACCAATTACTCTGCGGGAAGGAACTCGGCGACCGTCTTGGCGATTCCGGCACCCGTCAGGCCGTAGTGCGCGAAGACCTCGGGGCTCGTGCCGGTGATGACCGGCGCATCGGGCAGGGAGAGGCACTTGACCGGACGCGGGCAGTGCTCGCCCACGACCTGCGCGACCATGGAACCCAGGCCACCGAAGGGGCTGTGCTCCTCGACGGTCACGACGGCGCGCGTGGCACCGGCGGCCTCGATCACGGCCTCGGCGTCGAGCGGCTTGACGCAGTACATATCGAGCACCGTCGCCGAGATGCCCTGCTCGACCAGCAGATCGGCGGCGTCCACGGCATGGCGGACCATCTCGCCGGTGGCGACGAGCGTCACATCGGTGCCGCGACGCACCCAGGTGGCGCGGTCCATCTGGAACGGGCACTCGTCCTCGGTGTACACGTCCTCCACCGGGTTGCGGCCCACGCGGATGTAGGCCGGCTTGTTGTCGGCGACCAGGGCACGCACGAGCTCGGCGGTCTGGAAGCGATCGCTCGGCAGATACACGCGCATGTTGGGAATCGCGCTCATGGCGGCGATATCCTGCGCGGAGTGATGGCTCATGCCTAAGGCGCCGTAGGACACGCCGCCCGAGATGCCGATGAGCTTGACGTTGGTGTTGGAGTACGAAACGTCGACCTTGCACTGCTCATACGAGCGCGTGGTCACAAAGGACGCCGGCGAGGCGGCCCAGGCCTTCTTGCCGCACGAGGCCATACCGGCGGCGATACTCACCAGGTCCTGCTCGGCGATGCCGACCTCAATGGACTGCTGGGGATACTGATCGAAGAACGGCGTGAGCGATGCGGAGCCGCGGGAGTCGGAGCACAGGACGACGATGTCCTTGTCGGTTGCGGCGGCCTCGAGCAGCGTGTCGCAGATAACCTTGCGGTTGGCGATCTTGTTAGCCATTGATGGCCTCCTTATGGGCAGCGAAATCGGCGATGATCTGGGCATATTCCTCGTCGTTGGGCAGGTGATGGTGCCAGGCGGCCTTGTCCTCCATAACAGACGAGCCATAGCCCTTCACCGTGTTGAGGATGATGACCGTGGGCTTACCCTTGGTCTCGGCGGCCAGCGTCAGCGCGGCATCGATGGCCTGGACGTCGTTGCCCGGAATGGACAGCACGTTCCAACCGAAGGCGGCCCAGCGCTCCTCCTGCGAATCCTGCTTCATGACGTCCTCGGTGCTGCCGCTGATCTGCAGGCGGTTGCGGTCCACGAGCGCGCACAGGTTATCGAGCTGGTAGTTGCCGCCGCTCATGGCGCCCTCCCAGACCGAGCCCTCGGCAAGCTCGCCGTCGCCCATGATGGTGTAGACGCGGTAGTCGCGGCCATCCATCTTGCCGGCAAGCGCCATCCCGACGGCCACGGGCAGGCCGTGACCCAGCGAGCCCGAGTTCATCTCGATGCCCTTGAGCTTGTTGTTGGGGTGGCCGATGTAGGGGCTGCCGAACTTAGAGAAGCGGGCCTTGACATCGTCGAGGTCCAGATAGCCCTCGTGGCAGAGCACCGCGTAGTAGGCCTCCATGGCGTGGCCCTTGGAGAGCACGAAGCGATCGCGGTTGGGATTGTCGACGGTCTCGGGCGAAATGTTGAGGTGGTTGGCGTAGAGGGTCATCAGCGCATCGATGACCGACATGTCGCCGCCGATGTGCCCGCCGGCGCCAGCCATGATGATATCGACGCAATCGCGGCGAAGGTCCCAACGCAGGGATTCAAGCTCTTCGATAGTTGCCATTTCTACTCTCCTCGCAGGTAAGCTTTGACGTCTTCTTCGATGGGGTCGTACAGGTCGGGGACAATGCCGATGTACTTGCACGCCTCGTAGAGCACCGGCACCACGTTGGCGTGAATGGCGACGCAGTGGTGGATGTAGGGACCCTCGACGATCTTGGCCTCGAGGCGCTTGAGGTTGTCGACCTCGACCCACAGGTAGGTGCCCATGCCGGCCGGGCCGTCGATGCCGCGGGCGTTGCCCAGCAGCAGCGAGTACTCGCCGTTGTCGCCGTCAAAGCGGGCAAGGGTGAGGTCGCCGTGCTTGGCCTCGGCCGTCAGCGCGCCGGGGTGATCGAAAGCCAGCGGGTAAGTGAGCTTGGGCTTGACGGCCGCGCAGCTGCAGGGCCAGGGGCCGCAGTGCTGCAGCAGCTCGCCGTTCTCGTTGTCGGGATGACGCACGGTCCAGTCGGCAAACATGCCGCGGTGACGGCCCAGGTCGGCGGCCTCGACCATCAGCGCGGTGATGGCGCCGTGGATATCGGTCTCGCATACGATAGGAATGCCCATCTCGTTGAGGATGGCGTTGGCGGCGCAGGGCATAATGCCCAGCTCGTCCTGCAGAGCGTTCCAGCACTGAATGGCACCGGCGTTGCAGCCATACTTCTCGACCAAGCGCTTCATGGCGATAGCAAGACCGGCGACCGCGGGGACCTTGTCCTCGGGAATGCAGATCTCAAAGCTGTCGTTGATGTGGGCAAGCATGGAGGCCATGGCCTGCTCGTCGGCCTGGGCGTCGCGCACAGCCTGGACAAGCTCGGTCATGGGGATAGGCGAAAGCTGAATGTTGAACTTCTCGAGCAGCTCGCCCTCGTTGCACATGGTGGACCAGAAGTCGAACGGGCGAGTGGCCATCTGCAGGATGCGGGTGTGCTTGAAAGTCTTGACCACGTTGCACACGGCCAAAAAGTCCCAGACACCGCGCTCGAACTCGGGATCGGTCAGACGGCAGTTGGTCATGTAGGTGAAGGGAACCTGGAAGCGACGCAGGACCTTGCCGGTCGCGAACAGACCGCACTGGCTGTCGCGCAGACGAGTGCCGTCGGGCTCGGGGCGCTCGTCGCGCGGGCCCCACAGCAGCACGGGCAAGCCGAGCTCGCGGGCAAGGCGGGCGCAGACATACTCGGTACCAAAGTTGGCGTGGCACAGCATGATGCCGTCGACGCCCTCGGCGCGGAACTTCTCGACGATAGGCGCGATATGGCTGTCGTCGAACAGCAGGCCCTCGTCGTTGATGTCGTCGATATCCACGATGTCGACGCCGATCTCGCGCAGACGATCAGCCGTCAGGCCGCGATACTTGATCGCGTCCGGCGCGCTAAAGATGCTGCGGCGCGTGGGTACAAAGCCGAGCTTGATCTTATCCATGTACGTCCTCCCCTTATCACATGTTCAGTAAACAGATGTGTGTTTCGTTTTGTTCTGTTTACTAAATGTTTTACTCTTTTGTTTAAAAGTTTAGCGCGAAAGTCTCGTAAACGGTAGAGAAATCAGCCTAAACGGTATGTAAACAATCTGAACATACAAGGGCAACAAAAAGAGGGCCCCGAAGGACCCTCTCTATCCGCATATGTATGTACGCGAAATCAATACCGCCCTATTCCCGCGAGCACACCGCCCGCGGGGGTAATCTGGCTGCAAGGCCCGTGGTTACGCGCCCATCTTGCGATAGACGTCCACGAACTCCTTGGCAAGGATGCCAAAGCCCTCGGCACTCATAAGCTGATCTTCGGCATGAACAACCAAAAGATCGATGCTCAGGTTCTCGCCAGCTGCAGTCTGCTGGACAAGGCCACCGTGAGCCGCGTGACCCTCGGCATAGTGCTGCTGGCCCTCGGCGATCTTCGCCTCGGCCTCTACGAACTTGCCGTCACGAGCTAGGTGAATCGCATCGATGTAGCAGGTGCGCGCGCAACCGACGCCCGCAATGATCTGAAAGCTCTGAAGCTGAATCTCTTCTGCCGTCATACCTACAGTCCCATCAGTTCCTTGGCCTGGGCCAGAGCCTTGGCGCCGTCCATCATGCCGTAGATGGCCATGGGGATCACGCCGACCGGTACCTCGGGGCATGCGGCAGAAACCTCGTCCTTGGCATAGCCAACCTGCGGCCCAAGCAGGATGCAGTCGGCATTGCGTCCGATGGTGGCAGCCTCGCTGACGGCGTGGGCGGAGACCTCGCACTCCAGACCCTCGGCGTCGGCAGCCTTCTTGATGTTCTTCATGATGATGCTCGTGGACATGCCACCGGCGCACATAAGAACGATGTTTTTCATTGCAGTTCCTTTCCTGTAACCCCTCACAGGGACTTATATGTTTCGGCAATCAACGCGATCGGCCGAACCTACGAACTTACGGACAATGACCTACTCGGCAGAAGCCTTTGCGGCGGCCTCCTCCTCGAGGGCCTCCTTGTCGGCCATCTTGACAAACGGGATGAACAGCAGGGCAACGGCGAGAATCGCAGCGCAGACAATGACAACCAGACCAGGACCGCCGATGAAGAAGTCGGTGATGGGCAGCGGCACGACGAACGGCATGTTGACCGTCGGGTTATACGCGTTGCCAAGACCCAGCAGCAGACCAATAGCGGCAACGGCGCATGCGACCGGCTTGAGCAGGATGTAGGGGATGAACATATAGGGGTTCATGGCGACGGGCGTACCAAAGATGATGGGCTCGGAGATGTTGAAGATGGCAGGCACCAGAGCGACCTTGGAAAGCGTCTTGTAGCGCTCGGACTTGGCCGTGAGCAGTGCAAGCTCCATGCCCAGGGCGTCAACAGAACCCACGGAGAACATAACGATGAACGGCAAATACGGAAGCGGCTGGCCGGCAAGGTATGCCTCGACGTTGGCCAGAGCGCACGTCGAAACGACCGGCATGTACACGCTCATCAGGACGCTGGGATGTACACCAAAGAAGAACAGCAGGTTGCAAAGGATAAAGTAGACGACGACGGCCCACGGGCTGGAGCCCAGGAACATAACGGGCACCGCAATGGTGGAGTTGATGAGGTTAAAGACATCGCCGTAGCTCGTCAGGCCCATGCCCCACTTAAGCAGCGCGGCCGAGGTAAAGATGACGATGGCGCAGAACATCGGGGACAGCGAGTCGTTGACGAACTGCGGAACGGAATCGGGCATGGGAATGGCGATATGCTTCATAAGGAAGTTGAGCGCCTTCGGCACGATCAGCGCCACGAGCAGGGCCACGAACAGACCCGAGCTGCCCAGGTAACGGGTGGTGATGAAGGTCGAGCCGTCCTCGGCATGGCCCAGCGGGATCAGCAGGAGCAGAACGCCAATGGACGCAACCGTCGTCGTAAGGCCCTTGTTCTCAAGCACCTTGCCGTAGGAGTACGAAACCGAAGCGCACATGTAGATGGCACCGAGGTTCATGGTGACGACCAACACATCGGCAATCGTCGCCGACATGCCAGTGCCGGTAAGGAACGCCTGCAGCGGCGGGATCGGCAGTCCGTTGATGATGGAGAGCAGCGCCACGCCCAGCGTAACGGGCATGGTCGCCATCATGCCGGACATAAGGCCCTTTACGACCTTAAAGCTGCTCACTTTGTGGGCAATGGGGCCCACGTGCTTCTCGAGGAAGCCCTGCATCGAATCGAGAACGCTCATTTCGTGTTCACTGATCCTCTCTAAACGATTCATCTAGCTGTCAAGCGGGAAATTGCGGCCGACTCTTTCCCGCCTATGACCAAGGGAAATATGGTTATGCCTTGAGCTCGAGGACGAGGAGCCAATCCCCAACCTCGGGTTTGTCAGGCAGTGTGATGCTGTCCGTGACGACAGAGACGTTCTCGCCGTCACGGTATGCGCCCGTGCGGGGGTTAAACCATCGGCTTGCATAGGCAGCGCCCGTCGGCACGCCCTCGATAGCAAGCTTTCGGCGCACGGTATCGCCAAAGTACGCGACGATGCGCGAAAGGTCTCGGTTGGCGGTTGCCAGCGGAGCCTTGTTGGCAAACAGGTTGCCCGCATCGGTCGTTTCGTAGGGAGCGAGCTCCCAGAAGTGATTTTCTTCGTAGAAGGAGCGCATATAGCCCATCTGGACTGCACCCTCTCCGTCTACCGCCTGGGCCCACGTAATGCCAAAGCGGTTGAAGATCGCCATAAAGGGATCGAGCTCCTCGGGACTTTCCCACACGTTGTCCCAGATGCCCTGGGCTCCGTAGGTATAGCCAGCGCCGCCCGCCTGCATGCAGATATACGCCACGCGACGCAACATGTCTGCGGTGCACAGGCGCGTACCCATTTCCTCAAGCGTCGAGCAAAACTCGTAGAGCGCCTCGCCCTCGACGAAGGGCTTGTCGTCATGAGCTGCCAGATAGTCAAAGTAGTCGCTCGCCTTGATCAGGTAATCGCCATGACCGGCCTGGTTGAGCGTAAAGTCCATCCAAGCCTCGTCCTGGTAGTAATCGGCAAAGGGGCGCTCGTTGGTATAGTGCGCCGTAGCCAGGTGGCCATAGCCGTCGCGGGCCTCGATCTCCAAGGCGACCTCACGCCATCCGTCGATCAAAGCGGCTCGATCTTCTTTGCCATACCCGGCAACCTCGCCGGCAAGCGTCCAAACCATCGGATATGCGCCATAGCGCGCCACCAGATAGCGGGCAAGGTGCTTTTGATGCTCCACGCCATGATCGCCGCGAATAGAAAACGCCCATGCCTGGCCAAGCGCGTTGACCAAACCGGCATCGGCGACATAGGCCATGCGGCGATCAAGCTCCTGCCGGTAGAAAGCAACATTGGGCAGATCCTCTGCGCCCTTGGGCATACCGCCGTCAATCCAGTAACGACCATCTGCGCCCATGTCAGAGCGCAAGTTGGTCTGGTAGACGGTAAATCCCTGCTTGGCACGCAGGTCGACCATGCCGCGGAACTGACTCGTCATGCCAGGGTGGTTCGACTTGCCCCAGCTCTCGCGGTAGGCAAACTCCCAGTGGGTGTCGCCGAGCCAAAAAAAACGGCGTGCCATCCGAATAGGCAAATAAGTGCGGGTTGTCCGCGACGCGGATAAAGCCGTGGCGATACAGGTCGAGGTCGCCCGTGTACGGTACAGCCTCGACGCTGCCCACACGGCCATTAAGACCGGTCTGCTCGGGAGCCTCGATACCATAGCTCCAAGCGCCGAGCTCGGTCGGGGCAAACGAGACGCGGTAGGTGTGGTCGCCGTCCCAGTAGGCCTCGCGGCGGATCACCCTGCCGCTCGGACCGACAAACTCCGCCCAAATCTCAACATCCAAAAACGGGTTGTCGAACGAACAGGCGCTCTCAAACGTCAGAACGACCGGACGCCAGATCTCGGCGACAGCGTCTTGGTTCAACGTCGTATCCATTACAGACCCCTCTCCGGTCTTAATACCTACTAGTTCAGTCCCCGCTCGCTCGCGGACCTCACGGCAAAGTCAACGATCGCCCGGGCGTCTTCGGCACAGACAAAGCCTTGCGACACCTCAATCGCCGTATCGCGCTCGCACAGGGCGCGGTAATTTTCGAGCGATCCGTACAGCTCCTTGAGCATCGATGCCGAGAACGACTCCATGTGGCCAAACAGCCCATCCTTGTCGCTCGTCTTATCGACCGTGCCCTGACCCGGCTCGACCAGGCTCGTGTTGGAGTAACGGGCAAACGGATGCTCGAGCAGGCAGGTGCGAAGACCGCCCTTGGTGTTGCCCAGGGCATCCTTTACGTTCTCGCCGTTTGCATCCAGCTCAATGCGCGGGCACGTTGCCGGCGCGGCGCCGGTGCGGACCCAACGGAACAGGTTGCGGAAGGCAGCGTGGAAGAGATACTGCGACGGATAGGCGTTTGCCTCGGCATGCTTGCCGACATACACCGGCAGGTGGTCGATACGCTTAAGATCCTCGTCGTCCTGGTAATAGTCGACATAGCTCCACTGCGTATCGTGGGAGGCGCCCGTCACCTCGTACAGCCGGTACTTAAAATCGGGGGCATCGCTATCGGGCATAAGCGTGCGCCAACTCTCAAAGCGACCGTTCTCGCTTTCGGTCTGAAGGGCGATGAACGGCTCCTCGACGTGCTCCACGCGCATCAGGTGATGCGCATAGTCCCGGCAGCACTCATACTGGTTGACGGGAGTGCACAGCGAATGGATGCCGCCGCCGGACAGATAGCCGTCAAACACGCGGCCGTCGCGGCGCACCTCCTCGCGATAGGCAAAGCTGTTGAGGTAGCGGAACAGATAGGCGCCTGACTGGGACCATCCCGTAAGGCAGATCGCCTGGTGCGGATAATCGCGGATCGGGTTGAGGTCGGAGTCCTCGCGCAGGAGCCACGCAAGATCGGTCAGCATATCCCAAAACAGACCCGTCTCGTAGGAGATGTCCATGTCGGGAAGTGCGCCGCCGCGCTCGAGCTCGGCCGGATCATAGTCGAAGGGTCGCTCGGGAGTCGGGTTCGCCCAATTCATAAAGGCATAGCGATCGGGATTGAATTCCTTGAGCTTGGCGATGGTATTGGGCTTGCTGGTGATGCCTACATAGATGTCACCAGAGCGCACAAACTCGCCGTAGCCCAGAATCCACATGCGCTCGATTTCCATGAACGATGTGGGGTTGATAATCTCGACCACCACGTTGCCACTCGCCTGCGCCGGATCTTTGGGCGCGCGGACAACGATGCGATTAGAATAGGGGGCATCGGCGGTCATGACCTCTACGCCGCCATCTTCGTCGGCAGTGCGATACACGTTGGCGGTGCCGTCAACGCGATATTCGCGTTCGACGTAGCCATTCGCGCTCAGATGACAGTAGCGCTCGGCACTCGAAAACGGATAGCTCTCATCCGTAATGGGCATTTCGGAAATAACGCTGATCATCTCGTCCCCCCTTGTTGTTGCGTTTGTTGAGACAAACTCTACTGGGGACGCAACTTAACTTCTATCGATTCTTAAGTTGACTTACTAAATATTTAGCTTAATGAACAGCCGAGTGTTAAGCTCGTTTTAAGTTAACAACCGTTAGGAACCACCATGGCCGTTACTGCAAAACAAATTGCTGATCAGCTGGGAATCTCGGCAGCGGCCGTCTCCCTTGCACTTAACAATCGACGCGGCGTAAGCGAAAAAACACGGCAGCTGGTGCTCAGCACCGCTGAAGCCCTAGGTTACGACTTTAGCAAGATTAAGTTCGAGCGACAAAGAAGCGGAACCGTTGCCTTGGTTGCCTTTAACCGGCGCCGCATCTTTGCGAGCCCCTTTTTCGCCGACATGCTCGCCGGAGTCGAGGGCGCCCTTAGGCATGCGGGATTCTCGTTTTCGCTGGTGAACTACTCGCCATTCGAAAACATTCACCAACAGATCGCCGACATCGCCGAGGCACGATATGACGGCGTCATCATCCTCGCAACCGAGATGTACGAGTCGGATTTTTTGCCGTTTGCATCGCTGGACTGCCCTCTGCTGCTGCTGGACTCATGCATGAGCGTTGGGGTCGACACGGTCAAGATCGACAACGCTGCCAGTATGACACTTGCCGTACAGTACCTGTATTCGAAGTATGGATCGGTCCCCGGCCTGTTAACGACGCCCATTACCTTGGGCAACTTCACCGAACGACGTTTCGCCTACGAGCACGCCAACAGTCAGCTAGCCGGGTCGGAAAAATGCGGCATCATCCACGAGCTCGCCGTCGATCTAGACGAGGCCTACTCGGGCATGCTCGACATTATTGATTCGGGCGAGTCCCTTGCCCAAAGCTACGTCGCCGTCTTTGACGATGTGGCTATTGGAGCCATGAAAGCCTTCATCGAGCGCGGCTATCGCGTGCCCGATGACGTACGCATCGTCGGCTTCGACAACAACATCGGCGGCACCTACGTGCAGCCGCAGCTGACCACGCTCAACGTTCCTTCGCAGTATATGGGCGCCATCGCCGCACGACGCCTCGTCGAGATCATCGACGAGGCCGAGCACCACCCGCTCAAAATCGAGCTGGGGGCATCGCTTATCAAACGCCGTTCTGCCTAGATCTCGCGCACGCTTTGGCGCTCGACAAAATAGGTCGATACGGCCGTCTTGCAGGTATAGCTCTTGGGATTGCGGATGTTGCCCACCAGACGGCGCACCGCGATCTCGCCCACCTCGTGTTTGGGAACATGCACCGTGGTGAGCGGCGGGTTGGAAAAAGCGCCCAAAGACAGATCGTCAAAGCCGATGATCGAGACATCCTCGGGCACGCGAATGCCGTGCTCGTTGAACGCGCGCATGGCACCCACGGCGAGCACGTCGTTCTCGGCAAAGAAAGCCGTCGGCAGATCTTCGCGCGAGGCATTGTCGAGCCACGCGCCCATGTCGCGATAAGCGCCCTCGAGCGTGGTGCCCAGCGTGACGCGCCATGCCGGATTGGCCTCGAGGTCCGCATCCTCAAGCGCTTGGCGATAGCCGCGCTCGCGATCCTTAAAGTTGCGGATACGAAGATCGCCTGCCAGATAGCCGATTTGCCTGTGACCCTTCTCGATAAGGTAGTCCACGGCGCGCAGCACCGAATCGGTATTGGCAATGACTACGGCATCAAAGTACTGGCGGTCGCTCCAGCCGTCGAGCACGATCAGGTGGGCGGCAGCGTTGGCGAACAGGGCGTAATCTTCCTCACCCAGCTCGGTACCCATCAGCACGATGGCGGCAGACGGGTCGGCGATCAGGCCCTCGACCTGCGGACGCACGGCGTCTAGGTCGCTAAAGTCGAGCGAGACAAAGCTCGTGCTCATGCCGTGGCGACGCGCCTGGCGCTCCACGCCCTCAATAACCGCGGGATGGAAGGTGCTCTCGTCCAGGATGGCGCCCGTCTTGCGCGCGAGCACAAACTGGATGCTCTCGAGTTGCGTCGACTGCTGATAGCCGAGCGACTGCGCGCACTCCAGGATGACCTTGGCGGTCTCCTCGCTCACGCTGCGCTTGCGGTTGAGCGCGTTGGACACGGTCGCAGGCGAAAAACCGGTAATGCGGCTGATCTCGCGGACACTTGCTTTAGCCATTGTTCCCCCTAGCAACGGCCGCTGTCGAGCATCGTGGCCTGACCGCCCCGTGACTCGACAACTAAACGACCGCAAATTCAATCTAAACAGAATAGTAAATGTTTAATAGCTAGTTTAGCCTGTTGTCAAGCGAAGCGACGCGACTATTCCCCCAACGGGCGTATTTACTCGGTAGCTAATCTGGATCGGGGCACAGAAACCGTTTAGCCAAGGATGCGAGCCATGCGTGCCTTAAACTCCGCGAGGAAACGTGGGGCGTCCACGGTGAGCGCCACGAGCGCGCTCTTATCCGGATCGGACAGACGGTGCTCGTCACAGATAGTGCGGCCGCGGTACTCGCCCAGCAGGTCGACACGAAGATTGCAGCCGAGCGCACCCACGAGCGTGGGATCAATCGCCACGGCAACCGCCAGCGGATCGTGCAGCGCGCAGCCGCCCAGGTAGGGCGCGTTCATTTCGTACGAACCGATATAGTGCTCGACCATGCTCGCAAACGCGCAGCCAGCCATAGTGCCCGAGCCCGTCCAGCCGGCAACGTCGCGACGTGTGAGCACCACGCGGTGCGTCACATCCAGGCCCACCATGGTGAGCTTGCGGCCCGAGCGCAACACAGCGTCGGCAGCCTCGGGGTCGCCCGCCATGTTGGCCTCGGCGCCCGCGCTCACGTTGCCGGGCACGGTAAGGGCGCCGCCCATCACGACCACGCGGCCGATAGACATCATCGCCGCCGCATCGCGCTCCAGGGCAAGCGCCAGATTGGTGAGCGGGCCGGTCGCAACGTAAACCAGATCGGGACCATAGGTACGCGCGGCATCAATCAGGTAATCGACCGCCGCATTGCCGTCGGCCGACGTCGCGCCCACCGGCTCGTACGGCGAGGCGGGCACGCTTGCGCCGCCGATGCCGTTCTTGCCGTGGATAAGCGTGGTGGACGCCGGCGGCGTGTAGGGTTCGGTCGCCTTCATGGGACGATCGGCGCCCAGGTACACCGGCACCTCGGGACGACCCAACAGGTCGAGCACCGCCAAGCAGTTGTGCGCCGACTGCTCGACGCGCACGTTGCCAAAGCACGTGGTGATGCCGACGAGCTCCACCTCGGGGCTCGCGATGGCATAGGCAAGCGCCATCGCATCATCCACACCCATATCCAGATCAAGGATCAGCTTCTTGGTTGCCATTGTTCTACTCCGCTTCTCCGTCTACATCCAAACCGTCTAAACCAAACTTGCGCTCGACTTCCGCACGCGTGGGAATTGATTGCTGAGCGCCCAGGCGCGACACCGTCACCGCCGAGGCGCGAGCACCCGCCGCCATGCACTCAAAGAGCGGCAGACCCTCCAGACGAGCTGCAGCAAGCGCACCAATAAACGTATCGCCCGCGGCCGTCGTATCGACCACCGCGCTCGAAAGCGCCGGCATGCGCAGCGGCTCACCGCCATCGCCGAGCGTAACCGAGCCGGCGCCGCCCAGCGTGATGACCGCGGCGCCGGCGCCCTTGTCGAGCAGCGCATTGAGCGCGGCGACGCAACTCGCATCATCTGTGGGCAGAATGCCCGTCAGCATCTGGCACTCGGTCTCGTTGGGGCAGACCAAGTCGACCGCAGGCCACGCTCCTGCCGGCAAATCGCAGGCGGGCGCAGGGTTAAAGACCGTATAGAACCCCAGCTCGTGAGCGCAAGCAAGCGCCTCGGCCGTCGCTGCAAGGTCACATTCGCCCTGGGCAATAAAGACGCTTCCGGCAGCCGGGGCAATCTCGCTGGCATCGCCGTCGAGCTCGTCGGCCACCAAGCGCCTCAGTGCGCGGGCAACGTCCTCGCCCGCAAGCGCATGGTTGGCGCCCGGCGACAGCACGATGCGGTTGTCGCTCTCGCAGCGAATGATAGTCGCGGTACCGGTCTCCACGTCATCGCGACGCGCCACGAACTCAACGCCCACGCCGGCATCCTGGAGCCCTGCCACGAGCGCATCGCCAAAGGTATCGCGCCCAACAGCGCCGATCATGCACGTGCGCGCACCCATGCGCGCAGCGGCAACGGCCTGATTGGCTCCCTTACCGCCGGCGTTGGTGATAAAACCGCTGCCATCGACCGTCTCGCCCGCGCGCGGCATGCGCTCGCACGCCACCGAAAGGTCCATGTTCATGCTGCCGAACACCGCAACGATGCTGTGATCCGCCATGGAAACCTCCTCGTCTTCAGGCTTTGCGCCCACCGTCGACCAACGATTGTGCACTCTCGCACCCCCTATAACTTTAGTCCACTTTGATGTGGACGCGCGCTTGAGCTTGCGCCAGCAGCAAGCATTCACAGGGGCAGGCAGCTACAATGAATACGTGCTGATTATTCTCGTCATTGGATGATGTTTTATGGAACAATTCTCGCAATCGGGCTCGCGCGGTCGACGCCGCACGGGCAACGAGCCGGCGCCGCACGAACGCGTGAAGGGCGAGCGCCGTGCCAACGAGCCGCGACGCACCGCGAGCCCCCATCGCGCTTCTGCCAACAACGCGGGCCGCGCCAACACTCCCGCCGCGGAGCAGACGCCTGCTCGCCCCAAGTCCCGCTACATCCCTGCCCTTGACGGCCTGCGCACGCTTGCCGTCGTCGCGGTGGTGCTCTATCACCTCAACCTCACGTGGGCTCAGGGCGGCCTGCTTGGCGTCACGATCTTCTTTGTGCTTTCGGGCTATCTGATCACGCGCTTGCTGCTCAACGAAGTCGCTAAGACCGGTCGCATCGACCTTAAGAGCTTCTGGATTCGCCGCATCCGTCGCCTGGTCCCCGCCGTGGTAACGGTAGTGTTCGTGACCTGCGCGCTGTGCACCATCTTTAACCACGTGATGCTCACCAAGATGCGTCCCGACATTCTGCCGTCGCTGCTGTTCTTTAACAACTGGTGGCAGATTATGCAGGACGTCTCGTACTTCAACGCCCTGGGCGACCCCTCGCCGCTTACGCACTTTTGGTCGCTCGCCATCGAGGAACAGTTCTACCTGGTTTGGCCACCGCTGCTGTTTGCCATGGTGTCCATGCATGTGAGCAAACCCAACACGCGCCGTGTGGTCCTGGGACTCGCAGCGGTATCCGCCCTTGCCATGATGGTGCTCTACAACCCTGCCGCCGACCCCAGCCGCGTGTACTACGGCACCGACACCCGCGTGTTCTCGCTGCTGCTGGGCGCCTGGATGGCCTTTATCCCCGATCGCGACCTGGCGCCGGTGCGTCTCGCACATCGTTTGGGGCTCAATCGCCTGGCTGGCGCCGCCAAGCACGGCAAGAACGCCGAGGGCAAGCCCGGCGAGAAGGCCGACGAAGCAGCCGAGACCGCTCCGGCACAGCCGAGCGCCCTCGTGCGCTTTTGGTCCTCGCCCGCATCCATCGATGTGTTGGGCGTCGTGGGTCTGGTTGGCCTTGCCGCCATGGTCGCGCTCACCAACGGCTACACCGCGTTCCAGTATCGCGGCGGCACGCTGTTGTGCTCCATCCTCACGCTCATGGTCATAGCGGCCTGCGTGCAGCCCCAGGGAATGGTTGCCCGCGCGCTGTCCGCCGAGCCGCTCGTGTGGGTCGGCAAGCGCTCGTACAGCATCTACCTGTGGCACTATCCGCTGCTGTTGCTCATGAACCCGGTCGCCAACATCAACGATACGCCCTGGTGGCAGTACATTTTGCAGGTGCTGCTGGTGGTCGCCGTAGCCGAGTGCTCCTATCGCTTTATCGAAACGCCGTTTAGGAAGGGCGCCTTCGGCCGCACTGTCGCCGAGTTCCGCAATGGCACCACCACGCCCGCCAACTGGACACGCGCGCACGTCCCTGTCTGCGCAGCCTGCGCCGTCGTGTTGGTCGTCGCACTGGGCGGCCTGGTCTTTGTGCCCGAGACGTCTGCGCTGAGCGGCGAGGGCGCCGAAGTTCTGAACAAGGAAGCCAAAAACACCGCGCCCACCGACCAGCAGGCGGCCGACGACACCGACAAGGACAACGACGGCTTCCCCGATGGCTCCTACGACCTGTTGATGATCGGTGACTCCGTGTCGCTGCGCGCCGTTGATTCCTTTGACGGCGTGTTCCCGCACAGCCATATCGATGCCGAAAAGGGCCGCCAGTTTGATGCGGGCCGCGCGACATTTGAGGGCTATATCCAGCAGAACCTTGCCGGCAAGATCGTGGTCTTTGCCCTGGGCACCAACGGTTTGGTAACGGACGCCCAGGTCGACGCGATCATGGCCGACGCCGGCGAGCAGCGTACTGTCGTGTTTGTAAACACGCGTAGCCCGCAGCCGTGGGTCGGGTCCACGAACCAGGCCATCGCCAACGCCGCCACGCGCTACAAGAATGTACGCGTTGTCGACTGGTACGGGTACAGCGCCAACCGCAACGACCTGTTCGACGGCGACGGCACGCACCTGTCGACCACCGGCGTGACCGAGTACCTCAACCTGATTCACGATGCGGTCAAGAAAGACCTGCCCGTGCACCCCGAGGACCACGTCAACGATCCGCAGCCGGCAGCCGTCAAATCCGCCGCCGACGCACTCGTCAACGCCCTCGCCTACAAGCCACACAAGCTGGGCACCGACAAGTAACACGCGGCCAAATCTGCTTCCACCCGCAGGGGGCGTCGGCCGTGGCCGACGCCCCCTGCGGCAGTTAGGGACGCTCCTTTTGCACCGACACCTTGAGGCACTTCAGGCGCAGCCAATGAAGACCTCTAGAGATGAATTTCAAGCCGCTCCGCCGCTCCAGGCATCGTTTCCGCGCCTCGCGCCTGCCCCAAACAATCAAAACAAGCCCTTTTCGCCGCAACCTCAAAGGTCTGTGGGCAAAAAAGGGCAAATATGAGTACTGTTACCTTTTTAGTAGCAGACAAAACCACCCAAAATGACGTCCGAGCGACCTCTACAACCCCCTAAAGCAGCCAACCTGACTTGTTTAAGGTGTATTGGAGCCAATTTTAATGAACATACTATAGGTTATGTTCATTATCTTCTTGACCGTAAATGCCATCAGTCTAGCAACAGTACTCATATTTGGCATTTTTTGCCCATCGTTATATAACTGACCCCCTGTAGCGGGCAAAAAAGAGGCCGCAGCCCATGGCCGCGGCCCGCTCGAAACCCAAAAGAGGCGCTACGCGCTGTAGCCCATCGCTTGCAGCACAAACATGACGACCGTCAGCACCGTAATCACGCCGATAGTCGCCCACGTGAGCACGTTCCACACGCGGCCGTTGCGGTTGGCGCCCATAATGTGGCGATCAGCCGCGATAACCACCTGGAATACCAAGACTACGGGCAACAGCACGCCGTTGATGACCTGCGAGGTCATCATAATCTGGAACAAATCGACGCCGGGCATGAGCACCAACACGGCAGAAATGCCGATGATGGCCGTAATGATGCCGCGATAAACCGGGGCCTCGTCCCAGCTGCGGTCGGCACCGCGCTCCCAGCCAAATGCCTCGCAGATAGCGCTCGACGTAACGCCCGGCAGCACGCAGGCAGCCAAGAAGCTCGCCGCGACCAGGCCCGAGGCAAACAGTACCGTAGACCACTGACCCGCAATAGGCTCCAGCGCGCGGGCAGCATCGGCAGCATCGCTAATCTGAATACCCGCCGGGAACAACACCGTGCCGGTCGTGATGATAATAAAGCCGGCAATAACATCGGCGGCAAGCGAGCCGCTCACGGTATCAATACGCTGCAGCACGATGTCGTCCTCGCCCGCATTCTTATCGACCACGTTGTTCTGCGCCAAGAAAATCATCCACGGCGCGATGGTGGTACCGATCGTTGCGACCACGAGCGACACGTAGCTGGGGTCATTTTGAATGTTGGGCACGACCAGGTCGACCGCGACCTCACCCCAGTTGGGGCCAGCCATAAACGCGGCGACGATGTAGGTCACGAACACGCAGCTCACCAGCAGCAGAATCTTCTCGATGCGCTGGAAACTACCCGACATGGTAAGCATCCATACCAGCAGCGCCACCAACGGCACCGAGATGCTCGCCGGCACGCCAAAGAGGGCAAGGCCGCTCGCAATACCCGCAAACTCCGAAATGGTCACAGCCGTGTTGGCGATCAACAGCGCCGCCATAGCAAGTACACTCTTGCGCACGCCAAAGCGCTCGCGAATGAGCGATGCCAGGCCCTTGCCCGTCACGCAGCCGCAACGCGCCGCGGTCTCCTGCGTCACGATGAGCAGCACAGTCATGACGGGAAGCATCCAGAGCATCTTGTAGCCATAGCTGGCACCCGCACTGGAATACGTTGCAATGCCGCCGGCGTCATTGCCCGAAAGCGCCGCCAGCAGACCGGGACCCATAGCGCCAAAGATGGCCGCGATGGTCAGCTTTTGCTTGGTGCCCGACTTTTGCTTGGTATTTTGCACGCGACCACCTAGCCCATGACTGACATGGCGAGCAGCACCGCGGCGATGCAATACGCCACACACGAGATCATGACGGCAATAACGTTCATGGCGGTGCCCGACGTGTTGAGGTCATGCTCGTCACGCCAGAACAGCACCATCAGGTAAATCACAGCACTCATGTTGCCAACCAGGCAAATGATGGCGGCAATGTTAAAGCAGCCGGTAAAGAGCTGCTCCTCAAACATAGAGGCATCGGGGAATGCAGCGGTGCGCACCAGCTGGGCGCACAGGTAGGTCACGAGTGACAGAATCAGGCCCATGCCCGTGCTCTGGAAGAAGAATCCCAGATACGGCTTGGGCTCGTCGTCGTGACCGTCATACTCCAGGAAGTAGTTCTTGACGAACGACACCATGCGCGAGGCCGCCAGCAGCACGAGCGGCATGGCGCACATGGGGAACACCACCAGATGCGCGGAGCCGAGCGCCGTTCCCAGCACGGTCGCCATGATGCACGACGCGATGCCCCATACAACAACCCAGTACTGGCGATGCACGAACCAGCTGAGCACGTTCGTCGAGTCGTCGGACGCGCTGTCACCCGAGCCGACACCGGCGATTTGCAGGTCCTCCTGATGCTCCTCGGCGATAACGTCCATGGCGTCGTCGAAGGTTACGATACCCAGGATATGACGGTTCTCGTCGCAGACGGGGATAGCGACCAGGTCATACTTGGTCATCTCGTCCGTTACGTCTTCCTGGTCCTCGTCGGGCGACACATAGACCAGGTCGCGATAGGCCAGCTGACCCAGCGTGGCGTCGCGATCGGCTACGATCAGCGTGCGCAGCGAAAGCACACCGGTCAGCATGCCGCTCGGATCCTCGGTATAGACGTAGTAGACGCTCTCGAAGTCCTCGTCGAGCTCGCGAATCGCCTCGATGGCATCGCCGACCGTCGCCGTGGCGGGCAGCGAGACAAACTCCGAGGTCATGATGCGGCCGGCGGTGTTGTCCTCGTAGCCCAGCAGATTACGAATCGCCTTCTCCTCCTTGACGCCCATCAAGCGCAGGAGCTTCTCGGCCTTCTCATAATCGAGCTCGTCGATCAGGTCGGCAGCGTCGTCCGGGTCCATCATGGCCAGCATCGACGATGCGTCGGTGTCGGACAGGCCCTCGAGCATCTCGGTCATAAGCTCGTCGTCATCGAACTCCGAGATGGCCTCGGCGGCCTGGGCAGTATCGAGCTGCGCAAACACCTGCGCACGCAAGCGCGGGTCGAGCTGCTCGATAATGTCGGCGATGTCGGCAGGGTGCAGCTCGCCGAGCGTCTTGTGCGACACCGAGAGTTGAATGTTCTTGGTCGAGCGGTCGAGCAGGTCCATGTAGGACCAGGCGATAATGTCCTCGCTGAGCGGCTTGCCCAGGTGCTTCATAAAGCCCTCGACGACGTGCTCGAGCGCGGGGCTGATTGCACGCAGCAGACCGCGGGCGCCGACCTCGGCACCCAGCAGGCGCAGCTGATTTTCGCCCGACATGGAAAACTTGATGTCGTTGACGCGCACGACCTTCATGCCCTGCGTGTCGACGATCTGCTTATTGAGAACATCGCGCGCCAGCAGGAGCTCGGTCGGCTGCAGGTACGAGAAGCGAATATTGGTGGCAGACGTATTGAGATACACGCCTGTCTCGTCGATGCGGTCGACCCATTTGCGCCAGCTGATCATAAACGGCGTCTTGCCGGGGCCGCGGAACGCGAGCGACGTCACGTGCGGAAAAACTTCGCCGGTAGCAATGCCAAAATCGTTGACCACGCCGAGCTTTTCGCCGTCGACGTCCAAGACCGGCAATTTGAGCATCTCACTCAGATAATTCAATGGTGCTCCCCATCATTATTCCTCCGGACGCGGCCGCGCGTGCGGCGTCCGGGGGCTTCTGGATATGTATACGCATGCGCGGGCGGCACGCCGCTCGACGCTTACACCCCGTGCATGCGCAAAAAGCACCTGCATGGGGTCATCGACTGTATGGTCGAGGTTTGGATTTCACCTGTAACCTTTCTCTTGACCCTCATTAACCGCAGTAACTATAGCATCAGCACCGCCCTGCGGCATCGAATTTATGCGCTGCACATTGCAGGCATACCAAACGCTGACGTATCCGTGACATAGCCATTGGGGACGTTCTTAAACGACTACCCAATGACTACTCTGTGGTGTCATCGTCCTCGGCAAGTTGGGGGAACACGGCGTCCTTGGGCATGGTGACCTTCGTCAGCGAGGTGAGCTTTTTGCTCAGCGACGTGTCCGTCTTGACCAGGTCGCTGAGCGTCACGATCTTGTAGCCATCGGCGACAAGACCGTCGATAATCTGCGGCAGCGCCTCGAGCGTCTGCTCGGCGCATTCGTCTCTATCGGTGAGCAGCACGATATTGCCCGGCGTCACCGAATCGAGCACCGTTGAGACCTGCTCGTCGGCACCGTTGAGCAGCCAGTCGCCCGAGTCAATATTCCACGAGACCACGGCGGAGACCAGGTCCATCGCATCAATCCAGTTTTGCTCGTCAAAGGCAGCGTAGGGAGCACGCAGCAGCATCGTCTTCACGCCGGTCGCCGACTTAATCGCATCGGTGCCTTTCGTGATCTGCTCGCGCACCGCCTCACGGTCCTGGCCCTTGAGCGAATCGTCGCTGTAGCTGTTGGATCCGATTTCGCACCCGGCATCGACAATCGCCTTGGCCGTGGCGGACGAGGCCTCGACCGCATCGCCCGACAGGAAGAACGTCGCGGTGACGCCCTTTTCCTTGAGTACCTGCAAAATCTGCTTGGTCGCACCGCTCGGACCCTCGTCAAACGTCAGCGCCACGTACTTTTCGTTGCCCTTGGGCGCCACGCTGGCGCACGCAACAACGCAATCGGTGGCGGGCACAACCTCGCCGCGGTCCTGCGTCTTGCCCGACTGCTCACCAACCCACACCTCGGAGCGGCCCTGAACGCCCCACGTCTGCACATACTCGATAGCGCCCGTGCCCTCGACCTTGAGCTTGGGCTCGATAACCGTAGCCTGAACCTCATGCTTCTCGTAGGTGTTACGGCCATCCTTGACCGTCACCTTCTCGCCACCCTCAAGTTCGCGGCTATCCCATTTGCCCTGTTTTATGCGCTTGCCGTCCACCTTAACCGACAGCTTTTCGCCGCCATGGCGCTTGAGCACGCTGTCATCGACGGCCAGCAGGTCGCCTGCGTCGTAGGTGTCAGTCAACTCCTGGTCGTCGATGAGATTCTGCAGCGTAGAGCCCACGCGCACCGCGGTCTTCTGGCCGTTGAGCTCCACGTCCACGCTGCGGTTGACGTAGCCCACGACGGCAGCGATAAACAGTACAAGTGCGCAACCCACGGCGATGAGCGCATAGGGCAGACGGGACGGTCGGCGCGGCGAGCGCCCGTTGCCGATGCGCGCGCTGCGGTCGCTAAACCCGCGGCTATGGTTGAGGTACATCGCGCCGGGCTTACGGCGGCGACGGCGCTGACCGCTGGGCAGCTGCCCCAGGTCGCGGCGCGCCGTCGGACGCGCACCCGAACGCCCGTTTAAGTTGGATCCGTTTTGGCGCATGTGCCCTCCCCCATAAACACAGCAAGCCGGAGCAACAGGTCTCCGGCTTGCCTCCCATCATTTGGTACGTCGCTATTTTGTAGCTTTTGACGAGCCTCCGCTCGCCTTTTGGTATTCATCCTTAAAGGCCTTGAACATGCCGCGCGTCTTGCCGAGCTGCTTGCCCAGTGCGCGACTGCCCTTGTCCACGGCAACCGATCCCTTGTCATCGAGCACCTTGGCGCCCTTCTTGACCTTATCGCCCACCACGACACTGGCCTCGGCAGCCTTGGCGGCCGCGCCGCCCGAATACCCGAGCGCCTTGACCTCGTCCGAGACAATCATCGCGCCGTTCTCGTAGCCGCGCAGCATCGTCGGCGGCACCTGCGTGTCACCAACCAAAACACTCGAAGCAGCACCGGCGGTCACATAGAATGCCTGCACGATGCCCGAGCGCGGCTTGAACTCGACGTCCGAGCAATAGCCCACGACGTCGCCCGATTCCGTGCGCACGTCCATACCGACCCAGATGATGCAATCGTCCAGGTTGATGTCGAGGCGCTTGGCGGCGGCGGCATCGTACGTGTCCTTGACGTCATCGACCGCAATGGCGCCCTCGTAGACACCAATGGCGTCGAGCGCTACGAATCGATCGGGACGCTCGATCATGCCCGCGATATCGGACTGGCGGACCATAAAGCCGACCACGCGCGTACCGCCCGGGGTAAAGACCGGAAAGTGAATCTTTCCGAGCTTTTTAGGGCTGCGCGGCGTGCCGTCCTTTTTGGTGCGCTTGTCCTCGGTAGGCTTGCGATAGATCTTGGCGTCGACAAAATCCCCGGCGCGCATTATGCCTCGGTCGAGGGCTCCGCAGCCTCGGTATCAGCCTCGACGGCGTTCTCGACCACGACGTCGGCGGCAGGCGTCACGTTGCCACCCGAAATGGCGTCGTTGAGCTGCTCGCGCAGCTGGTCCATGCGCTCGCGGGCCAGGTCGACCTTGGCGCGCAGGTCGTCGGTCTTGGCGTCGACCATCGGGCCAAAGTCATTCACCGCAGCACGGGCCTCCTCGGCGCTGTGCTCGTAGGTGTCGCGCATATTGTCCCAGGCGTCGTTGGCGATATCGGCAGCCATGGCGCGGGTCTCGGCGCCCGAGCGCGGGGCCAGAGCAACACCGATAATAGCGCCAGCAGCAGCACCAAAAAGTGCGCCGGAGACAAAGCTGAAAGTCTTACCCATGATCATTCCTCTCCTGCGGGCACGTCGGTGCCCACCGTTTGAATGCTGTCCATTATACCCGCAGCACATCACTTGCCGCTCCGCTCATCTGCGTACGGCAAAGGCGCAGGTACGTGATGGTGATAAACGCGTAGGCCTACTCCTGAGGCACAGCCGGCATGGCCACCGTGGCACCCGGGTCCTCGCCGGCGCCGTCCACGAGCGGCAGGCCGCCCTCATGCGCAGGTCCTGCCGGAACCGTCGCCGCACCGCCAAAGACGGCAGCGGAGGCCTCGTGGTTCTCGGCAACCGCGCCCTCGGTATCAATCGCCACCTGGGGCTCGTCGTCAAAGTTGGGGACGCCCTGGGGCTCGGTGGGAACGGGCTCGGCGGTCGCATCGGCAACGGGCTCGGCGTCGACCAGCACATCGCCCTCGTCAGCGCCCTCGTCCTCGGCAGCATCTTCGCCGTTCGCAGCGGCGACGGCCTCGTGAGGATCCTTGCCCTCGGCCTCGGCGCGCATGCCCAGCACCAGGTTGCGCAGGCCCGCGACCGTACCTTCCACGTCGGGGGCAGGCTGGTCGGCGTGCAGGTACGCCCAGTCCATCATAAAGGTGGCCGACGACAGCGCACCGATGGCCAGTGCGTCGTCGGGGCACGAAAGCTCGACCTCAAAGACACGCTCGTCATGCTCGCTTACGCGCGTGCGGCCGCACGAGATGCTACCGGCAAGACCGGTCTCGTTCATGAGCTCGACCGTCACGTGCTCCAGCAGGTGGCAGAGCTCGGTCTGACCCATGCAGTCCTGGAACTCGCGGCCGGAATCGCCCAGGCACAGGTGCTTGGCAATCGCCGGCACCAGGTAGTACACGCGCGCCGTGGCCTCGATATCCTCCGAGGTCATGAGCGGCATGCCGGGGTTCACCAGCACGTGCGCGCAGATCTTGTCCTCGCTGACGGTGACCTTAAGGATGTTGAACAGGCCTGCCATAACTCTCCCCTACTCTTCCTTGTCCTACTCGTCGCCGTCGTGCGGATTCGCGGAACCCGCACCCGACGTCGTCGGCTCGTCTACCGAAGACTCGGAATCCTTCTTATCGGTTTCGGCCGGAGCGATCACGCGAATGAGCGAGATGCGCTGGCCACGCATCGACTGCACTTTAAACTTGTACCCCGCGACCTCAAACACCTCTCCGATGTCGGGCACCGAGTCGCAAAGCTCCAAAATCCAGCCGGCGATGGTCTCATAATCATCGCTTTCCTCAAGCGGCCAACCAAGCTCAATCGCGTCATCGCACGAAAAACGCCCATCAACGAGCCACTCGCGGCGCGAAAGGCGCGTGAGGTACTTGTTGTCGGGGTCGAACTCGTCCTCGATCTCGCCGACGATCTCCTCGACGATGTCCTCGATGGTAATGATGCCGGCCGTGCCGCCGTACTCGTCCACGACCACCACGATCTGGTCGTGCGAGGTCTGCATCTCGGACAGCAGCGGCAGGATGTCCTTGGTGTCGGGCACAAAGATGGCGTCGCGCAAAAAGCCGGCGATGGGCTGGTCGCCCTTACCATCGAGCGCGGGCTGGATCAGGTCCTTGATGTGCGCGATGCCCGCGACGTTGTCGGGGTCCTCGTGATAGACGGGGATGCGGCTGAAGCCGGTCTGGCGCATGGTGGACAACACGTCGGCGACCGTCTCGTCGTCCTCGCACATGGTGGTGTCCACGCGCGGCACCATGACCTCGCGGGCAACGGTGTCGCCCAGGTCGAAGATCTCGTGGATCATGCGCTTTTCCTCGTCGAGCAGGTCGTCCTGCTCCGAGACCATGTACTTGATCTCTTCTTCAGAGACGTTCTGACGGTCGTCGGCACTCTTGATGCGCAGGATGCGGGCCAGGCCATCGGAGCAAGCGCCAGTCAGCCACACGAGCGGACGGGCGATCTTTTGGAAAAACGACAACGGTCCCACGACCTGCTTGGACACGCCCTCGGCATTGGCTAGGCCGATGCGCTTGGGCACAAGCTCGCCGATCACGATGGACACGAAGGCGACCGCGACGGTGATGATGACCGGCGCCAGGCCGCGCGCGATGGCGGAGAGCGGCGCGATGCCAAAGCTCATGAGCCACGTGGCGAGCGGGTCGGACAGGCTCGTCGAGGCAACGGCGGACGAGGCGAAGCCCACGAGCGTGATGGCGACCTGGATGGTGGCGAGCAGCTGGTCGGAGTCGGCGGCCAGCTTAATGGCACGCTCGGCGCGCTTGTCGCCTTCCTCGGCCTCATGCTCCAGCACGGCGCGCTTGGCCGTGGTGAGCGCCATCTCGGACATAGAGAAGTAGCCGTTGATGAGGGTCAAAACGAGGGTAGTGATAAGGGAGATGGTTATGTCCATCGGGAGTTTCTCGAACCTCCAAGATTCGGGACGTTGGGTAGTAAGCGTAGGTGACGGATAGGGCAATTGCGCCGGTCGCCCGTGCGAGCGGGGCCGTGGGCGCGGTCGCTAGATTACGAAGAGGATCACCGCCATGAACTGGAAGATGCTGCCGGCGAGCACCCACAAGTGGAAAACACTGTGCAGATAGCGCACGTTTTTGGCGATATAGAACGGCACGCCCACGGTGTAGCACACGCCGCCGACGGCGAGCAGGGCAAGTGCCACGGGGTTGAGCAGTGTCACAAGGTCGGGCAGCTTAAAGACGACGAGCCAGCCCATCAGCAGGTAGACCAGGCCGCTTACCCAGTGCGGTTGACGCTCGCGCATAAAGCACTCGAGGGCGATGCCGATAATGGCGATGGCCCATACGGCAAAGAACAGCACAGCGCCGCCGTCGTTTGCGAGCGTGATGAGGCAAAACGGCGTATAGCTGCCGGCTATGAGCAGGTAGATGCAGCTGTGGTCGATGATGCGGAATACGCGCTTGGCGCGCGCGGGCTGAATCGCGTGATAGAGCGTGGAGGCCAAGTATTCGAGGATGATACTGACGCCATAGACAATCGCCGCGGCCATGTGGGCCGGGCCTCCGCCGCGCAGGGCAGCGAATACGATCAGGAGCACCAGGCCCGCGATACCCAGCAGGCAGCCGACACCATGGGTGACGGAGTTCATGATCTCCTCACCCACCGTGTAGTGTGGAACGGCCGCGGTCTTGGGTCGCGGCTTAGAACTGTCGCTCGAATCGGACATGCCGGTTACATCCTCCAACGTAAAGAGTTCTCAACACTATATCAAAGCGTCTGGGTGCGTGCGAAATTTGCACCATACGTGACCCTTTGTTTACCCATTCTTTGCCTGTTGACGCATCAACGGTGAACGTCCATAATGCGCTTGCATTAAATGTTGATGTATTAACATCTTATAGGAGAATACCGCATGGCTCAAAACGCACACCCCCATCGAAAGCTCAAGATAGCAGGCATCGTTGCACTGGTGGTTGTCATTGTGCTGCTCGGATTTGCCGGCAACTTTCTGTTTGACTTCGCGCTGAATCCCCGCGCGCCATACACCATGAAGATGATGCAGGACGGCAAGGACGACAAAGAAAGTGAGCAGCCGGATGACGAGGACACCGAGGCGCGGGCATGGTTTAAAAAGAATCGCGAGAGCAGCAGCCTCACCGCAGATGACGGAACCGAGCTCTCCGCTTGGTATTTTGCCGCCTCGGAGAACACCCACGATTACGCCGTCTGCCTGCATGGATATACCGATGAGCCCATCGGTATGGCCCGATACGCCAAACGATTCCATGACCGCGGCATGAACGTGCTCGCGCCTGCCGCCCGTGCCCACGAGCGCTCCGGCGGCGACTATATCGGCATGGGCTGGCCCGAGCGGCTCGATGTCGTTGCATGGATTGGGCGGATCGTTCAGGCTGACCCCGAGGCGCGCATCCTGGTCTTTGGCGAGTCGATGGGTGCGGCAACCGCCATGGACGTCGCGGGGGAATCTTTGCCGTCCAACGTGAAATGCATTATCGAGGACTGTGGTTATACGAGTGTTTGGGACGAGTTTTCTCTGCAGCTCAAGGACGTGTTCGGCCTGCCCAGCTTTCCCTTGCTCGATGTAGCAAACTTGGTGTGCAACGTGCGCGCGGGCTACGACTTTCATAAGGCGAGCAGTGTGGAGCAACTCAAACACGCGACGGTTCCCATGCTATTTATCCACGGCGACCAAGACACCTTTGTACCGTACAGCATGCTCGACCAAAACTACGAGGCGTGCGCCAGCAAGGTCAAGCAAAAGCTCACTATCCACGGCGCCACCCATGCCAAGAGCGCGCAAGTCGACCCCGAACTCTACTGGAACACGGTCGACAGCTTCCTCGACGAGAATTTTTAGGCAAATAGTACGGTTTACTTGTCTATCTGACCCCCTGTTTTCGGAAGTGCGGGGAAATCGCGCGAAGCCCGACCAGACCACAGTTTTACCAACAATTTATCAGGGGTTTTGTTGTCAAAAAACGGTTTGTGGTCGGCGGTATTCGATTTTTCACCGCACTTCCGAAAAGCCGCCCGTGGGCACTGTGCTCGCGGGCGGTTTTTGCTTGAATTGCGCCACGAATGCGCTTGTTTTGTCCAATAGCTAGGTGCTACTTGACCTCGATGAGCTCGTACTTGCTCGTGCCCAGGCCGATCTTCTCGGCATGCGCGATGCACGCGCGCCAGTCGGTGTCGGGATGCGTGATGCAGAAGGGGTCGCGCGCCTGCTCGCCCTCCAAATGCTCGTGGTTATGCTCCATCTTGGCCGCGCTGTCGGTAAGCTCGGTGTTAGGCAGCGGCTCGGATGCCATGACGGCATCGGCGCAGGCCTGGTCGATGGCGACCGGGTCGAAGCTCGCGAACATGCCGATGTCGTTGACGATGGGCGTGTCATTCTCGGGATGGCAGTCGCAGTTGGGGCTGATGTCCATGGCGAGCGAGATATGGAAGCTGGGGCGATCCTGGACAACGGCCTTCGTATACTCGGCGATCTTGTAGTTGAGTACGTCGGCCGCGGCATCATAGTCGGGCTTGATGCAGTCCTGGTTGCACGCCGCAATGCAGCGTCCGCAGCCCACGCAGCGATCGTGGTCGATGGCAGCCACGTGAACCGTGCGGGTGCCGCCGTTGGCAAGCTCGCGCTCACGCGTACCGTCAAACGTGATGGCGCTGTGCGCGCATATCTTCTCGCAGGCACGGCAACCTACGCAGTTGGTGGTATCGACGCTCGGCTTGCCAGCGGCGTGCTGCTCCATCTTGCCGGCACGGCTACCGCCGCCCATACCCAAGTTCTTCATGGCACCGCCAAAACCGGCCTGCTCATGGCCCTTAAAGTGGGTGAGGCTGATCACGATGTCGGCATCCATGAGTGCCTGACCGATCTTTGCCTCGCGCACGTACTCACCGCCCTCGACCGGGACGAGCGCCTCGTCGGTACCCTTGAGGCCGTCGGCGATGATGATCTGGCAACCCGTGGCATACGGGGTAAAGCCGTTCTGGTAGGCGGTGTCGATGTGCTCGAGCGCATTTTTGCGGCTACCCACATAGAGCGTGTTGCAGTCGGTAAGGAAGGGCTTGCCGCCCAGCTCCTTCACGACGTCCGCGACGGCTCGGGCGTAGTTGGGGCGCAAAAAGCTCAGATTGCCCAGCTCGCCAAAGTGAATCTTGATGGCGACAAACTTGTTCTCAAAGTCGATCTGCTCGATACCAGCGCGGCGGATGAGGCGCTTGAGCTTGTCGAGCTGGCTCTCGCGAGCATGCGTGCGCAGGTTGGTGAAGTACACCTTTGCCGGTGCTGCGGGTGCGGTTGCGGTCATAGATCTATCCCCTCGGTCTATATGGCGTTACAGACATAGAGGATGGTACCCGGTGAAGTGGGGTTGAAGTCAAGCACGGCCACTCATTGGGGACAGACTTAAATGAGTGCCGTCAGGGACAGTCCCCGCCAACCCGGCCGACGAGCCGGCAATCCGACAAAGACTGTCCCCGATGACTAGTCGTTTAAGAACGTCCCCAATTGCTACTCTTGCACCTTGAGGGCTTCGGCCAGACCGACGCGCTTGATAGAGCGCGTGTGTAGCAGCGCCACGACCAGGTAGGTCGCAAAGCCAATGCCGACGCATGCAGCCATGGACCAAGCGGGCACGTAGATCTCGATATTGCCGTTGTAGGCGAGCAGCATCGAGCGGAAGATGGCCGTGAGCGAGCCAATAATGACCGGCAGGCTCAGCACGAGCGACGCCGCCACGCACAGCGTGATCGAGCGGATGTACAGATGCGAGATCTCACTATCGCGATAGCCAAAGACTTTCATGTAGCTGATCGAACGGGCGCTGTGGTCGATCACCGCTTTGGTCAGCAGGTACATAAACAGCAGGAAGATAAACACCGCGAGCCCGATCATCATTCCGATCATTTTGCTCATCATGCCGATGAACTGGTCACCCACGGCGCGCATGTCGTCGGGCGTGGTGTCGCCGGCAAAGTAGCGCGCGTCGAGGTCGAGCTTCTCGTTGCTCACATAGCCGTTAAAGTAGGCGGCATCGTTGTCGAACAGCTCGTTAAAGTCATCGATGCTCATATAGATGTTCATGTCCGACTTGGAGCCCCAGACACAGTCCTTGCCCGCGTACTCAAAGGAATAATGCTCGCCCTCGTACTTGTCGCTGAGCGTGACCTTCTGGCCCTCGCTCCAGCCAAACTTATCGAGCAGACCGCCGCCAAAGACGACGCGGCCATCGCCGATGTTGAGGCCCTTCCAGTAGCGCGAATCGGACGAGATGCCGTAGACAGAAATCGTCTCCTCGCCATTACCGTCGCCACGGTCGTACTGCAGCTGGTAAACGGCATATTTCTCGGCCTGCGCGATTGCGCCCGCGCCGTTGTCGGTCGTATTGACCGGGTGGATATCGTCGTTGTCAGTGTCGATCTTAGAGGCCTTGTCGATCAGGTCGATAGCCTCGTCGCGGTCGCAGCCGAGGGCATCGGCAAGATCGTCAAGGCGCGCGTAGAGCGCATCCTTCTTGTCCTGGACCTTGGCGAGCGCATCCTGCGCTGCGGTCAGGCTCTCGGCAGACGGAGATGCGGTCGCGGCATCGGCTGCCGTCTGCGCCGCATCGGCCGCGCCGTCAAGCTCGTCATCGGCATCCTGGGCGGCAGAAAGCAGCGCGCCGTCAACCGACTGCAAGCGCTCGAGTGCCGACCACTGCTCGCGCTCCTCGGTAGTGCCCTCGAGCTCCAGCGGCGCCTTGAGTGTGTACTGATGCTCGGCGACCAGGCTCGTCTCGAGGTTGTCCGCATAGTGCGTCATCGTAGGCAGGATCGCCAGGCCAAAGAGCAAAAGCAGCGACCCAAACGCGATGCCCACGAAGAGCGTGGCGAAGTTGCCCAGGTTGCGCAGGAAGACGCGCAGGCGGAAGCGGGAGACAAAGCCCATGCGTTCCGGCAGCTGCAGACCGCGCTTGGTACCCGACTTACCACTCGCCTCGTGACGAAGGAACTGCAGCGGCGTCTTGCCCATTTTGCGGAGCAGACCCACCAGCGTGATGAGGATGAGCGCGGCGGCGGGGACCACAGCGCACTTCACAAAGATTTCCCAGCTCCAGTACACCTGGAAGGGCGGCAGACTGTACGAGCCGTAGTAGAGACCGCGCATGGGCTCGGTAAAGAACGCAACGCCGAGCGCGGTGCCCAAAAGTGCCGCGAGCACGCCCACGATGGCGGGAAGTGCCAGGTAGTGCAGCACGATCTCGCGACGGCGATAGCCGCTGGCGAGCAGCGTGCCGATGATGGCGCTCTCCTCCTCGATGGTGGCGTCGGTGAGCACCACAAAGACAAACGCCATGATCACGATGATGATGTCGAGCAACGTCATCCACATCATGGAGTCGCCGTCCACGTCGTCGCGCGCATAGCCAATGCCCTGATTGGAATCGGCATCGATCAGATCGTCCACGCGCGCATCGGCATCGGTCAGCGCCTCGACCATATCCTGCTCCGCATCGATGCGATCCGCGGTGGGGAGGTCGCGGTCGTTAAAGGTAAAGGAGTACGTGTAGGCAGGCGCGCCGCCGGCATCCTCGAGCGCGGCAAAACCGGCGTCGGTGACCTCGGCTACGCCATACGTGATGGTGTTCACCGTAAAGTCCGAATTGTTGAGGAACAGCGCCTGGCTATCGGGCTGCGTCATGATGCCGCAGACGGTGTAGGTGCGCCCCTCGAGCTCGACCTTATCGCCGATGGCGAGGTCGTTATTGGCGGCAAAGACGCGGTCGATGGCCACCTCATCGTCCGTCTTGGGCTGCCTGCCCTCACAGTAGGACGCGATATCGACCTTGGTGCGGTGCGCATAGGTGCGCAGCGTGCGCTTGGTGCCGTCGTCGCCGGCGGTCTTTTTTATGATGGCGTCGATGGAGAAATTCTTGTAGAGCGTGACGCCGCCGACGTCGTCGGCTGCATCCTCGGCTACCTTGAGCTGATCTTTGGTGGCCTCGAAGGAGGTAGTTACGCGGCCGTCCTCAATCGTGTAGTCTTCGCGCATGTCATCAATGAGGCAGCCGATGGAATGCGCCGCGAGCAAAAAGCCCGAGGTAAGGGCGATGCTTCCGCACATAAGCAAAAAGATGCCCAGGTACTTGCCGATATTGCGGCGCAGCTCGCGCGGGAGACGTTTTGCGAGAGGTGTCATGGCGTCGCCTACCAATCGAGATCGGCGGCCGCAACGGGCGACTCGTTGAGCTCGTCCTCGACGATGCGGCCGTCGCGCAGGCGCAGCACGCGATTTGCCATGCGCGCGATGGCGGCATTGTGGGTGACAATGATGATGGTGCAGCCGTAGGTGCGGTTGACATCCTCCATGAGCCGCAAGATTTCCTTGGATGTCTTGTAGTCGAGCGCGCCCGTGGGCTCATCGCACAGCAGCAGGCCCGGATTTTTGACGAGCGCACGGCCGATGGCGCAGCGCTGCTGCTGGCCACCTGAGACCTGGCGCGGAAACTTGTTGCGGTGCTCGTAGAGGCCCAGCGAGCGCAGCAGATCGTCGACATTGAGCGGGTTTTTGGACAGGTGCGCCGTGACCTCGATGTTTTCCTTGATGGTAAGGTCGGGCACCAGGTTGTAGAACTGGAAGACAAAGCCCAGCTCGCGGCGTCGGTACTCGCCCAGATCGGCGGGCTTGAGCGCCGTGAGATCGCAGCCGTCCACCATGATGGAGCCGCCGTCGGCATCCTCCAGGCCGCCGATCAGGTTGAGAAAGGTCGACTTGCCCGAGCCCGAGGGCCCCAGCATGACGCAGATCTCGCCGCGGTTGATGGACGTGTCGATGCCGTCGAGCACCGTCAGGCGCGCATCGCCGTCGCCATAGTGTTTCTTGAGTCCGTTGACCTGGACGTAGGCACGCTTTGTCGCCATGCTATCCCCCGTTGTTAGCCTTCTGCTACTTTTCTAGGCTAATAGTAAACCCGGGCGAACTATTTTTAAGCGACGTGCGCGAACTATTTTCCAACCTACTCATTGGGACTACTCATTGGGGACAGACTTAAATGAGTGAAATCGCTCATTTAAGTCTGTCCCCAATGAGTGGTCCCCAAGTGCCGACATATTGGGACAGTCCCTGCCAGCCCTGCCGGCGAATCGGCAAAGACTGTCCCCAATGACTAGGTGGCTAGGCGTGGGATTTGTTGTGCGCGAGGGCTAGGCCTACGGCGGCGATGGCCGCGGCAAAGAGCACCGTGACGCCCAGATCGCAGGCGATGTCGCCCAGCACGGTGGACGTCAGGTCCGCGGCGAGCGCCTTGCCGATCGCGTCGTTCACCCAATACGTCGGCACAAAGTGCGCCACCGTCTGCACGGCCGAGCCCATGAGCGACAGCGGCATCCAGGCGCCGCCCAAAAACGTCATGAGCATGCCGAGCAGGTTGCCCACACCGTTGAGCAGCTCCTCGCGCGCGCCCAGGCTCGACAGGGCAAAGCCAACGGCCAGTGGCGTGCACGCTAGGGCAAACGTTGCCGCCAGCGCCAGGCACACGCGACCCACGCCGACCTCGGCAACCGCGCTGGCAAAGCCCACGACGCCCATCATGCTCGACACGAGCCAGATGCAGACGGTGAGCACGGCGGCGGCCGCGAACACAGCGAGCGAACGCTGGCGCTCAGAGACCGGGCTGGCATCCATGCGGCGCACGCGCTCGGGCTCGTTCATGCCCGAGAACACCAGTCCCACCGACACGATGACCGACGAGATGATCGCGTACGCGCCAAAGTTGAAGTACGACTCGAGCGTGGTAGCAGCAGTCGAGTCGACCTTGACCTGCTCGATCTGGACCTCCGCGCGCTTTGCGGCCGCGTGCTCGGCGGCCCTTGCGACGTCACCGTTGGAGGCAGCGGGTTCAAGCGCCGCCGCAGCGCCCGCGAGCGAGATCCAGCGCGAGGCCTCGGCGGACGAAAGCGCCGCCGCCATGGTGCCGGAACCGTAGGTTACGTCGAGCTTGGGCAGGGCCTCCCCCGCGCGGGCGGCCGCGACCAGGTCGTCCTCAAACCCCTCCGGGATAAAGAACACGCAGTCGGCGCTGCCCTTGGCGCTGTTGCTCTTGGCGAGCGCGTCCGCAAGGTCGTACGTGTCATCGCCGACGCCCGTGACCAGGTCAAAACGCGAACCTAGGTGCTTGGTAAGCGCCCGCGAAAGATCGCTGTCGTCGCGGTCGACCACGATCACGTTGGCGTCATAGGGCTTGTACTCGGTGAGCTGCGACGAGTTCCAGCTCACCGAGGCAGCAATGAACACGCCCATCAGCGAAATGAACACCGTATAGATGAGCAGGTAGAACGGGTGCGCGAGCGCCATGCGAAGCGCGGTCTTAAAGGTGCTCATAGCGGCTCCTTCCAAAGATCAGCGTAGCGGCGGCGACAAACACCAGGGCCATCAGGACGAGCGCGCCGGCGCGAACAGCGAAGGGCCCCAGGTCCTCAAAGAAATACAGGCGATTGAACATGTCGCAGATGAGCTTGACGGGGTTGAGCCAGCACTCGGCCGGGCAGGCGCGGGCGACGTCGTCGGCAAGCGCCATCGCCGGCTCGCCGTAGAGGCCGGCGAACAAAGCGCACGTGGTGGCAAAGCCCGTGAGGATGCCCGACTTGGATGCCTTGCCGCCCTTAACGGGAAGCGTGCCCACAAAAAGCCCCAGGCCCGTGGCGGCAAGCGCGGATGCAGCCCCGCCCAGCAGGCACAACCCCTCGCGCCCGCCAAAGTCGACGCCCACGACCAGGCGCACGTAGCCGATCGCAACCGCCATCGATGCAAAGGAAACCAGCCACGAGCCGACAAAAATGCCGGCCAGCGACGCCGTCTTGGAAAGACCGCCCACGCAGCGGCGCGCGCCAAGGCCCGACAGATTAGGCTGCAAATCGACGACGCTCAAGGCGGCAAACTCGGCAGACATCATCGCGACCAGGCCAAAAAGCGCGTAATAGTAGATGACCGTGCCATCGGGCGTGGCACGAGTCAGGCTCACGCGGCGGGTTCCGCCCTCGAGCGACAGAGCGCGCGCAACCGCCTCCGGGTCGGCGAGCGCCGCCGGGTCATCTTGAGCAATCTGGGCCATGAGCTCGGCATTTTGCGTATACGAGCTTGCCACCGTTTCAAGGATGCTGCGGTCGGTAAGCACCGACGAGGCGCGCAAGCTGTCGTAACTCGATAGCAGCGTGAGCCTAGGCGTGCCCGCAGCATCAACCGTATAGATGCCCGCGACCTCGCCGGCCTTGAGCGCTTTGCGCGCGGCAGCCAAGTCTTCGTACTCGCTCACATCGAGCAGCTGATCGTCGCTTGCCTTGGCAAGCGAAGCTGCCACGTCCTTAAAGGTCGAGGCATCCCAGGCCTCGTCCGCCACGACGGCAACCGGCACCGGGTCGACCGTGCCGTCGGAGCTGAGGTTCGCAAACATAAACATGAACATCGTGGAAAGCGCAATAGGAAAGAGAGCGCCCCAGACCCACGTGCTCGGCCGGCGCAGCAGCGTCTTGACCGTGGTGATGATGGTGTTGAACATGGCCGCCCCCTAGTCGCGCAGCTCGCGGCCGGTGATCTCGAGGAACACGTCGTTGAGGGTCGGCGGTTCGGAATAGATGCGGCCGAGCGGCACGTCATGCGAGCGCAGCGCATCGAGAATGTCCGTCAGGTTGTGCGGGCTCGCTTCGCACGAAAACGTGAGCTGTCCCGCCGTTGCCGAAAGGTCCAGAACGTGCGGCAGGCTTGCGACGGCACCGAGCGCCGCACTCGGAACCTCGCCGACCTCGATTACAATCTTCTCGCCCATCTGAATCATGCGCTTGAGCTCGTCGTTGGTGCCCTGCGCCAGCACGCGGCCGCCGTCCATGATCATGATGCGGCTGCAAATTTGCTCGACTTCCTCCATGTAATGGCTGGTATACACCACTGTAGCGCCCTCGTCGCGCAGGCGGCAGATGCCCTCCAGGATGGCGTTGCGGCTCTGCGGGTCGACCGCCACCGTGGGCTCGTCAAAGAAGATGAGCTCGGGCTTGTGCGCGATGCCGCAGGCAATGTTGAGACGACGCGCCAGGCCGCCCGAGAGCTTGCCGGGGCGGAACTTGGTAAAGTCGCCCAGGCCGACAAAGTCGATCGCCTCGTCCACCAGCGCGCGGCGGCGCTTGCGGTCGTTGACGTAGAGACTGCAGAAATAGTCGATGTTCTCGCGCACGGTGAGCTCGTCGAACACCGCCACCTGCTGCGGCACCACACCGATGCGGCGCTTGAGGTCGTAGCGGGCGGGCGTCATGCGCTCGCCGAACAGCTCGATGGTGCCCTTGTCGTAGGCGAGCAGCTGCAGGATGCAGTTGATGGACGTGGTCTTGCCCGAGCCGTTGGGGCCCAGCAGGCCAAAGATCTCGCCGGAAGCGATACTCAGATTAAAGTGGTCGAGCGCAATAAGGTCGTCGTAGCGCTTAACGAGGTTTTCGACGTGGACGATGTCTGTCATGAGGCGGCCCTTCTGTTGCTTGCAGCCCGGTACGACTGCATCATCGCAGGAGCTGGCGGCGCGCACCAGTGAGCTTTGTCACGAGTGCGGGGCGGTCGCGTGGCCTGCTGACGCGACCGCCCCGCCGCGTGGGAGGAATGTCACGCTTGCTCTGAGTGGCGCCTCCCCCGTGCGCGGCATCGCGTACAATACCCGTATGAACAGGCTATTCGACAAATCGATCGTGCTGGCGTGCTGCATCGCAGCCGCCACGGGCCTTGCTGTGGATGCTCGCCTGGTCGCGGCGTTTTGCCTTGGCGTTGTCATCGCCGCACTGGCCGAGGTCGCGCAGGGAGAACGCGCCCGTCGCGCCAGCGAGGCCGGCAGCTACGCCTACGTCATCGCGGCTGTCTTCGTGCCGCCGTTTGTGCCGTTCGCACCTCTCGCCCTCTATGACATCGCGCGACGCGTGCGCCGTGAACGCATCTGGCCCGCGCTGGCAATTGGCTCCATGTTTGCCTGCGCACTTGCCACGGACCTTCGCTGCGGCGCGCTCACCACCCGAACGCTGTTGCTAACCGCCATCCTTTCGGTCGCCGCCACGTTGCTGTCGCTGCGCACCGCGCAGCTGGAGCGCGAACAGGAACGCATGCGTCGCACCCGCGACAAGCTGCAAGAACGCGCCCTGGCACTCGAGGCACGCAACCGCGACCTCGCCGACCGTCAGGACTACGAAGTCGAGCTCGCGACGCTCGCCGAACGCGCCCGCATCGCGCGCGAAATCCACGATAACGTGGGCCACCAGCTCACGCGCGCTTCGCTTCAAACCGAAGCCCTGCGCGTGGTCCATGCCAACGAGCCCGGCGTTGCCGCCGATTTCGCCGACGTCAAATACACCGTTGACGAGGCGCTCCAGCTCGTGCGCGCCAGCGTCCACGCGCTCAACGACAATGCGACCAACCTCTCCGTGCAGCTCGAACGCATCGTTGAAGGCGCGCGCTCGGACAGCGGTCCGCAGATTGAGCTTGAGGTTTTGGCCGAGCATGCGCCCGCCAACGTCGCCAACTGCTTTGCGGCGGTGCTGCGCGAGGCGCTTTCCAACGCCATGCGCCACGCCCATGCCAAAACCATTACCGTGCGGTGCATGGAGCATCCGTCGTTTTACCAGCTCATCGTTACCGATGATGGCGCAGACGCGACCCCGGCGAGCAGCAGCAACGTCGCAGAAGGCATGGGGCTCGTCTCCATGCGCGAGCGCGTCGAGGCGCTTGGCGGAACCTTCACCGCCGGCCTGCGCGCCGGCGCCCCCGGCTGGCGCGTGTTTGCCACCGTCCCCAAACAGCAAGGAGATGACGCCCGATGAGGCTCATAGTTGTCGACGACGACCGCTTGGTAGTCGATTCGCTCAAGATTATCCTGGGCGCCCAGCCGCAGATCGAAGTGGTGGGCACCGGAGCCGACGGCAACGACGCGGTGGCACTCTACGCCGAGCACGCGCCCGATATCGCGCTGCTCGACATTCAGATGCCGGGGCGCGACGGCCTTTCGGCGGCGCGCGAAATCCTTGAGCGCGACCCTTCGGCGCGCGTGGTGTTTCTGACGACATTCTCGGATGACGAGTACATTGTGTCGGCGCTCAAACTGGGCGCCCGCGGCTACCTGATTAAAACCGATGTCGCCGTCATTCCCCCGGCGTTGGCGCAAGTCATGGACGGCAAACGCGTGCTCGAAGGTAAGGCGATCGAAGATGTCGATTTTGATGGGGCGAACGCTGAGGCCGGTGCGACTCGCCGGCCCGCGGCCTTTGCCGGTCTGACCGACCGCGAGTTCGAAGTCGCCGAGCTCATCGCCCGCGGCCTCGATAACAAGGAGATTGCCGCCACGGCTTATATGGGAGAAGGCACGGTGCGCAACCACATCAGCTCGATCCTGGCCAAAATGGGCCTGCGCAACCGCACCCAAATCGCCATCGCCTACCTGCGGGGGTAATTACCCAACGGCCGACCGCTCCGGCATAGCAAAATGGCTGCCATCGATTTAATGCCATTTCAAAACTATGCCGGTTTCCGGGGCTGAGTCACGAGTCCCCAACCATGCCGATATTCGTGAAAATAAAACCGCAGGTAGACGAGCCGTCATTTTGCAGAAAACGCGGGTATGGATGGGAGTCCTGAGTTTAGCCCCGTAAACCGGCATAGTTTTGTTTGAACGGTCCTGCGCGAACGCACCCACCAGCCGCGTGGGACCAAAATGATCCGTTTTCCTCCGTCCCCGGGGGATCATTTGGCGGCGCCAACCACGAAATCGGCCCATCTACTACGTTTGACTCGATACCCCCGACCATACCCCTGTTTTCCAGAAAACTGCAGGCGTTCTACCTGCGGTTTTGTTTTCGCGTTTTTTGGCATGGTTGGGGGTAAGGGGATAAACGTAGTAGATGGGCCGATTTCGTGGCGGCCCTTCCTCCCCTGCGCACAAAAGTGCCGCCACGGAGAAGGGAGACGTCTCCGTGGCGGCTGGGGGTGGGGGGGGTGGGGCTATGTTCTGGCTCCCCGCCGGCCGCCCGGGGCCTTTTGGCCCCGGGCGCTGCCAGCGTGCCTAGCGCTTACGGATACCCCAGACCAGGGCTCCGACGCCAGCCATGGCAATAACAAATGCCATGAGCAGTGCAGCGGCCTGCTGGTCACCCGTGGTGGGCAGGAAACCCTTGACCGTCTTGACGATGTTCGTCACGGTCTTGGGCGTGCCGGGGTCGGGCGTCGGCGTAGGGGTCTCGGGCTTCTTGTACGTGTTGTTGAACACGATACCCTCGACGCTCTTGTCGCCCTTGGTAAAGGCGACGTTCGCCTTGAGGCTGCCCTCGCCGTCGTCGACCACGTTGACGGTCGCGGTAAAGACGGACTTGTCATAGGTCATACCGGCCTCGTCGCCCTTGACCTCGCTGATGGTGTAGACGTACGTACCAGGCTCGTCGTACTCGAACTTGTCGAAGTTGATCTTGCCGTCGGCATCGTTGGTGACGGTGGACTCGACGTCCTCGCCAACGAGCTTAAAGCTAAACTCGTCCTTCTTGAGCTCGCGTCCCTCGAGCACCTTGATGGCGCCGATGGAAACCTGCGTGGGCATGGCGTGGTACTTGTTGGTAAAGCCAGCCGACTCGGTGGTTCCCTCGAGCTTGTGCGTCGCGGTCAGCGTGCCGTCGCCATTGTCGGAGACGGTGGTCACGACGGTGTAGGTCGTACCGTCATAGGTGACGCCCTTGTACAGGCCGAGCGCGTTGGGGCAAGCCTCGCGCAGCGTGTACGTGTGCGTGCCGGGCGCCTCGTAGCGGATCGGGCTCAGCGTAACGTTGCCGCTGGCGTCGTTGGTGCCACTAGCGACAGTCACGCCGTCCTCGAGCAGGTCAAACGTGAACTCGCCAGCTGCAAGGTCGCGTCCGGTCAGACGCTTGACCGTCTTGACCTGATCGGTCACGGACGAATCGGTGGGCGTCACGCTGTAGGTGTTGGTGAATGTGAAGGCCGCACCGTCGTCGCCGTTGCGCACGACACTCAGGTGTCCGGCACGGTCGTCAGTCACTGTGTAGGAAACCTTGCGCGCGGTGTTGGCGTCGTTGGTCACGCCAGGGGCGCTACCGGACTCGGTCACCGTGTAGGTAAAGGCGTGCGAGCGCGGAGCGATGGGAGCCGCGGGCTCGGACTCGTCGCTGGGCTCGTCGGCGTTGGCATCAGCGTCGGCGTCGGCCTCTTCAGCCTCTGCCCCGTCGGCCTCGGCCTCGTCAGCTTCGTCTGCCTCGGCCTTATCGGTCGCATCGTCCGTCACGCCCAGGGCGCGGTTGAGGTCCTCGAGCGTAAAGTGGATCTTGCCAAAGTCCACGTTGCCGGCCGCGTCGTTGGTTGCGGTCGTGCGCTCGGGCATCGGGGCACCCGCCTCGTCAGCGGTCACGGTAAAGGTAAACTTACCCGCGATGTCGGCCGGGGTCAGGCCCTCAGCTGCCTGGAGCTTCTTGGTGCCAGCGAGCGCGGCATCAGCGGCATCGGCGCCGTAGACGTTCTCGAACAAGGGCTGAATGCCGTCGTAGGCGGGCGTCGCCGTCAGAGTCCCGTCACCGTTGTCGACGACGATGACCTTAAAGCTAAAGCTCGGCTTTGCGGCGGTAATGCCCTTTGCTGCGAGCGGAGACGTGTACTCGAAGGCCGTGTAGTTGATGGTCCATGCAAGCTTGGCATCCGTGTCGGTACGGATGGCGCGGTTGGCGTTTACCAGGTCGGCGAGCATCTCGGTCGTGTAATGCAGAGCACCAAAACTCACTTGGCCGTTAACGTTGGTAACGCACGTACCCTCGATGGCTTCCGTCTCGCCCGCATAGGCGATGCCAAAGTAGAACTCGCCGTCGACCATCGGGCGACCGGTCAGGGTCTTGGTGGCAACGATCTGAGCAACGTCACCACCGTGCGCATCGGTCGATGCGCTATAGCTGTTTTTGAACGGGACCAGAGCGCTCTCAACCTTGTTCTCGCCGCTCTTGTGGATCGTCTCGTGCGTGCCCTCGGGACCGCCGGAGACGGTCGTCGTAGCGGTAATCGTACCGGCACCATCGTCGGTGACAGCGATCGTCACGGTACGGACAGCATCGTCGTAGGTGTAACCGGGCTTGTGGTCGTTCGTCTCGGCCACGGTGTATTTGAAGGTCTTGCCGGCGTCAGCCTGCGTAAACTTGACCTCCTTGCCGGCCAGAATGTCGATCAGGCCGACGGTTCCCTCTGTCGCTGCAGGGGACTTGTACACGTTGGCACCCTCGTGCAGGCCGAGCGCGTTGGCAGAAGCCGCGTCAGCGGGCGTCACGGTAAAGGTGAACTGGCCCTCGGTCATGGGACGTCCGGAGAGGGCCTTGCTAAGCTTAAGGCCGCCGGCCGCGGCGTAATCGAGCTCAGTGCGGTACGTGTTGGTGAAGCGGCCGCTTTCCTTCTTGGTGACGTTGGCGGTCAGCTTGCCCTCGCCGTTCTCGGTCACGGTCACTTCGGCGGTCGCGACATGTCCGTCATACGTCATGCCTGCCGCATTGCCCGCGTTCTCGCGGATCTCATACTTGTAGGTTCCGGCAGCCGTGTAGCGTATCTCGCCGAAGTTGATGGCGGCGATGCCGTCCTTCGCGTCCTTCTTGCTCACGGTCACGGTTGCGGGGTCGGGCAGCGGGGCGTCCGTACCCTCGGCTGCGCTGATGGTAAAGCTGAACTTATCGGCGTCCGTCCAGTCGCGGCCGTCAATGGCCTTGCTCAGGCCAAAGTCGAGCTCAGTGTCGAGCGGGGTCACGCTGTAGGTGTTCTCGAAAGTTGCTTCCTTAACGTCCTTCAGAACATGCGTGGCGCTGAGCGTGCCGTCGCCGTTGTCCGTGATGGTGGTCTCGATGGTGAACTTGGCATCGCTGTAGGTGATACCGCCGGCGTTGCCCTTGACCTCGTGCAGCGTGTAGGCGTGCGTTCCGGCCTTGGTGTACTCGATGGTGCTCATCGTGATCTTGCCATCGGCGGCGTTCTTGCCGGTGGCGACGACCTTGGCGCCCTCGCCCTCGCCCTCGACGAGCTCGAAGGAGAACTCGCCCTCAGCCATGTCGCGGCCGGTCAGGAACTTGGTCGCGGTGATCTGGTCGGTGACGCTCGTCTCGACAGGCGTCACGTTATAGGTATTGGTGAACGCAAATGCCGCATCGCCGTCCGGCTTGTGGGATACGCTCAGATTACCCTTGCCGTCATCGGTCACGGTGTAGGAAACCTTGCGCGTGGCGTTAGCGTCGTTGGTCACGCCAGCGACCTCGCCAGACTCGGTCACGGTGTAGGTAAAGGTGTGCTCGCGCTTCTCGGGCCTCTCGCCCAGGGCCTTGTTAAGGTCGTCGAGCGTAAAGGTGATCCTGCCAAAGTCGACCTTGCCCTTGGCATCATTGGTCACGCTCGTGTTCGCAGGCATGGGCGCGCCCTCTTCGCCGGTCACGGTAAAGGTGAACTTGCCGTTGATGTCGGCCGGGGTCAGACCGTCGGCGAACTGCAGGTTCTTGATGCCCGCAAGCGATGCCTCGGCAGCATTCGCGGTGTAGGCGTTCTTGAACTCGATACTCTTGACGTCCTCGGTGCCCTTCTTCAGCTTGTGCGTGGCCACCAGCTGGCCCATGCCGTTATCGCTGATGGTCGTCACGATGGTGTAGGTCGTGCCATCGTAGGTGATGCCGCCGGCATTGCCCTTGACCTCGCTCAGCGTGTAGATGTGCTGACCGATCTCGGTGTACTTGATGGCACTGAACGTCACCTTGCCGTCGGCAGCGTTCTTAACGGTCTCGATAAGCTCAGAGTCCTCATCCTTAATCTCGCGCAGCTCAAAGCTGAACTCACCGACCGTAAGGTCGCGCCCGGTCAGAGACTTGGTCACGTCAATCTTGTCGGTAACGCTGGACTCAACAGGCTCCGCAGTGTAGACGTTCTTGAACTCGGTCTCGTCGGCTTCGCTCCATGTCACCTTCACAGCGGCGCTGAGCTCGCCCCTCTTGTTGGGCGTTACCGTCACGGTGACCTCCGCGACGTTCTTGCTGTAGGCAATGCCGTCAACCGTAGTCCCGGCGTTCTTTTCGCTGACCCTGTAGACGTACGTGCCGGGCTCGGTGTATTTGATCGTGCCGAAGTCGATGACAGCCTTACCCTTGTCGTCCAGATCGTCCTTGGTCACAGACGCGGTCACGGGCGCTGTCGCGGACTCGGGTATCGGGGCACCGTTCTCGGACGTCAGACCAAACTCAAACTTGTCCTCTTTCGTCCACTCGCGACCCTCGAGCACCTTGGTCAGGCCAAAGCTAGCCTTGGTGTCAACCTTTGCCGGCGTCATGTCGTACTTATAGCTGATCTTGCCGTTGTTGCCCAAGTAGGAATTGACATGCGTAGCACCCGCCTTGGCGGACACGTTGTTCCACATGGGGTTGAGAACGTCGGTCGCGGTACTGGTCTTGTTGCCGCCCACGCTGTCCTTGGTAGTGTGGAGCTCGTCGATAAAGGCCAGGCGCGCGGTTCCCACGCTAAACGAAAGATTATCGTCCTTGTCGCGAACTATGGCGCCGTCAAACTTCGCAGCGTCGCCGCCGATAAACTCGATGACGGCAGTGGCGGACTTGGCCTCGTTGTTCTCGCCCTGCTCCTCAAACTCATCCTTGTAGTAATAGGTGCCTTTTTCTGCCAGTGAAATCTTTGCAGGCTGTGTGCATTCCTTATCGGTGTAAATGGGAGTCTGCTTCTGGAAGTAGTAGTAGCGGTTGGTATCGGCCGGCTCAAAGGTCGCAACCGTATCACCCAACGCACCGGTCTTCCACTTGTTTGCGTAGAAGCTCACGGTCTTGCTGTCATCGTCGGCAACGGTCGTATTCTTTTCGATGTAAGTCTTGAGCCCCGTGACCTTCTCAGGCGTAAATAGGTTGTCGAGCGCAACACTCTTCACGCTCGAAGCATACTTCACCTGGATGGGCTTAACGCTGTTGACCGAAAGCTTGCCGTCTACGGTCTTAAAGTGGCTCAGCGGAATCAACGATGCAGGAATGTTAACCGTTACGATATCACCCTTCTGGAGATTATCATCGCCGGCACGCTGCACGGTGATGAGCAGGTCTTTTGCCTTGTCGGTGAACTCGTAGGTGTCGGTATTGGTCTCTTTGTTGATCGCCTTGCTCACCTTGGTAAACGACGTGCCGTTGATGACGACTTCGGTAAAACCGTCAACCTGCATAAAGTCGCCCAGCTCATCGGTAAACGTGATGTAGCCGGACTTGGTCTCGTCGTAGCCCTTATGGATTTCGGTCGGATAAGGCGGCTCCGATGTGATGGCCTTAGAAATGTCGTCGAAGACCTTCTTGAGCTCGTCGGCATTGGTCGCCGACTTGTAGAAGTCGGAGTTCTCCGCGCGCGCACCGTGAGCATCCCATGCCGTAGCATTGGGATAGTTGCTCGACACGGCCTGCATGAACTTGTTCGCTTTATTCGCTTCGTCTGTTCCTAAATCTTGAATGTCTGCACTGGGATTCGCTCCGCTAAAGATACCGATGGTATAAACGGTGGCCTTGCCGTCCTTCATGTTCTTGGCAGCCGTCACGGCATCGTTGGCAACCTTAGAATCAAAGTCGCTAAAACTCGTTGGCGTGCCGTCGGTAAAGAACACAACAATCTTCTTGGCGTCCGCACGGCCAGAAGTTTTGATGTTTTTCTCGGCTTGTTTCATACCATAATCGGCACGCGTAGCGCCAGCAGGTCTAATGGAATCGATCGTTTCCTTAAGACTCTTTGCGCCGCCAACCGTGCACGCCGTCAACCCTTGCATTGTCTGCGAGTAGTTGTAGCTATGGCCGCCGGAGCGATACGTGTCGTTTCCAACCTTATCGGTCTCATTACCCGCAAACTTAACAATGGCAACCTTATGCTGCCTATCCACGCCCTCGATACCCTCGTTTTGCTTGGCGATGGTATCAATAAAGCTGTTCGCAGCGTTCTTCAGCGCTTCGATACGCTCGGTCTTGTCGTCTCCGCCCATAGGATCATTCATCGAGCCAGAGGCATCCAGCACCATCACGATGTCAAGCGGCGTGGTAACCGTCACGGTTGAATTGGATGTCGAAGACATAGCCGAAAGCGTAGTCAAGAAATCCGACTCTTCGTTTTCTCCGGTTGCCTCAACCGTCTTGTCGGTCCAGATTCGGCCGACGTTTTGAGTCGTCACCTTATTGCCGCTGTGACCGGCCGCCCATTTTTCCCAGCGTCCGCTGGTGTCGGGGTCGACGACCGTCGGTCCGCTCACTGTCGGCCCGTCCATTCCTGTGCTGGACCTGGCGTTGGCCTCGGGCAGCATGGCGAATGCTGCGGCTGGCAATACCAGCACTACGGCCAGTATCACCGCCAAGAGACCCCTCGTGTACTTACTCATCGCGTCTCCCTTCTCGCGGTCTCAGACCTTGCAACAGCCTAAAGTTACGAAATGAGACACAATTTGGGCAGGTGACACATGTTCCAGATTCTGTTTTGGGCGTGAGACAAATGTCTCACCAAAGTTGAGACACGGCGTTTTCGCAGGAAAACGGGTGCGACTCGGAGCCATCAGGCAAAAATGATCCGCTTTCCTCCGTCCTTGGGGGATCAGAGGCTGTTACGGATATGGTGTCATTTCAAAACTATGCCGGATTACGGGGCTAAAGTCGGGGCCCTCATCCATACCTTCATTTTTTGAAAAACGGCAGGCTATCTACCTGCGGTTTTGTTTTTGCAATTTTCGATATGGTCGGAGGTTCGCTATCCAGCTCCGTAATCCGGCATAGTTTTGTTCGCGGCGGCTCCACCGCTCGTTTAAGCGCGGGGCCGGTGGGGCATTTTTGCCCCACCGGCCCCATCCCAGCGCTATTCCGGCTTGGTTTCTACCGTGGGGGTCTTGTCCGCCGCGACCGGAGTGCGCGCGGTGTCCATAGTCAGGCAGTGCTTGGGGCAGCTCTCGATGCACTCGCCGCACACCACGCAAGCGTACGGATCGATCGACCACGTTCCGCCCTTGCGATCGACCGCAAGTGCACCCGCCGGGCAACGGCGCGCGCACATGCCGCAGCAGATGCACACGTCCATGTCGTTGACGATATGCCCGCGCAGGCGCTCGGGTGCCGCGAGCTTCTCCTGCGGATAGCACACCGTTACCGGCTGCTTGACCATAGAACCCAAGGCCGTCTTGGCAAATGTCAGTAAGCTCATGCCGCGCCTACCTTTCCGTGCAGCTAATGCAGGGGTCGATGGTCAGGATAATCATGGGCACGTTGGCAATGAGCACGCCCTGCAGCGCATGCGTCAGACCCGCCAGATTTTGCGACGTCGGCGTGCGCACGCGGAAACGGTCCAAGTTCTTGGTGCCGTTGCCGCGCACATAGTAATACGCCTCGCCGCGCGGCTGCTCAATCACAACCTCGCCGCGCGCGCCGTCGGCTGGCGTAAGCTTGGTGCGCCCACCGATACCGTCGTGCGGAATCTTGCCCACAAGCTCCTTGATGATGTCCATAGCCTGCGTGACCTCGGCGCAACGCACCTGGCAGCGGGCATAGCAGTCGCCATCGGTAGCGACAATTGGCTCAAACGCAGCCAGGTCCGCATAGGCACCGTCGCCAAACATGCGCACGTCGTAGTCCACGCCCGAGGCGCGCCCAAACGGACCAACCATCGAAAGCTCCAGCGCGTCTTTCTTGCTAATCACGCCCACGCCATGCAGGCGCTCGCCGCAGCTGTCATCGTCCAAAAACGTATGCACCAGAGCCTCGTAGTCAGGACGCATGGCATCGAGCGTCTGGACAATGCCTGCCAGCTCGGAGTCCTCGATATCATGCTTAAGGCCGCCGATCTCGTTAATCGACAGAATCACGCGCCCGCCGCACGTGCTCTCAAAGATCTTGAGAATCTGCTCGCGCAGTGTCCACGAACGATAGAACAGCGCCTCAAAGCCAAAGGCGTCGGCAAGCAGGCCCAGCCACAGCAAATGCGAGTGAATGCGCGAAAGCTCGTGCAGAATGGTGCGAATATACTGCACGCGGCCGGGCACCTCGATGTCGAGCATGCGCTCGCAGGCGCTGGCATAGCCGCAGCTGTGACCCACGGCGCAAATGCCGCAGATGCGCTCGGCGATGTAGCCAAACTGATGCATGTCGCGCTTTTCGGTGAGCTTCTCGAGCCCGCGGTGCACAAAGCCGATCTGCGGAATTGCCTCGATGACGCGATCGTCCTCGATCACCAGGTCTAGATGAAGCGGCTCGGGCAGCACCGGGTGCTGCGGGCCAAACGGAATAACGGAGCGATGTGCCATGGACCTTACGCCTCCTCTTTCTGCTTGTCGCGGGCGGCCTTGGCGGCAAGCGCCGCGCGGACCTTGGCCGCTTTCTCGGGATCCATGGCGGCGAGCTTTGCCTCCATCTCGGCGGCCTTGAGCGCGGCCTTCGCAGCAGCCTCATCATGCTGAGTATCGGAGCCGGCAGCCGCAGCGGGCTGAGCAGCGGCGCCCGCGGCATCGCCGGCGCCCGCAACGCCCTCCCCTGCAGCAGCCGCAGCCGCGGTGGCCTTCTCGGCAGCGGCCTTGCGCGCCTTAGCCTCGGCAGCCGCGCGGACCTTCATGGCCTTCTCACGCGCAGCCTTCACCTCGGGCGTGATAACGCTCATGGGCTCGGCAGTCGAGACCTGGTAGAAAAAGCCCTTAAAGTCGATCTGCATGTCGGTAATGGCAAGACCAAACAGGTCGTGGACCTCATTTTCAAACGGGAATACCGCCGGATAATACGAGCTGATGGACGGAATCTCCTGGTACTGATCGATGCCCTCAACCACCAGGTTCTCAATCGCATAGCTGCCGTCCTGCGCAATATGCTCCTGAGCAACATGAACGTTGATAAACGTATAGACCAGGCGATACGAGCCGTCGTCGACGCTGCGCTCGGCGTGCATTTGCACAAAGCGTGCACCGACGCCCTTAAGCGCCTGGACATGCGACAGGAGCTCGTCGATCCCGACGGTGGTATAGATAGCCTTTTGCATTACTCGGCCTCCTTTGCAGCGGCGGGCGCGGCGGACTTCCCAGCAGACGCATCACCGGCACCATCAGCCCCGGCCCCCGCAGCCACAAACCCGTCCTCGCCCAGCTCAACGCCACCGTCCCAGGTGGCGGCGCCGCCCACGGTGAGCGGATCGCCGCCGGCGCGCATCACGGCCTCCTTCTGGTCCAGGATGCCGCACGCCTCCACGATGGCATCGATCACGGTCTCGGGGCGAATGGCGCACCCGGGCGCGTACACGTCCACGGGAATCGCGCGGTCCACGCCGCCAATCACGTTGTAGGCATCGCGGAACACGCCGCCCGAGCACGCGCAGATGCCGCACGCCACCACGCACTTGGGCTCGAGCATCTGGTTGTAAATTTGGCGCACGACGGGCAGGTTCTGGGCATTGACCGAGCCCGTCACCAAAAAGATGTCCGCATGTTTGGGGTTGCCGGTGTTGACCACGCCAAAGCGCTCCGCATCGAACAGCGGCGTGAGCGAGGCCAGCACCTCGATATCGCATCCGTTGCAGCTCGAGCCGTCGTAATGAATAACCCACGGCGAGCGCGACATTTTATGATCCATGGATGCCACCTCCTAAATAAACACGTCGACGAGGATGGGCATAAGGTTGAGCAGGCCAAACACCAGCGCCACGCCCCAGCCGAGCTTAAAGCAGCTGCGCCAGGTGCTGCGGGCGAAGGTGTTGTCGATCAGCACCTCGACAAAGTACGTCGCAGCCATCACGACCAGGGCGACCACCCAGCTCACGGGGTTGTCCCAGACAAAGAACATGCCCACCCACATCAAAAACAGCACGGTCTCGCACCAGTGCATAAGGGTCATCTTGGCCAGCGTGCCGCCGCTCATCTCGGTGGCGACGCCCTGGACAATCTCCTGATGCGCGTGATGCGAGTACGAAAGATCGAACGGCGACTTGCGCAGCTTGATGGTAAGCACCGCGAGCAGTGCGAGGAAGATGGGCGCGCTGTACGCGATGATGGGGGCCGACTGCCCCGTCACGGCGATGGAATCGAAGCTGTCGGTGGCAAGGTACAGGCCCACGCTCATCAGCAGAACGGCGGGCTCGTAACTCATGACCTGCAGCAGCTCGCGGTCGGCGCCAACCTGGGCAAACGGGCTTTGCGTCGAGGCGGACGCCAACACCACAAAGATCGCGGCGAGCGTCACCATAAAAGCGCACAGCAGCGTGTTAGAACCCGACACAAAGATGCCGCCGCCCACGACGGTGAAGATGAGCGCGCATGCCATATAGGTATCGTCCATGGTGTTTACGCTGGCAGGAGCCTTGCGCAGCAGCTTGGCAACGTCGTAGAACGGTTGCAGCAGGCGCGGGCCCACACGGCCCTGCATGCGGGCCGAAAGCTTGCGGTCAAGGCCGTCGATCAGGCCGCCCACAAGCGGCGCAATCAAGGCAAACGCCACGGTACCAATAAATATGCCCACGACACCCGAACCTTCAAAATACTTACCGCGCAGCACCGAGGGCGCACTCATGGCAAGTCTCTCGGGCCCAATCCACGCGCAACACAGCAGCGCAAACAAGATAATGCTGCAGCACACGACGCTACCCGCGGGACCAATACGCTTCTCGCCAAGGGCGTCCACCGAGTACCAATTGCGCTTTTCGGCCTTCACCTCGTGTCCCATCGAGCCACGGAAATGGCGATATTTGTCGGTCCCCACACCCGAAAGGTACACGTTGACGTGCGGCTTATTGCTCACGCGGAATGAAGTCAGCAGCACCACGGCGATAAAAGCCACGATAACCACCATCAGATACATGGCATCCTTGCCAATAACGTACGGCACGCGACCAAACACCATGGCCAAGTAAGGCGACACCAGACCGCTCGAGATAACCGGAAACGCCACGCAGCACAGAATCAGCAGCGCGGCGATGGTGTTGAGCGCCATCCATTCGGTCTTATGGACATTGACCTCAACGTTTTGAGCCGTGGGGTCAACGCCCGAAAGCTTGGCAAGCCACTTGCCCCAGAAGAAGAACGTCGCGGCCGAGCCAAAGGCAAGCACCATGATCATGAGCACGTTGCCGGTCTGGGCAAACGCCACCAGGGCGCCCCACTTGGACACGAGCATGCCAAACGGGGCCACGAACATGCCCATAATGCCCAGCATCATCAGGCGCGTCAGGTGCGGCATGCGGCTGAACATGCCGTCCATGTCCTCGATATTGCGGCTGCCGATATGATGCTCGGCCGTGCCTACGCACAGGAACAGCAGCGACTTGGCCACCGTGTGGAACAGGATCAGGAAGATCGCGGCCCACACGGCCTCGGGCGCGCCGACACCCAGGCAGGCGCTGATAAGGCCCAAGTTGGAGATGGTGGAGTACGCGAGCACGCGTTTGGCGTTGCTCTGCGAGATGGCCATGAGGGCAGCGAGCAAAAACGTGATGGCACCCACACTCGTGACCATAAAGCCGGTCACGGGATAGATGGCATAGAGCGGGCTCAGCTTGACCATCAGGAACACGCCGGCTTTGACCATGGTGGACGAGTGCAGCAGGGCGCTCGTGGGCGTGGGGGCAACCATGGCACCCAACAGCCAAGTGTGGAACGGCATCTGCGCGGCCTTGGTGAGCGCGGCAAGCGACAGCAACAGGACCGGCATGACCAGCAGCGCGGATTGCGCGGTTCCGGCGCCGGAAAGCTCGATCATGCCCGAGATGGTCAGCGGCATGCCGTTAACGTGCAGGTATATGAGTCCGGCCAAAAACGCGATGCCGCCCAGCATGTTGAGGATGATCTGGGTGAAAGCGTTTTTTATGGCCTCGGGCGTGCGCGTGTAGCCAATCATGAGGAACGAGCACACGGTGGTGATTTCCCAGCCACAGAACAGCCACTCAAGGTTGTCGCTTGTCACGATGACGAACATGGCCGAGAGGAACAGGAACATAAGCGCCAAGAACTGCGGGCGTCGGTCGGACGCCGCCTGCCCGCGCAGCGCAGCCTCGTGCTCGTCATGGGCCTGAAAGTCCTTCATGTAGCCCAGGGCATACACGCAGATAAGGCTGCCGACAATGCCGACGGCAAGCACCATGATCACACTCATGTAATCCAGGTAGAGCGGCGTGGCGGTGACAACCTCGGCCGCGGGCAGCGTCATGGCAGCGAAGGCAACCGAACCCACCAGCTGCACCACGCCGAGCACCGTGGTGAGTGTGCTCTTATATTTACGCGCGTTGTACAGGATGACGGCGCACAGGATCACGTCGATGACGGAGCTGATGATCGAGAGCACATGCGAGGTGCCGGGGGCAACCTCGAAGCTCTGCGGGCCCGTGCCAAAAAACATGACGGCGACTACAACCGTCACCGCCATAATGATGCCAGAGCCTATGAGCCCCACCGCATCGCGGGCGCGGTCACCGCGCGCGAGCAGCATGCCCAGCGCCGGTACCAGCGGAAACAGGGTAAGGAAATACAGTAGCGTCATACCATCACTCCCCCATGCAAAAACGCTGCAATTGTTTAACGTTATAGCTCAGTTGAGGAGTAGCGGCGGCGGGTTTTCGGTCAACTGGGGAGTTTTAGGCGTACGGGGTAACGAGTCTGTCCGCTTTGGAGCAGAGAGGCGACGCTCCCCCTATCGCGGCGACGGGCACGCGGGCCACTGCGCGCGGTTTATTAACCACTTTGGAGGATGTTCCAGTAGGTTCACGACGGTCCAAAAAGTTGGCGCGGCAAGAAAAATGCGCCCCTGTGGGCGCACCATCCCGTTCGCTATTCCGCCTTTTTAACGCGCGGCTTGCGACCGCGCGGCTTATCGACCAGCGCGGACTCACCGCTCTCGCGATACTGGCGGCACCAAGCCTTGACCGAAGACTCGCTGGGAATCTTGTGCTTGATCATGGCCTCGCGAACCGTTAAGCCGTTTTCCAAGCGGTCCTTGACCACGGCGAGCTTAACTTCGTACGAATAGGTGTGATGATGCGAACCGGCGTTGAGAACGGCGTCGGCACCGCCTACGGCATACGCGCGGGCCCACTGACGAGCCGTGGCCTGGGGAATGCCAAGCTCCGCGGCGAGGGCGCGATGACCGACCCCCTCTTGGAGGATCTCGACGGCGCGCTGCCTAACCTCGGGCGCATGCGTGCGAGTCCTAGTTGCTTCCGACATACCTGCCACTTCTTAGCCTTAACCGTTAATCTGCTTTCTTACGTGCAAGTTAGATAGTAGCATTTTACTGTTTGCTCAAAGCAGTTAATTAAAATAGACGCGGCGTTATCTGGGCATTTGGCACCAATTTACGACATTTCTTTATCGATTATTTACGCTGGTAGCTGACTCGCAGCCAATCGTCATTCGCCTGTCAACAAAATTGACACCTCTTTATGTCCTTTGCTATAGCTGATATGATTATTAACCCCTCCCCCAATAATTTTGAGTAATCGGCAAGGCAGTAGACGTCCTTACTCCTCATGATTACCGCGCATTGCCATCCACCGGAGCAAAACAAAAAGGGCGGGGCCTGCTGCGCTTGCAGGCCCCGCACCGGTTGACACCCGACGGGACACAGCCGGGCGAGGCGGATCCGTGCTACCGCCCCGCCTGGCCGCGATGTTCAACTACAGCTCGTTGGCCGCGTGATACGCCGTGCGAATGGCGCTCGCAATGTCGGCGGTGCGCTCGCCCGAGCAGTCGCCCACGCAGGTCACGGGCACCGTCACGCCATCCAGGTCAAACGCGTTGGCCTTGGATCCCACGGCCATCACCACGTAATCGCAGGCGATCTTCACCGGCTCCTCGGGGCCGTCCTCGGTGGTGTGCACGGCCTCCACGCCCTCGTCGGTAATGGCGGTCAGGCGGGTCTTAACGTGCTGTTCCACGTTGTGGGCGGCGAAGTCGCTCATGATCAGCGGCAGAATGGTCTCGGACTCGCCCGCGGCAATCTTGTCGAGCATCTCGACGATCGCCACCTCGCAGCCGTGCTGCAGCAGGTACTCGGCAGTCTCGGTGCCCACCAGGCCACCGCCAATGACGGCGACGCGCCCGCTGAGCTCCACCTTGCCGGCCAGCACGTCCCAGCTCGAGACGACCTTGTCCGAGTCGGCACCCGGAACGGGGATGACCACGTCGTGCGCGCCCACGGCCACAATCGCGGCGTCGGCGGCGTTGAGATCCTCGGCCGTAGCGGCATGGTTGAGCTCGACCTTCACGCCCAGGCCGGGCAGAATCTTCTCGTAGTACTCGACCGAGCGCATGATCTCGTCCTTGCGCGGAGGCGCGGCTGCCAGCACAATCTGGCCGCCCAAGTGATCGCTCGCCTCATAGACGGTCACGTCGTAGCCGCGCTTGGCCGCCACGCGCGCGGCCTCCAAGCCGGCAATACCGCCGCCCACCACGGCGACCTTCTTGTCGCCCTCGCCCGGCTTGATGGCGATGGTCGCCTCGTCGCCGTTCTCGGCATTGAGCACGCACGAGATGTACTTGCGGTTTTGAATCGCGTCGACGCAGCCCTTGTTGCAATTGAGGCACTCGCGAATGGGCTCACCCGTGGCGGCCTTCAGCGCAATGTCGGGGTCGCACATGAGCGAGCGGCCGTACGCGATGATATCGGCCGAACCGTCTTCCAGAATCTTCTCGCCGGCCTCGACCGAAACAACACGGCCGACAGTGGCCACCGGCACGGAGACCAGGGCCTTGACGCGCTCGGCCACGGGCAGCGTCCAGTTGTAGGGCATGGCGCCCATGGGCGGAATGGTGTCGCCCATGTTGCCGGTATGGTTGGCCTGTGCAACCTGGATCATGTCGATGCCGGCGCCCTCGAGCAGCTTGGCAAACTCGCAGGCCTCATCGGGCTGCAGGCCGCCCTTGCCGCGCGGCGTGCCGTCGGGGTTCTCCATGATCACGGGGAGCTTGTACTCCACCATCAGCTGCGGCGCGGCTTCCTTAATGGCGGCGACAACCTCGAGCGCATAGCGAACGCGGTTCTCGAACGAGCCACCGTACTCGTCGGTGCGCTGGTTGAGGATGGCCGAGCACAGCGAACCCACCAGACGGTCGCCGTGAACCTCGATGGCGTCGATGCCGGCCTGCTGCGCGCGGGCGGCCGAGGCAGCGATGGCCTCCTTGATCTGGGTGAGCTGCTCTACGCTCGCCTCGTTCACAAAGTGCTGCATGTCGTGGTGCAGCTTGGCGTAGGCCTGCTTGCGGATCTCGTTGGACTCGGCCATCTTGGCGGCAAAGGTCTCCTCGTCGCCGGCGGCCTTGGCCTCCTGCGCAGCCTTGGCGGCGGCCATGGAACCCATGACCATGCGGCCGACGCCGGGCACGTCGTACTCGGGGTGGAACAGCTGCAGCGCGACCTTGGCGCCGTGCTTGTGAACGGCGTCGGCCAGCGCCTTAAACGTGGGGATCTGGGCGTCGGTCGCTAACTTGGGCGTGGGGCTTGCGGTCATAACAGGAGCAACGTCGCCGATGACGATGTAGCTCACGCCGCCACGGGCCAGGCGCTCGTAAAAAGCCAGGCTGCGCTCGCCAATGGAACCGTCGCGCTCCTCGTAGCCGGTGGTCAGCGGCGGGAACATAATGCGGTTTTTAAGCTCAAGGGGGCCAACCGTAATGGGCTGGAGCAGTTTGGATGCGGGTGCGGTCATGGACATTCCTCTCTTGTAGGCGCGGCGGCGATGTTGCCGCGTAGTTGTTTAGAGGATATGACATGGAAGTGCAGCAGCACAACGGAAATCGGCGGATAGCAGGTAGCGGCAGGTGGATGGGGCGGGGCGGCCCGTCGGTTTGTCTCGATCTGTAACAGTTACTCAGCAAAACCGGGTCTTACTGTTACAGATCGAGATAAACGAGAGCGTTCCGTCGGAAAATCTCGATCTGTAACACCTACAGGCCAAAAACGACCCTAGATGTTACAGATCGAGACATTCCTCTCAACCCATCCTCAACAATCTAAATCTGTAACATCTAGACCCACTGTTGGCCCCTGCCTGTTACAGATCGAGACAAACCAATCTAGCCTGCCGAAAGATCTCGATCTGTAACGGTTACTCGGCAAAATGGGCCCCAGATGTTACAGATTGAGACAAACGGGATCCAACCCACCGGTATATCTCGATCTGTAACACCTAGCCGTCCAAATCGGGTCTAGATGTTACAGATCGAGATTTTGTTTGAGAGACCAAGAATTGGACCGAAAAACACGGTCCCGGAATAACAAAAAAGCTCGCAGGCTAGGCCGACGAGCTGCAAGTTCTTGGTCGCGGGGGCAGGATTTGAACCTACGACCTCCGGGTTATGAGCCCGGCGAGCTACCAGACTGCTCCACCCCGCAATGTCTGGGCGCCTCATGTGCGCAAGAAAGAATATTACGTGGGAGTTCGGTAAACGGCAAGGAAAATCTCGTAGAGCATAATTCCTTCATATTTAAACCCCTCAGCCCCTATCACCGTAAACGAATCGCAGCCGAGCGCCGTCGACGGCACGTATACAATGGTGCGCGTCCTTTTATGCCGACACCGGGAGTAGACATGCTGCTCGCTATCGATATGGGAAACACGCAGACGGCCATGGGCCTGTTTGACGGAGACGAGCTGGTGCAGTCGTGGCGCATGCCCACCGACCGCTCCTATACCGCCGACGAGATCCACGTGCGCCTGATGGGCTTCTTTAAGATGTACGACCTTTCGCTCGATGCGGTCGATGCGATCGCCTTTGCCGGCGTGGTTCCGCAGCTCTCACGTGAGTGGCATGCCGTGGCCGACCGCATTGCGGCGGACGCCATCGTCATTGGGCCGCAGACGGCCGCCGTGACCAAGCTGCGCGCGGCGCGCCCCCAGGCCGTAGGTGCCGACCGCGTCGCCAACGCCGTCGCAGCTGAGACTTTCTACGGCGCGCCGGCAATCGTGGTGGACTTTGGCACCGCGACCAATATCGACGTCATCGATGAGGACGGTTATTACATTGGTGGGGCGATCGCGCCGGGCATCCGCATCTCCATGGACGCGCTCGCCACCCGAGCCGCCAAGCTCGCCAGCGTTCCGCTCGAGGCGCCCGAGCATGCCATCGGTCGCGACACCGAAGAGTGCATCAAGGTCGGCGCCGTGATGGGCGCCGCCGCCATGGCCGAGGGCCTGGTCGCGCGTATGAAGCGCGAGCTGGGCCGCGACGATGCCACCGTTATCGCCACAGGCGGTCTCGCCGGCATCGTCGCCGATTCGACCGATGCCTTCGACGTGGTCGACGGGCAACTCACCATCAAGGGCATCTGCGAAATCTACCGCCGCATGCAGGAGCTGGGATAGAGTAAACGCCAGGTCGCAGCAACCAGCCGCCAATCCTATTCCTCAAAATCGATAATTTTTCAGTTTTGAGGAATAGGATTTTTTGCTAAGCCTCGCCGCACAACCACCTCGCCAGGTCCACGATCTGCACCCCATCGCGATCCGTGGCCTCGTGATGCGTGCGGGCAAGAATCATCTTGGGATACGCATCGCCAATGCTCAGCAGTGGCGAAATCTCGCGTTCAAACGTCTTATCCGAGCTGATGTCGTCGCTCACCTGAATGTAGAGCTTCTCGCTTCGCTTGATTGCTACAAAGTCTATTTCCTTTTTATAGAGCACACCGACGTATACCTCGTATCCGCGGCGCAGCAGCTCGATGGCCACCATGTTCTCGTATACGCGTCCCCAATCCATATCACGTGTACCAAGCAGTGCGTATTTGAACGCGTGGTCTGCCAGGTAATACTTCTCGCCGCTCTTAAGGTATTTTTTGCCGCGAATGTCGTACCGACGAACTTTATAGAAGGCAAACGCATCGCACAGGTACCCCATGTACGTGCCGACCGTCTTGTTCGTAATCTTTAGCCCATCCGCATTCAAAACATCTGTAATGTTGCGTGCCGACGTTATGTTGGAGACGTTGTCCATCATGTAATCGGCAATGCGCAGCAGTGCCGATTCGTTTCTCACGTTATGCCGCTGCACGATATCCCTCACGATGAGCGTTTTGAAGACATTGGAGAGATATTGGTAGCGCTGCTCCTGCAGTGGATAAGGGTAAGAGCCGGACATACCGCCGATTCTCGCGTACCCATCGAAGTCGCGATCGACCTCGCCCTCGTCACTATAGAGGCGATACTCCTCAAACGAGAATGGGAAAACCTCGATCTCGAACGTGCGCCCCGTAAAGAGCGTCGACAGATCGCTCGACAGCAAAAAGGCGTTCGATCCGGTGATGAAGATGTCGTACTGCTCGGATGCATGGAGGCTGTTGATCGCGCGTTCAAAGCCGTCGCACATCTGAACCTCGTGGATAAGCAGGAAGTTTTGCTTGTCGGACACTCGATGCTCTTTCACATAGGCGAGCAGGGCATGATATTCGAGCAGGCCCTCGAACTCGTCGAGGTTGTAATTGATATGGATGACATTCGAATTGGACAGATTTGCCTCCACGTAATCGCGGAGGGCCTCGAGCAATTTTGACTTACCGCTACGGCGAATGCCCGTTATGACCTTGATGTCCGGTACGCCAAAAAGGCTCGTCAACGTGTCCATATATGACGTTCTATTGATGAGTTTCATTGGTGCCTCCCTGCGGTCTTCTATCGCTATTCCTCAAAAACGAAAATTATTCAGTTTTGAGGAATAGGGTGCTGACAGCCCATTCCCCAGACAACAAGACCCTCCCCGGCACAGCCGAGGAGGGTCTTGTTGTCATCGCTATCTTTGAGCGCGGGCGCCTCGCGTTACAGTCCGCGAATCCGTACGGCCTCGGGCGGAAACTCCTGCTCGCCGGCATCGGTCTTGATGGTCGCGCGACCCCAGATGTCCAGGCCCGCAAACACACCGACCGCAAGCGGCAAACCGTTGGGCGACACCGCCGCGACCTGACGACCCAGCAGTGGCACCATATCGAAGTACTCACCCAGCACCGGAGCCAGCGGGCCGGCAGCGCCCTGCGGCGTGTTGGCGGCAACCGCCCAGGCGTCAACGCGGGTCAGCACAGCGGCGGCCAATGCCTCGATCAGCGCTTCGTCAGCCACATCTACACCGAGCTCGCTCAACGCCGAACGCTCAATATCCACCGTCACGGCACCGAACATGCCCGCGGCACCGGCACCGCCGTTGACGGCGACGCGCGCGAACGACGTCTCAAACGCAGGCGCACCGCACACGATATCGCTCGGCCACTGGATACCCACCTTACCGGCAAGGCCCAACCCCGGCGTCGATGCCGTGCCCACAAGCGCGTCCATCATGCCCATCGCGGCCACAAACGGTAGGCCGTGGAAGGCGTGCATATTCACATCCGGACGCACAACCAGCGAAAACGTCAGCGAAGCATCGCCCGCACTCCACGCGCACCAGCCCGCGGACACGCCCTCGCGACCCGCGTCACGCGCCGCGTCGAGCTCAGTGCCAGCGACTACAGCGTTCATCTCGATCATCTACATACGCCCCAATTCACCCACGATATGGCCCACGCGGTCCTCGGGCTCCTTGACCTCGACGCCGTTGTAGCGGAAGAACCGCGCCGGGTCGTGCATCAGGTCCTCGAGCGGCACCAGCACAAAGTCGCGCTCGCCGATCAGTGGATGCGGCAGGCGCAGCTTTTTGCCGCCGTGGGTCTCGCCGTCCATCCACAGCAGGTCCAGGTCGATGGTGCGCGGACCGTTGGCCTTGGCCTTTTTGGAGCGGTCGCGGCCCAGCTCGGCCTCGATCTTCATGAGCTCGTCGAGCAGCACCAGCGGCGCCAACTCGGTCTTAATCTCGATGACGGCGTTGGCAAACGCGTCCTGGCGCGTCTCGTAGGCCGGCTCGCTCTCGTAGATCTTGGAGGAGTTGGACACGCAGGTAAGTGGAATCTCGGCGATCATGTCGCGTGCGGCGCGGATGTTGTCGCAGCGATGCCCCAAGTTGGATCCCACGGCCACAAACGCGCGGCGCGGCTGCGGCTTGGCAACCGTCCAGTAGCCGTTCAGGAACTGCGCAAAGCCCGCGGCGTCGTGCACGCGCACGATGTTGGCGCCGGCCTGGATGGCGCCCAGGCACACGCCAAACGTAGCGGCATCGCGCTCGGCGGCCTCGGTCACGCCCGAGACGGCGCCCACAAAGCGCTTGCGCGATACGGCGCACATGAGCGGATAGCCCAGTGACGCCATCTTGGCAGTCTCGCGCTGGATGACGATGTCCTCGTTAGCCGACTTACCAAAGCCCGGGCCAGGATCGATGCAGATGCGGTCGCGCGACACGCCGGCGTGGATGAGCGCGCGGGCCTGGTCGGACAGAAAGCCCATGACGCGGCGCATGATGGGTGCCGAATCGGGCAGGGTGAAGCGGCGGAGCTGCGAGGTGGGCACGTAGGCTTCCTCGCGGCGGGCGCTGCGGCGCATCATGGCGGCCAGGCGGTCATTGGACTCCGATGCGGCCTCGGTGGCCTCGGGCGCGGGCGCGACGGTCTCGGCGGCAGCAGCCTGCTCGGCGGCCGGCGTCTCCTGCTCGCTTGCAGGCTCGGTCGCGGGCTCAGGTTCGCCAAACGGCAACGAGGGCTGCACCACGCCACCCGGAAGCTTGGCCTCCGGCTTAGGCTCACCCAGCAACTTGCCGCGACGGCGGCGAGCCGGCTTCTCGGCCTCGCGCGCGGCCTCAGCAGCCGCCTCGCGCGCCTTCTCGGCAACAAACGCCGCGGCCGAGGTATCGAGCTGCACCGTCGCGTGCGTGCGTGCGGGCGCGGCGACCTCGCCGGCATGCATCACAATGACGCCGCAGGTGCTCGTCTTAACAAACTCGACCATCTTGGGGTCGGTGAAGCCCGTCACGTCGTTGACGATCGAGGCGCCGCAACGCACGGCCGCCTTGGCAACCGCCACGTGGCGCGTGTCGATCGAGACGATGGCGCCCTCTTTGGCCAGCGCGCGCACCACGGGCAGCACGCGGCGAGCCTCCTCGTCGGGGTTGACCGGGGTAAAGCCAGGGCGCGTGGACTCGCCGCCTACGTCGATGATGTCGGCGCCGGCGTCGAGCATCGCCAGGCCATACTCGATGGCGGCATCCGGGTCGAAGTGCTCCCCGCCGTCGCTAAACGAATCGGGCGTCACGTTGAGGACGCCCATGATGCGCGGACGGTCAAAGCTAAGCTCATACTTTCCGCACCGCCATGTCTTGCTGTCGTTCGCCATGAACATCCTCCTAAAATGCCCACGCCGCCGAGCTTGGGGAGCTGGCGGCGGGGTCGCTTTGCAATCAGTCTTTCTATTGTATCCGCGCACACGGGCTAGAACGCAAACGCGGCCGCGATGTCGCAAGAAATCAGCAGGTCGGCATTTGCATCCTGATCGGTAGGCGCCAAATTGCAAATGGCCAGCGTATCGCCAGTAAAGTAACGCGTAAGGCCTGCCGCCGGATACACCACGAGCGAGGTCCCACCCACAATGAGGGCATCGGCCGCGGCAATGGCGGCAACGGCACCGGTCAACACATGCTCGTCGAGCGGCTCTTCGTAGAGCACCACATCGGGCTTGATGCGACCACCGCACGCAGGGCACACGGGCACGCCCGCGGCGTCCTCGTGCTCGCGCGAGCAAATCCACTCGGCGCTATAGACCGCGCCGCACGACTGGCAAATGTTGCGATGGACCGATCCGTGCAGCTCGAACACGCGCTGCGAGCCCGCCATCTGATGCAAACCGTCGATGTTTTGCGTCACCACGGCATCAAGCTTGCCGGCGCGCTCCAGCTCGGCCAGCTTGGTGTGACAGCGGTTGGGCTTAGCGTTAAGCGCGATCATCTTGGTGCGGTAAAAGTCGAAGAACTCGGCCGGATGCGCCTCATAAAAGCTATGCGAGAGCATGGTCTCGGGCGGATAGGCAAACTGCTGGTGATACAGGCCGTCCACGCTGCGGAAATCGGGGATACCACTTGCCGTGGAAACACCAGCGCCGCCAAAGAAGACCACGCGCTTGTGGGTACCGAACAGCTCCGCCAGCGCGGCGGACGCCTGCCTGGGGTCCGATATTGCCTGCGTCATATGAGTCCTCCGTCCTTGTTGATCGGGCGGCGTCGGGCGATGTCCCAGCATGCGACCTTTAAGTCAGCATGCGCGGAGCCCACCCCGCCCCTGTTGCGCTAATCTTAAGCCTGCCAACCCCGTCGAAAGGACACCATGCCTCAGACTTACACTTTCGCCTCGTGGAACGTCAACGGCCTGCGCGCCGTGCTCAAAAAGGACCCGAGCTTTATCCAGATCGCGCAAGAACTCGACGTCGATATCCTGGCGCTGCAAGAGACCAAGTTGCAAGAAGGCCAGGTCGATATTGACCTGGCCGGCTATCACCAAACTTGGAGCTACGCCGAGCGTAAAGGCTATTCGGGCACTGCGGTCTTTAGCCGCCAGGAACCGCTGTGCGTGCTGCATGGCGACGCGCTGTTACCCCACGCCGGCGAGGGCGAGGCGGCCGTACTCGTCGCCCAAGCCGCAACCGAGGGCCGCGTCTGCGCGCTGGAGTTCGACAAGTTCTGGTTTGTGGATGTCTACACTCCCAACGCGCAAAACGAACTCGCCCGCATCGACGTGCGCATGGCCTGGGACGATGCTTACCGCGGCTTTTTGAACGCGCTCGAGCGCGAGACCGGCAAACCCGTCGTGACCTGCGGCGACTTTAACGTGGCGCACGAGGAGATCGACCTTAAGAACCCCAAGTCCAACCGCGGCAACGCGGGCTTTTCGGACGAGGAGCGCGGTAAGTTTACCGAGCTCCTCGACGCCGGTTTTACCGACACCTGGCGCGCGGCCAATCCGGACGTCGAGGGCGTCTACAGCTGGTGGAGCTACCGCTTTAATGCCCGCAAGAACAACGCAGGCTGGCGCATCGACTACTTCCTGGTAAGCAACGCAATCGCCGGCAACGTACGCGACACCGGCATCCGCGGCGACATCTTCGGCAGTGACCACTGCCCCGTCACCCTCACCCTAGAGCTCTAGCCCCAACTAATCCCCTGGGGACGGAGGAAAAGGGATCATTTTCACCTCGCGAGGGCATCCACGCGGCCCGCTTGCCACGAAACTGGCCCATCTACTACGTTTAAGCCACTACCCTCAACCACAGCGAACAACGCAAAAAGAAAACCGCAGGTAGAAAGCCTGCGGTTTTTCATAAAACGCGGTTGTGTTTGGGGGTGTCGGGCCAAACGTAGTAGATAGGCCGATTCCGTGGCGGGCGGGTTCAGCTGATTCCCCGGGGATGTCTGGAGACGGAAGAAAACGGATCAATTTGGCTCTTGATGGCCACGATGCCCGTCTATCAACCGGCCATCTCAAAACTATGCCGGTTTACGGGGCTAAATCGCAAACCCCCAACCATACGCAATTCCGAAATAATAAAACCGCAGGTAAACGGCTTGCTCCATTTCGAAAAAAGCCGGTATGGTCTGCCTGTGCCAATCTAGCCCCGTAAACCGGCATAGTTTTGAAATGGTACTTCGACAGTATTGATTCCCGCCCCGGCGCAACCAGCCCTACAGCCCGTACTTCACGACGACTCGGTTGATACGGCGACACCAGGGCTTGTACAGGGCGGCCAAAAACACGCAGGTCGCGAGTCCGTGCGTGATATCGAACGGTACGGCGGTGGCAAGACGCGCCACGGTGCCCGCCCACGTGAGCGGTTGAACAAAACCGATGATGTCATACGCGTTGATCACCACGCCGTACAGCAGACCCGAAGCAAAGCCGTACGCCATCAACGCCGGCATGCGCACGGTGCCGTCGGCACGGTCGAACGCACCCGCATGCGCCAGCGCGCCGCCAACATAGCCAACCAGACCCCAGGCATACATCTGCCACGGCGTCCACATACCCTGCCCAAAAAAGAAATTGCTGGTCAGCGCTGCCAGCGCACCGACCATAAAGCCATTACGACGGCCGAGTGTCGCACCGGCGATAATGGCGATGGCGCTCACGGGTTTAAAGTCGGGAATGGGGCCAAACAAGATGCGCCCCGCCGCGGCCAACGCCGCCAGAACCAGCGTTGGCATAATCTGGCGCAGGCCCGGTCGCGACGCCTCGTAGCCCGCAAAGAACAGCGCGAGCACCAGCGCCACCACAACCAGCATGGCAAGCGCTGTCTGCTCAATGCCCGTCAGCAATGCTGCGGCCATTACCGCCGGCACCGCCAACAACAGCGGAATCTCCAGTTTTGCAAGTAGGCGCGAGACGCGATAATCCACCATTCCATCACGCCCTATAAAACACGTTGTCGGCAAAGAAGTCTGCCGGCGGCTCCATGCAGGCAATTTCGCCGTCGAACATCATGGCAACGTCGTCGGCAGCCTGCTCGGCGAAGCCCAGGTCGTGCGTGGCCATGATGACGGTGCCGCCGGCTTGCGCATGCTCGCACAGGGCGCGGGCGATAATGCGGCGGCTCGTCAGGTCCAGCCCCTTCGTGGGCTCGTCGAGCAGCAACAGCTCCGGACCAATCAACAGCAGCTTTGCCAACGCGAGCAGCTGACGCTGACCGCCCGAAAGATCGTACGGATGGCGCGCATCCAGGCCGTCCAATCCCAGCTGCGCCGCGCGCTCCTGGGCCGCGTCCTCGTCGTATCCGCAGGTCGAAGCCCATTCCATCAGCTCGTCGTGCACTGTCTCGGCGACCAGCAGGGCCTTGGGGTTCTGCGGCAGCAGCGCCGCCGAAGCCGCCCCGCGCACCATGCGCCCACGCTGCAGCTTAGCCGTTCGGGCCAGAATCGAGAGCATCGTCGATTTGCCGCAGCCGTTTCCGCCCACAATCGCATGCACCGCGCCAGTCGAAAACGCCACATCGAGTCCGCGCAGCACCCAGCCGGACGCCCGATCGTAGCGAAACCAGCTTCCTGTCAAGGTGGTGGCCGAGCCAGCGTACATTTTTGGGAATATTCTGCATCCACCGGCGCGCGATGACGCCCCCGAGTCGTCCTGCGGCAGGATTTGCGCCTCATATTTAGCCGATTTGTCCGTTTTCGGTCCCTTTTTCGCACCCGCAACGTCCGCGTGCGGGTCTAAAGAGCCCTGCCGGCCACCAGCGATGCTGAAAATTCCGTTTTTTGCACGCCGCGAGCCACCCCACCCTGGCACCTCGCCAGAAAACAGCTCTTCGCGATGCCCCAAGGAGGCAATGTCGGCCACCTCGCGCACGCGACCGTCCTCAATCCGGTACGCACACGTCGCATATTCGAGCATCGGGCGCGGCTGGTGCGTTGCCACAACAACCGTGCAACCCAGCTCGCGGTTCACGCGAAACAGCGCGTGCAGAAAATTTTTCTCGGCAACAGGATCGAGCTGGGACGTGGGCTCGTCGAGCAGCAGCACGCGCGGGCGCAAGGCCAGCACGGCCGCCAACGACAGCAGCTGCTTGCGTCCGCCCGAAAGTGTATCGGTATCGCGGTGGAGCCAATCCTCCAGCCCAAAGAAATAGCTGGTCTCGGCTACGCGACGGCGCATCTCGTCGCGCGACATACCCAGATTTTCCAGGCCAAACGCCATCTCGTGCCACACGGTTTCGCACACGATCTGGTTCTCGGGATCCTGGAACACATAGCCCACGCGCTCCGCCGATGCCCGCACGTCCATGTCGGCAACGTTCTCGCCCAGCACGCGCGCATCACCAGTGCGCTCGCCCGCCGGAGCGATCTCGGGCTTGAGCAGCGAGAGTAGCGTCGATTTGCCCGACCCAGTACCACCAACCAGCAGTGCAAACGCACCTTGGGGAACAGACCAGTCGAGCTCGTCGAGTACCGGCGCCTCAGCCCCGGGGTAGGTAAAGCTCAGGCCCCGCACCTCAATCGCAGGCACATCGGAGCCGCACGCCCCGCCCGTTACCGAGCAGTTATCCAACCGGGTCATCAGCCAAACCTCTTCTCGTCAATCGCGTGCAGCACACAGGGCAACACCATCCAAGCCGCGTACACAATATAGCCAGGCCACGGCGCCGGCACCGAAAGCTGCGGGTAAAACGAATACTGCGTCGTCGCGGTCCACGCCACCGCCACCGCGGCAGCACCAAGCAGCGCGAGCCCGACCAGCGCGGCAACGTCGCTGCACCCCAGTCGATACCGCGCATACGTCGTACGACGCGTCGCGGCACCCCACCCGCGCGAGCGCATCGCGTCCGCACGCTCCAGCGAATCTTCCATGCCCCAGCCCATCAACACGCTCGACGCCCGCAAGCGCGAGCGCACGGGGTCGGCCGATGCGCGGCCCGGCACATCAATCGCATCCTGCACCGCCAACACCGTACGACCGCGGCGCAAAAACTGCGGGATAAGCCTCATGCACATCGAGATCATGAGCGCAATCACCGGTGCGGCATTGCCCAGCAGCGCGAGCACCTTGTCGTATTCGAGCATCGACGCCGCCGCCTCAAACCACAGCACGCTCGCCACAAACAGCCCGCCCATGCACAGGCCGTATACCATGCTCTCCAGATACACCGCGCGCATGCCAATACGGAACAGCTCCGTCGAGCCCGAGGCGCTAAACAGCGGATTGAGCACCGCGACGATCAAAATCACCGGCAGCTGCCAGCGGAGCGCGCCCAGCGTGCGGGCAGCCCCACGCGTCGCAAATCCATACGCCAGCCCGCCCGCAAGTGACAGCGCAATCGGTACCGGCTGCATCGAGAACATAGTGAGCCCCAGCGTCAGCACTATATAGAGTGCCGGCACAGCCGGATGCGACATCGAGAATGCCGCGACGGGCTCGCCGCCAAACTCCTCTCGTATGTTGTCCACGGGCACCCCCGTCCCCTCGCTCAAACAACAGCTCCGCAGCACCGCCAACGCCGCACGCAAGCAGTGCAAACGCCACGCCGGCGGCGCAAGCCTCAACCGCCGCAAACCAATCGTTACGCGCTCGTCATATGCCTGCGGTATCATATTGCGCCGTGTATCGTTTCCAAACACACGTCTCTATAACGTAACAGGAGATCACATGGACGCAACCGCAATTATCCTCGCTGCCGGCGAGGGCACCCGCATGAAGTCGAACCACTGCAAGGTTTCGCACAAGATCCTGGGTAAGCCCATGGTCCAGTGGATCGTCGACGCTACCATCAAGGCCGGCTGCAGCCGCGTCGTGGTTGTCATCGGCAGCCACGCCGACGAGATGCGCGCCCTCATCGACGGCGCCTACGCCAACAGCGCCACCAAGGTCGAGTGCGTCGAGCAGACCGAGCGTCTGGGCACCGGTCACGCCGTGAAGGTCGCACTCGAGGCCTGTGGCATCACGCAAGGCCCCGTCGTGGTGCTCAACGGCGACCTGCCGCTCATCACCGCCGACACCGTCGCCAAGTTCGCGCAAACCGTCGCCACCGGCGAGCTCGCCTGCACCGTCATGACCATGACCCCGCCCGATCCTTTCGGCTACGGCCGCATCAAGCTGGGCGCCGATGGTCAGATCGAGCGCATCATCGAGCAGAAGGACTGCACGCCCGAGCAGGCCGCCACGCTGCTGGAGTGCAACGCCGGCTGCTACGCCTTTGACGGCGCGCAGCTCGCCGCCCACATTAACGAGATCGACAACGACAACGCGCAGTCCGAGTACTATCTGCCCGACATGCTCGAGATCCTCAAGGGCCACGGCCAGGCTGTCTCCATCTTCCACTGCGACGACCACCGCGACGGCCTGGGCGTCAACAGCCGCATCCAGCTCGCACAGCTCACCGCCATCGCGCGCGACCGCATCAACGAGCACTGGATGGCCGAGGGCGTTACCTTCATCGACCCCACGCAGGCCTGGATCGGCCCCGATGCCGTTATCGGCCGCGATACCGTCGTGTGGCCGCAGACGCACCTGATCGGCCACGTCACCGTGGGCGAGGAGTGCCAGCTCGGTCCCAACAGCCGCCTCACCGACACCACCGTCGGCAGCGGCTGCACCATCGATGAGACCATCGCCATCGAGGCCGTCATCGAGAACGGCGTCGACTGCGGCCCGCGCGCCTACCTGCGCCCGGGCACCCACATGCTCGACGGATCCAAGGCCGGCGCGCACGTGGAGATCAAGAAGTCCACGATCGGCGAAGGCTCCAAGGTGCCGCACCTGTCCTACATCGGCGACACCACCATGGGCTCCGGCGTCAACGTGGGCGCGGGCTCCATCACCTGCAACTACGATGGCGTGCACAAGCACAAGACCGTCATCGGCAAGGATGCCTTCATCGGTTCCGACACCATGATGGTCGCACCCGCTCAGATCGGCGACGGCGCACTCGTTGCCGCCGGCTCCGTCATCACCGAGCCGGTCCCGGCAGACGCGCTCGGTCTGGGCCGCGCCCGTCAGGTAAATATTGAGGGCTGGGCCGCCGATTACCGCCGCCGCCTGCACGAGGACGACGAGGTATAACGTTTTACCAAGCATCTAAGGAGCTGTTCCCATGGGGGCGGCTCCTTTTTCTATCGTGACCTGCGCAACCGGATGAGTGGTCGGTTCGTGTCCGTTGGCGGTAAAGACGTTATCAGGACCCGATAAACCCCGCCGCGCGGTTACAATGCAACAAGGCATCTATATGGCATTCGATGTATAAAGGAGAAGGGTAATGCCGATTAATGATCCCGAGAAGTCGGAGAATATGCGCAAGTCCATCCGCGTGTATTCCGGTTCCTCCAACCGTCCCCTCGCTCAGAAGATTGCTGAGTACCTTGGGGTCGAGCTTTCGGGCCTTACGCTAAAGCAGTTCGCCAATGGTGAGATTTACGCCCGCTACGACGAGACCGTCCGCGGCGCCGACGTCTTCCTGATTCAGTCCGTGGCCGGCGGCAACGTCAACGACATGCTCATGGAGCTGCTCATCGCCACCGACGCTGCCAAGCGCGCATCCGCCCGCTCCATCACCGCCGTTATCACCCACTACGGCTATGCCCGCCAGGACCGCAAGGCCGGCCCGCGCGAGCCCATCACCGCCCGCCTCGTCGCCAACCTGCTCGAGCGCGCCGGCGTCAACCGCATCATCACCCTCGACCTGCACCAGGGCCAGATCCAGGGCTTCTTCGATATCCCGGTTAACCACCTGTCCGCACTGCCGCTGTTTGGCCAGTACTACAACGACATGCACTTCGACACCGACAACCTGGTTGTCGTCTCCCCCGACGTGGGTCGCGCCAAGGCCGCCAAGAAGCTGTCCGACATGCTCGGCTGCGACCTGGCCATCGCCCACAAGGGCCGTCCGCGCCACAACGCCGCCGAGGTCATGGGCATCATCGGTGACATCAAGGGCAAGACCTGCATCATCAACGATGACATGATCGACACCGCTGGCACCCTGTGCGCCAACGTCAAGGAGCTCAAGGCTATGGGCGCTGGCGACATCTACGTCTGCGCCACCCACGGCATCTTCTCCGGTCCGGCCATCGAGCGTCTGAACGACGCCCCCATCGTCGAGTGCGTCGTCACCGACGCCATCCCCGTCGAGGTCGGCGGCAAAATCAAGACCATCTCGGTCGCCGAGGAGTTCGCTCAGGCCATCTCCGCCGTTTACCACGAGGAGCCCGTCTCCACGCTCGTCGGCGGCGACTTCGCGCTGTAATCGCATCGTCCTTGCAACCCGGCGCATCACCGCCGGAACAGAAGAAACCCCCGCGCTCCCCCTTGCTTCGCAAAGGTCGCGCGGGGGTTTCTTCTGTTCCGGCGGCTCGCTCTGCCGCGGCCGTGCTTTTGTCTGGTGGGATTTCACTGAAACAAGGTCTCGGCTTCGGCGGGCGTGGTAGCCTTTGTCGTTGAACGAACTACTTATGTAACGAAAGGAAACCTATGGCAGCTGCACAGCCGCTTAAGATTCGCATGGTTGCCGGACTTGGCAATCCGGGTGAGGAATATGCCGAGACCCGCCACAACGCCGGCTTTAAGGCGATCGATGAGCTGGCCCGTCAGGCCGGTGTCACGTACTGGAAAAACCAGGCCGGCGCCGAGGTCGCACTCATCAACATCAACGATCCCGAGGAAGAGGGTGGCAAGCGCCAGATCGTGCTGGTCAAGCCGCAGTCGTATATGAATACCTCGGGTGGCCCCATCTCCAAGCTCTGCCGCGAGTACAAGATCAAGGCCGAGGAGCTGCTCGTCATCCACGATGAGCTCGATATTCCCGCCGGCGACGTGCGCGTCAAGGTGGGCGGAGGCCATGCCGGTCACAACGGCCTGCGCTCCATCATCGACAAGATGGGCAGCCGCGACTTTAGCCGTATCCGCACCGGCATCGGCAACCCTCCCGGCAAGTTGGCCGTCGCCGACTATGTACTCAAGCAGCTGCGCGCCCGCGAAGCCGATGACTTCCAGGACACCTGCGCCCGCGCCGCCGACGCCGCCGGCCTGGCCATCGTGCACGGCGTGATCTATGCCCGCGACCACGTCAACGGCGCCGCCTCCGCCAACGGCAAGCACTAAAACCTACCGTTTAGGGACAGGTTTATTTTGGCAGGTTCTATCTACAGAAACGCCCCGGTGGCCGCATCGCAATAAACCCCGCGCCGCCATACACGCATAACACCCCAAAGGGGGCCGGCCTCATCACAACCCGAGGCCGGCCCCCTTTGCCGTTTTGCCTGATAAAACCGACCAAAATAAACCTATCCCTATTTGGTAGGTCGAAGTGGATAAACCCTTTTCCCAACCGCCGAAGACACACGTAAACAGCATGTCCATGAGGGTATAATTTGCACCGTATGTCTGCACAACGCCTGTGCGCGTACGGTTTTACTCGGGCTACCGTCCATTTCCGTGGAGGCACGGTTCGGCGGCCCTAACAAGAGAGGGGTTCTATGTATAAGATCCTGGAGAAGACGCAGTTCTCGGAGAAGGTGTTCAAGTTCCGCATCGAGGCGCCTGCAATCGCCAAGCATGCGCACGCTGGACAGTTCCTCATGGTTCGCGCCAACGAGACGGGCGAGCGCGTCCCGTTTACCCTGGCTGGCTGGAACGGTGACGAGGGCTGGGTCGAGTTCATCTTCATGGTGATCGGCAAGACCACCGAGATGCTGTCCACCTATGAGGCCGGCGAGTCACTGCGCGACGTCGTGGGCCCGCTGGGCGTTCCCACCGAGATGGCCGAGGGCCCCTGCGCCGTCATTGGCGGCGGCGTCGGCCTGGCAATTGCCTTCCCGGTCGCCAAGCACCTGGTCGAGACCGGCCACGAGGTGCACGCCATCATGGGCGCCCGCACCAAGGACCTCCTGCTCATGGAGGACCAGTTCCGCGAGCTCCTCGACGAGGACCACATCCATATCACCACCGATGACGGCTCCTACGGCGAGCAGGGCGTTGTCACCGCTCCGCTGGAGCGCCTGCTGCAGGACAAGGCCGTGAGCCAGGTCTTCTGCGTCGGCCCCGTTCCGATGATGAAGTTCTCGACCCTCACCGCCCAGAAGTACGACACCCCCATTACCGCGTCCCTCAACCCCATCATGGTTGACGGCACCGGCATGTGCGGCTGCTGCCGCGTCGAGGTGGGCGGCGTGACCAAGTTCGCTTGCGTCGACGGCCCCGACTTCGATGCCACCCTGGTCGACTGGGATGACCTTCGTGCCCGCCAGGCCGCTTACCGTTCCGAAGAGGGCGAGTCCCTCAAGGCTTATGAGGAAAAGAGCTGCGCATGCCACTAGTTAACGGTCGTTTCGTTGCCGATATGAAGTCGCCCCGCACCCCCGATAACGAGGAGCCGGCTGCCGAGCGCGCCTGCGACTTCCGCCCCGTCGACAAGGGCTTCACCGAGGAGATGGCGCTGGCCGAGGCCGAGCGCTGCCTCAACTGCAAGAAGCCGTTCTGTGTTGAGGGCTGCCCCGTCAACATCAACATCCCCCGCTTTATCGAGCAGATCCGCGCGAAGGACTTCGGCGGCGCTCTCGATACCATCCGCGAGGACTCCATGCTTCCCGCCATCTGCGGCCGCGTCTGCCCGCAGGAGAACCAGTGCGAGGGCAAGTGCATCCGTGGTAAGAAGTCCGAGCCCGTGGCCATTGGCCAGCTCGAGCGCTTCCTAGGTGACCGCCCCGAGCTCGCCTCCACGCCCAAGATGGCTCCCAAGAACGGCAAGAAGGTCGCCGTCGTCGGCTCCGGCCCGTCCGGCATCACCTGCGCCGGCGAGCTCGCCCGTAACGGCTTTGACGTTACCGTCTTCGAGGCCTTCTTCACCGGCGGCGGCGTGCTGGTCTACGGCATCCCCGAGTTCCGTCTGCCCAAGGCAGTCGTCAAGCGCGAGATTGACGGCCTGGAGGACATGGGCGTCAAGTTTGAGTACAACTCCGTCGTGGGCAACATGGCCACGGCCGAGGAGCTGTTCGAGCAGGGCTTCGACGCCATCTACGTGGCGACCGGCGCCGGCCTGCCCAAGTTCCTCAACGTCCCCGGCGAGAACCTGCCCAACGTCTTCTTCGCGAACGAGTACCTCACCCGCGTGAACCTGATGAAGGCCAACAAGTTCCCCGAGTACGACACCCCCACCAAGCACGGCAAGAACGTCGTTGTCTTTGGCGGCGGCAACGTGGCCATGGACGCCGTCCGTACCGCCAAGCGCCTGGGCGCCGAGCACGCCATCATCGCCTACCGTCGTACCGAGGACGAGATGCCCTGCCGTCGCGCCGAGCTGCACCATGCTAAGGCCGAGGGCGTCGAGGTTCTGCCGCTCGTCTCCCCGCTCGAGTTTGTCGCTGGCGAGGACGGCTCCGTGTGCGCCGTCAAGGTCCAGAAGATGGAACTCGGCGAGCCCGACGAGTCCGGCCGTCGTCGCCCGGTGCCCATCGAGGGCGCCATCGAGGAGATCCCCTGCGACGTCGCGATTTCGGCTATCGGCACCAACGCCAACCCCTTCGCAAAGAAGATCGGCGGCAAGATGGAGCTCAACAAGTGGGGCTACATCGTCGCCGACGAGGAGACCGGCCAGACCACCGATCCCCGCATCTGGGCCGGCGGCGACATCGTCACCGGTGCCGCTACGGTCATTCTGGCGATGGGCGCCGGCAAGAAGGCCGCCGCTTCCATCACCAAGAGCCTGCTGGGCGAGTAATCACCTACAGCACTAGCCGCCAAACGGCAAAGTCCCCGTCGAGCACACGCCCGGCGGGGACTTTTTCCATGCCGGCCGCCCAAACCACCACGATGGGGCAGGCACCTTTGTGGTGGTTTGGGACTTGCCCGGTCGTTTTGTCTCAATCTGTAACAGCTGGAGTCCGTTGAGCCCTGCAGTTGTTACAGATTGAGATATTGTGGCGGCCGGCCACGCTGCATCTCAATCTGTAACAGTTAGAGACCAAATATGCCGCCTGGTGTTACAGATCAAGACGTTGGGCTGACGGCCGAACGGTTCATCTAAATCTGTAACAGTTAGAGCCATTTTCGCTGGCTTGGTGTTACAGATCGAGACTATGCAAAAGCCGAGGATAGGCACTGCCGCCAAGACCTTCCCCTCGGCATAAAACCAAAACCACCACAAAGGTGCCTGTCCCCCTTGTGGTGGTTTTGGTCGGCTAGCCTTCGAGCTGCGCCACTTTGTAGCGGTAGGCTGCGGCGATGACGTCTTTACAGCCCTCGCGGCCCAGCTTGGCGCGGTTGACGACGATGTCCTTGCCGCTCGTCATCTTCCACTTTCCGGCGCTGTAGCGCTTATAGAACGCCTCGCGCGCCTTCTGCTGCTGCTTGACCAGCTTGGCGCCCTTCTTTTTGTTGAGGCCGCGCTTCTTGCGCACGATCTCGACGCGATCCTCAAAGGGCGCGGTCACCAGCACGGCAATGTGATTGGGATTGTTGCGCAGCAGGTAATCGGACAGACGGCCTTCGATAATGCAGCTCTCAGTCTCGCCCAGATCCAAAATCACCTGGCTCATCTTTTGGAACAACTTGTCCGAGTACGAACGCGCATCGTAGCGGTCGGGCAGAAACGCCATGTTCTCCACGGCCAGGCGCTCGTCGTAGGCAGCCATCTTGTCGAGCGACTCGCCCGCGCGCAGCGACGCACGCACCAGCAGCTCGTTATCGTACAGCGGAATCCCCAACTCGTCGGCAAGCATGCGACCAATCTCGTGGCCCTCGGCGCCAAAGTCGCGCGCGATGGTAATGACCACAGGACTCTTCTTATTCTCCAGATCGCTCATCGCGATTCCTTTCTCTATGTGACAAAGGGGCTGTCCCTTTGCCACATTCTACGCTGCCACCATTCGCCTCTGATATGCGCGAACCAGCAGCGAGATACCAAAGTTGAGCACAAAGTACATCGCAAACACCAGGCCGTAGAGCATAAGCACCTGCGACAGGTCGATCGCGTGGGCCATCACCACGTTTGCCGTGTACATGAGCTCGGCCACGTTAATGCCCGAAAGATACGAGCTGTCCTTAATGACGGTCGTGCACTGGCTAAACAGCGCCGGAATGATCGTCTTAAACGTCTGTGGCAAAATGATGTAGCGCATGGTGGCAAAGAAGCCGAAGCCCTGGCTCTGCGCCGCCTCAAACTGGCCACGCGGAATCGAGTTGAGGCCGCCGCGCACAATCTCGGCCATAACAGCGCTGGTAAACAGCGTAAAGGCGATGGTCGAAATCACAATGTCCAAACCCTGCACCGTAAAGTAGATAAACAGGATCCACAGCAGGTTCGGCGTGCAACGGAACAGTTCGATATAGGCGCTCACCAAAATACGGAACGGGCGGGGCGCATAGCTCTTAACGAGCGCCAGCACCGTGCCAAAGATGAGCGAGAAAAAGATCGACAGCGCCGAGATCTCGATGGTCTTAACAAAGCCGCCCCAGATGTAGAGCAGGTTGGTCGCGTTGAAGATTTCCATGCGCTAGGCCTCCTCTACGTTGTCGAGCCCCAGCTCGGCCAAGCTCACGCCGCGCGGATGCTCCTTGGAGCGGCGCTCGAGCCACTGCACCAGCATGGCGAGCGGAAAGCAGATGATGAAGTACATAAGGCAGCAGACGATGTATCCCTGCAGGTAACCGTACAGACTCACAAAGTTGTCGGAACGGTACATAAGGTCGCCGCCGGCCACAAGCGCCAGCACCGACGTATTCTTGACCAGGTTGAGCGCCTGGTTACACAGCGGCGGTAGAATGATCTTGAATGTCTGGGGCAGCACGATGTACCAATATGCCTGCGCACGGGTGAAGCCCTGACTCTGGGCCGCCTCCATCTGACCGCGCGGAACCGCCTCAATACCAGTGCGGATGACCTCCGAGATGTAGGCCGCGTGATACAGACCCACGCCCAAGAAGCCCAGCACGAACGGCGCAATGCGCACCGGCTGGTCGGCACCGGTTATGGCCTGCAAAAACTGCGGACCGGCCATGTACATAAAGAGCACCTGCACGGGCAACGGGGTGTTCTGGTAAAACTCCACGTACACGCGGCTGATCGCACGCAGCGCACGCGAACGGGTTGTAGAGAACACACCCAGCAGCGTGCCCAGCACCAGCGACAGCAGCAGACCGGCAACGACCACCTGCAGCGTCACGCCAAAGCCCTCCCAGAAGGGCCCCATGTTTTGAAATGTCGTCGACCAACGGTCGGCGTCAAATAATCCTTCGAGCATTTGATTCCTTCCTTGGACGATGCGCCTATACAAGACCCCAGGTCTTGACCTCTTGGTCGAGCCAGCCGTCGGCCAGGCGATCGCAAATCACCTGATCGACCACGGCCGAAAGGTCGCAGCCCTTCTTGGTCGCCACGCCGTAGCCCTGCTCACCAAACTTGACCTCGGGCTGCAGCAACTCAACGGTCTCGTTCATATAGCCGGCCAGCGTGGAGCGGTCCATGGCAAAGACGTCGATATTACCGGCGTCGAGCGAACTCTTGATGATGGGGTAACCGCTAAAGGCCCTAAACTCGGGCTTGCAGCTAAAGCCGTTGTCCTTGATCATCTGCTCAATCAGGCCCTGCGTGGTAGCACCCTGGCTCACGCCAATGACCTTGCCGTCCAGATCCTCAATCGAGGTAAAGCCCGAACGCTTCTTGACCATAAGTCCCACGTAGTCGGTGCGGTACGGCGTCGAGAAATCCCAGCTCTTCTTGCGCTCGTCGGTGATGGTGTAGGTCGCCGCGACTACGTCGAGCTGGCCGTTATCGATCAGCGGGCCGCGCGTCTTGGGCGTTACGTCGGTAAACTCGACAAGCTCCTGGGCACGGGCCTCCTTGTAGCTCACGCCAAAGACGGCAGCGGCGATCTGGTAGCACAAATCGACTTCCATGCCCTCAAAGCGGCCCTTGGCGGTGTCGTAATAGCCATAGCCGGGAACGTCCTTCTTAACGCCGGCATTCAGATGGCCACGTGACTTGATGGCCGCAAGCTTGGACCCCTTTTCGGAGCCCTCGCCGCTGGTGGAGTTGCCGCAACCGGTAAGCGCGGCCCCCGTCAGCGCAAGCATACCGGCACCCGCCAGCTGCAAAAAGTGACGGCGCGACACGGCCGCCCTCGTCATATCCGTCATGTCCATCACCGCGCCTAGTGCAAAATCTTTGACAGAAACTCGCGGCAGCGCGGGTTCTCGGGGTTATCGAAGAAGTGCTCGGGCGTACCCTCCTCCAGGATGCGGCCGTCCTCCATAAAGATGACGCGGTCGGCCACCTGGCGCGCAAAGCCCATCTCGTGCGTCACGCAGATCATGGTGATGTCCTCCTGCGCGAGCTCAATCATAACGTCCAGGACTTCCTGGACCATCTCGGGGTCGAGCGCCGAGGTCGGTTCGTCAAACAGGATGATGGGCTGCTTAGTGCACAGGGCACGGGCGATGGCGATGCGCTGTTGCTGACCACCCGAGAGATTCTGCGGATACTCGCCGGCCTTATGTGCCATGCCGACGCGCTTGAGCGCGGCGATGGCGATCTCGGTCGCCTCCTCCTTGCTCTTCTTTTGCAGCTTGATGGGCGCGAGCGTCAGGTTGCCCAGCACCGTCATGTTGGGATACAGGTTGAACTGCTGAAACACCATGGAGCTATACTTGCGAGCCATCTCCAGGTGATTCTTCTTGGTGAGCGGCGTACCGTCGATGACGACCTCGCCCGACGTGGGCTCCTCAAGATAATCGACGCAACGGATGAGCGTCGACTTACCCGAGCCGGAAGGCCCGATCATTACGAGCTTCTCGCCGCGTTTGACGGTGAGATTGATATCTTTGAGCACATGCAGGTCGCCAAAGTACTTGTTGAGATGCTTGATCTCGATCATGTCTGCCATGAATGTCCCTTCCCTGCGTTTACATGAGTTGAACTATTGTACGGAAAGAACGACGTTTCCGCAGCCCACACTACATTCCCGTAAAGAACCCGCAATCTTCGCCCTAGTCGTTGGGCACTCATTGGGGGCAGACTTAAATGAGTACCCGCTCATTGGGCACTCATTTAAGTATGCCCCCAATGAGTGCCGAAAATAATACAACCGCCCTTGTTGAGCATAAGTCAGCGAAAACCCGTACACGCGAGCAAGGTGACGTGAAATGAAAGGGCGCAGACCTTATGGTCGCGCCCTTGAAATTGAACGTCAGATTGCCGCGTGTACGGGTTTGCAGCGTCGAGCCGTTACGCGGTTTGGTAAAACCGCGTAACAAATTACGCGAGTTTGGCTCCGACGATCTTTGCCGCTGCCGGCTTATCGAAGTTACCGCCGGTGGCCTTGCCCAGGGCACCCATAACCTGGCCCATCTGCTTCTTGGACGTGGCGCCCAGCTCGGCGATAACCTGCTCGATCAGGGCCTCGAGCTCCTCGCCCGAAACCTGTGCGGGCAGCAGGCTCTCCAGAATCTTGACCTGCTCGGTCAGGTTGTCGGTACGCTCCTGGTCGGTGCCGGCCTTGATGGACATCTCCAGCGTCTCGCTCGTCTGCTTGATCAGACGCTTGATCATGCTGTTGACGTCTTCCTCGGTCACATCGCGGCGCTCGTTAACCTCGATATTCTTCACCTCGGCCTTAACCTGGCGAATGATGGACAGGCGAACCTTGTCCTTGGCCTTCATGGCAGCGATCATTTCCTTCTGCAGCTCTTCGTTGGTCATCTGCAAATCCTCTCTAATAGCGTGGGCGGCACTCACGCGAGCACCGCCCCATGGTTACTCAGCCGTCGACGAATCGTCGGTCGAACTCTTGGTGACGCCCTTCAGGCTCACGTTATAGGGTACGTCCTTGGGCATGGGATTGACGGTGATGTCAGCATCCTTCTTGTACTGCTCCAGCCACTCGCTGTACGCGGTGCTGGCCGCCCGCGTCTTCACCACGTTGGAGACATACTTCTTGATGGCCTCGGGCACCTGGTTGATGTCATCAACCTGATTATCGACATGGAAGTAGTCGGTGCACTTGATGATGTGGTAGCCATAGGTCGACTCGACGACTTCGCTCACGTCGCCCTTGTTGAGTCCCTCGAGCGCCGTCTGGTAGCTGTCGACAAAGGTGGTGAGCTTATCCCAGCCCACATCGCCCTTCTTCTCCTTGGAACCGGCGTCCTCGGAGTACTGCTCAACGGCATCCTCAAAGCTCAGCTCACCGGAGTTGATCTTGTCCAGGCACTCCTGCGCCTTGGCCTTGGCGGCAGCCTTGTCCTCGTCGGAAGCGTCGGAATCAACCTTGATCAGGATGTTCGACGAGCGGCGGGCGTCGTTGTAGCTGGACAGATTTTCGTTGATGTAATCGACAATCTCGCTGTCCTTGGGCTTGCTCGTGGGCGCGACGGCATCCTTGAGTTTCTGCTGCGCCAGGCTCTCCTTGAGTGAGTCCTTGTAGGTGTCCTCGGTATAGCCGTAGGTCTTGAGGGTCTTCTTAAAGGCCTTGGCACCGCCCGCGCTCTTGCACGCGTCCTTCCATGCCTTCTCGACCTCCTCATCCGACACCGTCACGCCGTTCTCCTTCTGTGCCTGTTGAAGCAGAATCTGCTGCGCGTAGGAGTCAATAAGTTGCTTGCGGTACTTCTTGGGCGTGAGGTCGTTGTCAACCAGATACTGCGCCCAGTCCTTGTCCTTGGTGTAGCCGTAGGACGTGCGCATGCTCATGATCTGCTTGGTCACGGTGTCCTCGGTGAGGTTGGTGCCGTTGATAGCAGCAGCAACACCGCCGGTCAGCTTGTAGCCCGAGGTGTCCTCAGCCTGCGACATGAGGCCGGAGCACGCCATCGCCGAGACGGAAAGCAGCATCGCCAGCACGCCGATGACCACCAGGACGATCTTGACGGTCTTAAACGCGTACGTCTTGCGCTGCTTCTTGCGAGAGCTGGAGGCAGCGCGGGCCTGCTGCTCGGGCGTCGGCGCGGCCTCGGAGTTCTTTTTCTTATTTGCCATAGTTGGCCTTTCGCATAACGAATCGAACAAACGCCATTGTGTCACAACGCAGCCCCCGCGGCACGCTTGGTGCGTTGGGGACAGGTTAATCTGCACCATTTTGGTGCAAAGGGACAGCTCTGGCAGCCGGCAGTTAGGGACAGTCCCCAAGTACCGACTCAGCCCCACCTTAGAAGTGGCGGCGGATGGCGTCGACCATGCCCTGGGGCGTGGTCTGGCCGAGCACGTCGGCTGCGGCATCGGCGCCCATAAAGATGTTCATGAGTGCCTGCAGGGCCTCGACCTGGCCGCCCGGCTCGGCGATGCCCAGATTGATGACGATCTGCGCCGGCACCGGAGCGCCCATGCCAGCCATAGCGTTAAATGTCACGGGCGCGGCGGGCTTCACCACCGCGATATAGGGCTTGGCCACAAACCCCGGATCGGTATGCGGAATGGCAATGTTTGCCGCCGGCATGGCAAGACCCGTGGGATAGGCATCCTCACGCGTGCGAACGGCGTCGAGCCAACCGGATACAATGTAGCCACGTGGTGCAAGCTCGCCCTCGAGCCGCGCGAACACCTCATCCGGCGTCGCACACTCCCAATCAAAAAACACCAACTCAGGCGTAAACAGCGCTTCGTTATCCGCCATGCACTCACCTCTCTCACCTATTCATCGGAGGCGTTCTTGAATGACCAGTCGTTAAAGACCGTCCCTGATGACTACCCAAAACAAAAGGTGGCCACGCGCGCCTTGGCACCAATGACCACCCTGACTACTCGGCCAAATTGTCCTGTGCGCCGCTAGCCGCGAGGCGCGTCAATTGCGACCTTGCCGCTCTCCAGCACGTGAACGCGGCCGTCGGCGAGCATCTGCACGACCTCGGGATACAGCACGTGCTCGATCGCGTGAATGTGTTCCTCGAGCGTATCGACATCCCAGCCCTCCTCGACAGCCAGCGCACGCTGGGCGATGATGGGACCGTTGTCGTAGATCTCGTTGGCAAAATGCACGGTCACGCCAGTTACCTTGACGCCGCGCGCAAAGGCATCGTCAATCGCATGCGCACCGGTAAAACTCGGCAGCAGCGCCGGATGCAAGTTGACCACGCGGTTGGGAAACGCCGCCAGCAGAGGCGTGTGCACCATGCGCATGTAGCCGGCCATGACCACATACTCGCAGCCGCGCTCGAGAAGCTCGTGCGCGATGATCTCGTCGGCGGCAATAGGGTCGGCATAGACATCCTTGGACAGCGTGAGCGTCTGGATGCCCGCGCGCTCAGCGCGCTGCAAACCTTTAGCCGAAGGACGGCTCGACACCACAAGCTCAATCGAAGCGTTAAGCTTGCCGGCGGCGATCAGATCGATCAGCGCCTGCAGGTTGGTACCCGAACCGCTGATGAGCACACCGATCTTGAGCGGCTCGGCCGTATCGGTGCCGGTCGGACGGGTGTAGGGCACAAAGCCCAGGCCCTCGTCGGCAGCCATCTGCTCGTTAGCGCTCATCGGAGTACACGACCTTACCGGAACCCTCGACGCACTCGCCCACGCGGAACGGCTTCTCGCCCAACGCGACCAGGGCCTCGGTAACCGCGGCCTCGTCCTCGGGGGCAACAATCAGGCACAGGCCAACGCCCATGTTGAAGGTCTTGCACGCCTCGTTGGGCGCGAGTTCGGCCTGGCGCGACACGTAGGTGATGACGGGCGGAACGTCCCAGCCCATCTCGGCACCGTTGCGGGTGACCACAGCGTCGACGTCGTCGGCGAGCGCGCGGTTGAGGTTCTCGGTAATACCGCCGCCAGTGATGTGGGCGATGGCGTGCACGTTGGCGCCGCCGCGCAGCAGCTCAAGAATCGGCTTCACATAAATGCGCGTGGGGGCCAGCAGGGCGTCAGCCAGCGAAGCGCCACCGAGCTCCTCGAGCGGGCGGCTCAGTTCCTCGGCCTTAGCGGCGGCCTCGGGCGTGCCCGGCTTAATGCCGTCGACGCCGATGACCTTACGCACGAGCGAGTAGCCGTTGGAGTGCACACCGGTGGAAGGCAGGCCCAGAATCACGTCGCCGGGGCGGACGTTTGCGGGATCGAGCATCTTGGGACGGTCGACGACGCCCACGGTAAAGCCGGCAAGGTCGTAGTCGGCCGGAGCCATGACGCCCGGGTGCTCGGCCATCTCGCCGCCCACGAGCGCGCAGCCCGCGAGCTTGCAGCCGTCGGCCACACCCTTGATGATCTTTGCCATGTGCTCGGCCTCAATGTGGCCGATGGCAACGTAATCCAGGAAGAACAGCGGCTCGGCGCCCGAAGCCAAAATGTCGTTGACGCACATAGCAACCAGGTCCTGGCCCACCGTCTCGTGACGATCCATGATCTGGGCGAGCACGAGCTTGGTGCCCACGCCGTCGGTACCGCTAATCAGAATCGGGTCTTCCATATCCTTAAGCGCGGCAGCCGAGAACAGGCCACCGAAGCCGCCGATACCGCCGATAACCTCGGGGCGATTGGTGTCCTTGACCATCTGCTTAATAGCGTCGACGGCACGGCCGCCCTCAGCGGTATCGACGCCGGCATCCTCATACGTCACATGCTTGCTTTCGCTCATCTGAGCCTTCCTCTCCCACTACCGTGGCGCCGCGCGGACGCCAAACGGTGCTCATAGTTGCGTTCATTTCGGCGCGCGCCATAACAGCACGCGCCGTCATATCAACAAAACAGCAGGTAAAACCTACCAAAATGAACCTGTCCCTAAATGGCAGGATTTAAGCCTCGCCGTGCTCCTCTTCCCAGCTACGGTCGTCGTATTTCTCGACCACGGCGTCGTCGTCAAAGTGCAGCGGCTTATCCAGGTTGCGGGGCTTAAAGCCCTCCATAAACTTATCGCGGCCAAAGCTCTCGGGAATCGCTACGGGGTAGCGGCCGGTAAAGCACGCATCGCAGTAACCGCCCTTGGGCATGACCTTAAGCAGGCCCTCGACCGAAAGGAAGGCCAGCGAATCAGCGCCAATGTACTCGCGAATCTCGTCGACCGTCTTGTTGGCGCTGATAAGCTGCGACTGCACATCGGTATCGATACCGTAGAAGCACGGCCAGATGACCTCGGGCGAGTTGATGCGGATATGAATCTCCTTGGCGCCAGCGTTGCGAAGCATCTTGACGAGCTGCACCATGGTGGTGCCGCGCACGATGGAGTCGTCGATGACGACTAGGCGCTTGCCCTCGATGTTGTCGCGCAGCGGGTTGAGCTTCATGCGCACGCCCATGGCGCGCAGCTCCTGCGTAGGCTCAATAAACGTACGGCCCACGTAGCGGTTCTTGATAAGGCCCTCGCCAAAGGGAATACCGCTCTCGTGCGAATACCCCTCCGCGGGCGGCAGGCCGGAGTCGGGCACGCCAATGACCAGGTCGGCATCGACGGGCTCCTCGTGTGCCAGCTGGCGACCCATGTCGTAACGGCAGGCATAGACGCTCTTGCCGTTCATGATGGAGTCGGGACGGGCAAAGTAGACCTGCTCAAAGATGCAGTTGGCGGGCTCTTCAGCTGCAGGCACGCCCTGCTCGGATACCAGACCCTCGGCGCTGATGCGCAAGATCTCACCGGGACGGACGTCGCGAACGTACTCGGCACCCACGATATCGAGCGCACAGGTCTCGGAAGCAACGACCCAGCCGCCGGCGCGCGTGACATGGACGGCGGAGTCGACCGTCGCGGCGCCGTCTTGCGAGGGCAGCTGCGAAACGGATGCGGCATCGGCTTGGTCCAGACCCTCGTCCACCAGCTTGCCCAGCACGAGCGGGCGAATGCCGTGCGGATCGCGGAATGCGTAGAGCGCCTGCTCGTTGATGAGCGTCATGGCGTAGCCGCCGCGCACGAGCTCCATGGTCTTGCGAATGCCCTCGCGCAGATGACCCGTACGCTGGGTAAAGTAGCCGATGAGCTTGGTTGCGACCTCAGAATCCGAGTTGGAGAGGAACGGCACGCCGAGCTCGATCAGCTGGCGGCGCAGCTCGTCGGTATTGACGAGGGTGCCGTTGTGCGCGAGCGCAATAATGACGCTATTGATGGTAGAGAGGTGCGGCTGAGAGGCTTCCCAGCTCTTGGCACCGGCGGTGCCGTAGCGCACATGGCCCACAGCCAGCTGGCCGGAGAGCGTCGACAAGTCGGCATTGGAGAACACACGGTCGAGCAGGCCCAGATCCTTGCGGACCATAACCGTGCCGCCGTCACCCACGGCGATTCCCGCCGATTCCTGGCCACGGTGCTGCAGCGCACGCAGGCCAAAGTACGTCAGTCGAGCCACGTCGCGATCGGGCGCCCATACGCCGAAAATGCCACATTCCTCATGCAGCTGGTCGGAGTCCGGATCATACGTCGACATGGTGTTCACCTGTCCCGCGGCACGCTCGGCCGCGCGGATGGTTTCTTGAGACATGGCATCCCCTCAGAGCCTCGTATTTTTGGCGTTACCCGCTTTATTATACGCACGGCACGACGTGCTCCCCAGCGCATGAGCAGCGCTTTTTAAAAGCCCACCGAGCTAATAATCCGTTTTGTGGCCAAACATTTTATCGGTCTGTCCAGTGCAAGCGCCCGCGCCCCCAGATGGCTGCCGCGCCCGCCGTTGGGGATTACAAAGTTGCAATTGGGACGTTCGTCCTGTCTTTTGGCAGGTCGGCGGCGTATCCTTATAACCTACAACAAAGCGAGAAAGGTTATGTATGGATCGAAATGAACTCGACCCCAGCGTCCCCAGCGCCACGGAGGTCAAGAAGATCCCCCTCATCATTAAGGTGTACGCCGTCCTGTGCATCCTTTCCGGCGTGGGCACGCTCCCGTCGGTCGCTGCCTTTATGTGGCGGGTCATTACCGCGCTCATCAACGGCAACGCCGCCGCCAACCTCGGCGACAACACGCTCGTCGCAGTCGGCCTTATCGTCGCCGGCATCATGCTCTCTGCGGCAAGTGCCGTCATCCTAATCATCTTTGGCCTGGACCTTATCAAAAACCAGCGCCGCAACGCCGCCCGCCTGTCCTACATCCTTATTGCATTCACCGTCGTCGAGCTCTTGGTCGACGTGATGCTCCAGGGCATCGGGCCCTTCTTGCTTCGCCCTGCCATCCAGCTCGGCATCCTCGTCGCGCTTTCGACCACCGTCGACCCCACGCTGCGCCAGGAGCGCGAGTTGCAGCGCCGCCTGCAGGAGATGCTCGATCGCGACGCCGCCGCCGAGGGCATGCTCGGGCGCGATGAAACCGGCGAAGGCTACATCAAGCTCAACTACTTCAACCTGTTCTGGGTGTTCTTTGTCTGCTGCATACTCGGCCTGATCGCCGAGGACATCTGGCACATGACGGTCAACGACCCGGGCGTCTACCAGAACCGCGCCGGCATGCTGTTTGGCCCCTTCAGCCCCATCTACGGATTTGGCGCCGTGCTCATGACCATGGTGCTCAACCGCTTCTACAAAAAGAACCCCATCATCATTTTCCTGGTGAGCGCCCTGCTCGGCGCCAGCTTTGAGGTGTTCGTGGGCTGGTTTATGCAGACCGCGTTTGGCGTGGTCTCGTGGAGCTACTCGCACATAACGCTGTTCGGTATGCCCGACCCGCTCGTGGTCCTCACGGGCGGACGCACCTGCACGGGCTTCGCCTGTCTGTGGGGCCTGGGCGGCCTCATCTGGATCAAGCTGCTGCTGCCGAGGCTGCTTAAGCTTATCAACATGATCCCCTGGAAGAGCCGCTACTCGGCCACCGTCATCTTTACCGTTATCATGCTGGTCGACGGCGTCATGACGCTGCAGTCGCTCGACTACTGGTATCAGCGCGTTAACGGCACGGAGCCGGACATTCCCGTCGCACAGTTCTACGGAGAGCACTTCGATAACGAGTACATGGAAAACCGCTTCCAGAGCATGACCATGAGCCCCAAGGACGCGACGCGCATGTAGCGCCCACCGCGCCCAAAACGCAAAATGCCCGCCGGTATCACACGTACCGGCGGGCATTTTTATAAACGAGCCTTCTATCGACGCAAGCCTCTACGCCTCGCGCTCGACCTCACTCACGCATTCGTTCTTGATGGTGCCAACGAGCGCCTGCAGCGCATCGACCACGTGCGGGCGAATGTCCCCGCCGATGAGCACGAGCATGATGTCGTCACCTACGGCAAGCTCGCCGCTTGCCAGCCACACGCGCACATAGCCGATACCCGGCATCGCGCGCGTGGCCTCGATAGCAGACCGTACCTTTTCGGCGTCGTAGTCAAAGACCATGCCGCCCACCCTGTGGCCTGGTGCCACGCCATCGGTCTCGACTCCGCGCACCTCGGCCTTGGGCGTCGCACGCACCACACCGTTATGCGTCAGATACATCCCGCAGCCTGCCGCCGAAGCATCGGCCTTGGCCTCGCGCAGCAAAGCATCAATCGAAGGCATCAATTTGCCACTCTCAAGCATCATTTCTCCCTTACCGTCGTCGAGTAGCTAATTTGGGACGGGCTTTTAGCTACTCTCAAACAACTTATTCCTCGACCGGCGTGAGCACCATGACGGCGCGCGTGTTGCTCAGCGATAACGAACGACAGGTCACAAGCGTTACGACCTTGGTTGCCGAAGCGGCACGATCGGTGGCATCACTCGCCACGGCCGAGGCGCCATCGAGCATCTCGGACAGATAATTCGTCAGCCCGTCGTCGCCCTCAAAGTTGGTCGCGCGCGCCTTGGCATACGTGTCCTCGACAACTTTGGTCGCCAGTGGTCGCAGCTTATACGTAGCATCCCGTGTGATGTAATACACAGACTCGATGCTATCGAACGTCGCCTGATCAGTGGTGTCCGAAATCACGTTGAACATCGACCCATCGTTCATATGGTGGCCGTAGATCGTGGTCTGCTGGTCGACCATTCCCGGCGCGGTGTCATCGCTATCCAGGAAAATGGCACCGGACGCGTTAGCCGTGCCGTCAAACAGCGTGTTGAGGTATTTGGAGTTGTTGTTGGTCTGCACCACGGGATAGTTGATGTTGGTTCCCGGCACGTAAATCCAACCCACAATCTCGGGGTTCGTCTGAGCAAGCGCATCAAAGTCGATAATCGGCACGCCGCTGGCGTCCTTATCGCTTACATATTGCTTCTCGATTTTCTGATACGAATCGCTCGCCTGCTTATAGCCAATCTGGGCATTAATAAAGATAGCGGCGGCGGCGACAATCAGGCCGATGCCCACGATGATGAGCAGGATAGGAATGATGGAGCGGCGCTTCTTACGCGGCGGCTCGGTGTAGCTGGACGCCGCGCCACTCGGCAGCCTCGTCGTCCGGGCCTGTTTCTTTGCCGTGCCATATGACGAAGGGTGATACGCAGCTGGCGTATCCTGGCGGCGATGGGACGTCGGCGTTACAGGACGCGGCGCGCGCGGCTGCTGAGGAGAGGATGTCCGACCCTGCTGCGCCGCATGGGCAGCACCCGGCTTCGACGGATCGGGAATCTGAGAAGCCTTGAATCGTTTTCCCTGATAATCGGACATGGCTCTCCTTATACTGCGGTGAAACGACGGAACGCTTAGGCGTCAGCCATCTCCTGCTTCATCTTCTCGATAACCTTGCGGTACTCGGGGTCGCAAGCACCCAGAATCTGCGTGGCATAGATGGCGGCGTTCTTGGCACCGTTGATGGCAACGCAGGCCACGGGCACGCCCGAAGGCATCTGCACCATCGACAGCAGCGAATCCATACCGCCCAGGTCACTCGTCTTCATAGGCACGCCGATAACCGGCAGCGGCGTAAAGGCAGCCACGACACCACCCAAGTGGGCGGCCTTGCCGGCGGCGGCGATAATCACTTTGATACCGCGATCGACGGCAGTCGAAGCCCACTCGTGGACCTTCGCCGGCGTGCGGTGTGCGCTCGCAATGACGAGCTCATAGGGCACACCCAGTGCCTCGAGCTCGGCGGTGCAGCCTTCCATAACGCCCAGATCGGACTTGGAACCCATGATGATCCCGACAACCGGCTTTTGATCTGCCATAAACAAAGACCTCCTGTTGAGAGCGGTGACGCGGCGAATCCGCGACCCTTAACTACTGAGAGTAGTATAGCTGCTCCCGTCCCTGCGGTCTTTGTGGTGGCGGCTGAGCCTTTCCCTCGGGAACTGGGCTTCGCGAAGTTTCCCGAAGGAAAGGCTCAGCCGCCACCCTGCGACCTTCCGGATATTGCCATGACGTACGTTGGCTGAAATAAATGAGTTCCGGTTGCTTCGCAAAGTCGTTCAGATAAAGCCTGGCCCGCCCGCGAAGCGCCCTGCGACCTACCGGGAATTGCTATGACGTACGTTGGCTGAAATATTAACGTGGGATCCGCCGTTCGAACGAACGGCGGATCCCACGCTCACTTTTTATTCAGCCCTGGTCATCGCGCAAAGCCCCTTCGGCAGCACACGGTGCGGCCAAGTCACCGCAGGCCGGGGCGGGAGGCGAACCTTTCTCTCGGAAAACTTCGCGAAGCCCAGTTTCCGAGAGAAAGTGTCCGGCTGCCGCCCCGGCCGACCAGGTCACATTACACCGTGTGCTGCGGCAGGTCCTGCAGGGCGATGACGTCCATGCCCATGTCGTTGGCACTGCCGTGACCCTGCTGGTCCTCGCGCACTGCCTCGATGGCACTCACATACGTGTTGGCGGCAGACATCGCCGTCACACAGGTCACGCCGCGGCGCACGGCCTCGGTACGTAGCAGGTAGCCATCGCCGCGCGAGCCCGGACCGTACGGCGTGTTGATGATTACCGCGATCTTGCCATCGGCGATGAGGTCGCCGATGTTGGGGCGCTCGCCGTCGTGCGGGCCGCTGATCTTTTCCACGATCTCGCACGTCACGTTGCCTCCACGCAGCACGCGCGCCGTACCCTCGGTAGAGCAGATGTCAAAGCCCAGGTAACGCAGGATGCGGGCGACCGAAAGGATATGGCGCTTGTCGCGATCGCACACGCTGATGAATACCTTGCCGGCACTCGGGTCGGGCAGCTTGTAGTCAATCGCCAGCTGCGTCTTGGCGTATGCCTCGGGATAGCTCTTGGCGATACCCATGACCTCGCCCGTCGACTTCATCTCGGGCCCCAGGATAACGTCGGCACCGGGGAAACGACCCCAGGGCATAACGGCTTCCTTCATGCAGAACCAGTCCAGCTGACGCTCGTCACTCGGCAGGCCCAGGCTCGCGATGGAATCGCCCGCCATGATGCGCGCCGCGCACTTGGCCAGCGGCACACCGGTGGCCTTGGAGATAAACGGCACGGTACGGCTGGCACGCGGGTTGGCCTCGATCACGTAGACGGTCTCGCCCTTAATGGCGTATTGCACGTTGACCAGACCGCGTACGCCCAGCGCCATCGCGATGCGGCGTGTGGTCTCGCGGAGCTTCGCCTGCAGGCTCTCGCTAAAGCTGAACGGCGGGATGCAGGTCGCGGAGTCGCCAGAGTGAATACCGGCCTCCTCGATATGCTCCAGGATGCCACCGATGTAGACCTCCTCGCCGTCGCACAGGGCGTCGACATCGGACTCGATCGCACCCTCCAGGAAGCGGTCCAGATAAACCGGGTAGTCGGGGCTAATGCGCGCGGCCTCGGCCATGTAATCGCGCAGATGCTCGGCATCGTAGGCGATCATCATGCCGCGGCCGCCCAGCACGTAGCTCGGACGCACCAGCAGCGGGTAGCCGATATGCGCGGCCACGGCCTCGGCCTCCTCAAACGAGGTGGCCTGGCCCGCCGGCGGATACATGATGCCCAGCTTGTCGAGCAGAGCGGCGAAGCGCTCGCGGTCTTCGGCAAAGTCGATGGCATCGGGCTTGGTGCCCATAATGTTCACGCCACTCTCCTCGAGCATGCGCGCCAGCTTAAGCGGAGTCTGGCCGCCGAGCGTCACCACGACGCCGTCGGGGCGCTCAACATCGATAACGTCCATGACGTCTTCGTAGGTGAGCGGCTCAAAGTACAGGCGGTCCGAGGTGTCGTAGTCGGTCGAAACGGTCTCGGGGTTGCAGTTGACCATGATGGTCTCGAAGCCGCGGGCCGACAGCGCGTAGCTCGCATGCACACAGCAGTAATCGAACTCGATGCCCTGGCCAATACGGTTGGGGCCGGCGCCCAGGATCATCGCCTTGGGCTTGTCCGCCGGCGTGGTCTCGTCGGGAGCCACGCACTTCTTGGCATCCGGGCTCGTGCGGTAGATGTTCTCGTACGTCTTGTAGTGGTACTCCGTGGCGCTCGAGAACTCCGCAGCGCAGGTATCGACCGTCTTCATGCTGGGAACCACGCCCAGACCCTTGCGGTAAGCGCGAACAAAACGCTCGTCCGAGCCGGTCAGCGCAGCGATCTCGGCGTCGCTCGTACCGTACTGCTTGAGTAGACGCATCGCGTCGGCGTCAATGTCCTCCACGCGCAGGTCGCGAATGCTCTCCTGGACCTGCACCATATCGTTGATGCGGTTGAGGTACCACGGATCGATACCGCAGATGGCATGGATGCGCGCAACATCCCAGCCACGGCGCAGGGCCTCGACCACAAAGAAGATGCGGTGCTCGGTCGGGGTGCCCACGGCCTGAGCGAGTTCATCGTCGCTCAGCTTATCGGCGCCCTCCTTGCCACCGGCGCAAATACCCTGGTGCCCGTCCTCCAGCGAGCGCATGGCCTTGCCAAAGGCCTCCTCAAAGGTGCGGCCGATCGCCATGATCTCGCCCACTGCCTTCATACGCGTGGTGAGCGTGGGGTCGGTACCCTTGAACTTCTCGAAGGCAAAGCGCGGCACCTTGACCACACAGTAGTCGATCGTGGGCTCAAAGCAGGCGGGCGTTGCCTTGGTGATGTCGTTGACGATCTCGTCAAGCGTGTAGCCCACAGCCAGGCGCGCGGCGGCCTTGGCGATGGGGAAACCCGTGGCCTTGGAAGCGAGGGCGGACGAACGGCTCACGCGCGGGTTCATCTCGATGACAATCAGGCGACCGGTGTTGGGGTTCACGGCAAACTGCACGTTGGAGCCACCGGTCTCGACGCCGATCTTCTCCAAGATGGCGAGCGAGGCCACGCGCATGCGCTGATACTCAAGGTCGGAGAGGGTCTGCGCCGGCGCCACGGTGATGGAGTCGCCGGTATGCACGCCCATGGGGTCGAGATTCTCGATGGAGCACACGATGATGCCGTTACCGGCGTGGTCGCGCATGACCTCCATCTCATACTCTTTCCAACCCTCGATGGACTCCTCGACCAGCACCTCATGGGCAGGCGAGAGCTCAAGGCCCTGGCTCACGATGGAGACGAGTTCCTCGTGGGTATGCGCGATGCCGCCGCCGGCACCACCGAGGGTAAAGCTCGGGCGCAGTACGCAGGGATAGCCCACGCGCTCGGCGATGGCCTCGGCGTCAGCCACGCTGTAGGCATAGCCCGAGCGCGCGACCTCCAGGCCGATCTCGGCCATGGCCTCGTTAAAGAGTTTGCGGTCCTCGCCGCGCTCGATAGCGGCAAGGTCGCAGCCGATCATCTCGACGCCGTACTTGTCCAGCGCGCCGTCTTTCGCCAGCTCGACGGCGGCGTTCAGACCGGTCTGGCCGCCCAGCGTGGGCAGCAGCGCGTCCGGGCGCTCTTTCTTGATTACGCGCTCGATAAACTCGGCGGTGATGGGCTCGACATAGGTGCGGTCGGCAAGACCCGGATCGGTCATGATGGTCGCCGGGTTGGAGTTGACCAGGATGACCTCAAAGCCATCCTCCTTGAGCACCTTGCAAGCCTGGGCACCGGAGTAGTCAAACTCACAGGCCTGGCCAATAACGATGGGGCCCGAACCAATGACGAGGATGCGCTTGATGTCAGTACGTTTCGGCATGTTAGTTCTCCTCGGTCGCAGCGTTCTCGGACTCGGCGAAATTCCAGCCGGCGAGGCGGTCCTTCGCGGTGTCGATGTCTAGGTAGTTCTCCTCGCCGTCCATGAGTCGCGTAAAGGCGGTAAAGAGATAGTGGGCATCGGTGGGGCCGGGCGAGGCCTCGGGGTGGTACTGGACCGAGAAGCACGGCGCGTCGAGCAGCTGAATGCCCTCGGCGGTGCCGTCGTTGAGGTTCACATGCGTCAGGCGAATGCGGCCGAAGCGCTCGTTCATCACGACCGGCGCGATTCCGCGGCGCACCCAGACGCGCAGATCTCCATCGACCGCATACTCGGTCTCGCCGCCGGAAAGCTCGGGGACAAGCTTGCCCAAGCTGGGGAACAGCAGGCCAAAGCCGTGGTTTTGCGCGGTGATCTCCACGCGACGGCTTACCAGGTTCATGACCGGCTGGTTGCCACCGCGATGACCGAACTTAAGCTTTTCCATCTGGGCGCCGCAGGCCAGGCTGATCATCTGGTGACCAAGACAAATGCCAAAGACCGGCACCTTGCCGATCAGCTGCTGCACCTGCTCGTAGGTCTCGACCACGGCGTCGGGGTCGCCGGGGCCGTTGGACAAAAAGACGCCATCGGGGTTCATGCCGAGCACCTCACTCGCGGGCGTATTCCACGGCACGACGGTGAGGTCGCAGCCGGCGCGGACCAGCCCCTCCAGAATGCCGCGCTTCACACCGCAGTCGTAGGCAACCACCTTGTGACGGGCAGGAGCGGCAACCGCAAGCGCAAAGTCATGCGTGGCAGGCAGGTCGGCGGCCACAAACTCGTGAGGCGCGGGGCAACTTACGGTCTTGACCAGGTTCTCGCCTACCAGCGTGGGCGCTGCGGCCAGACGCTCGGCAAGCTCGTCGACGTCGAAGATCTCGGTCGAGATAATGCCCATCTTGGAACCATTGTCGCGCAGGTGGCGCACCAGAGCGCGGGTGTCAACGCCCTCGATAGCGACGATGCCGTGAGCGCGCAGGTACTCCGGCACGCTGACGGCCGAGCGCCAGTTAGAAGGCGTGGCGCACATGTCGCGAACGATCATGCCGCGCATGGCCGGAGCGCTCGCAGGACGCACGGCGTCGCCGGGGAAGGCCGACTGGACGTCGGTCTCGTCGATACCGTAGTTGCCGATCTGCGGATAGGTCATGGTTACGATTTGGCCGGCATAACTCGGGTCGGTCATGACCTCAAAGTAGCCCTCGAGCGAGGTGTTGAAGCAGACTTCGCCGGTCGCGGTGCCCTCGGCGCCGCATGCACGTCCATAAAAAATGGTCCCATCCTCAAGATACAGGATGCAGGGACCGCAGGTGCCCTTGCTGGTTTTGGCCAGCATACGCTGGCAAAGCTCGCTGGGCGCGAAGGTGCGGGCGGCAGTGCCCGCGGTATGGTTGTTCGCCATAATTCTCCTTCCCGGTCTCACAGGACCGGCTTAAAGGTATGTGGTTAGGCCTCGCGGTATTGTAACCGCAAGCATGCCTCATGGCGTTAATTTCATCGAAATGTTTACGAAATGATAATTATGACTTTCTATGCATAATGATTTTTCTGGGACGTGGATTAAAAAATCATCCCGCGGGGCTTGTGGCTCACACGGGATGATGGCGTCTTACTTTTTCTTGTCCTGCTCCAGCAGTTCGGAAGGCGTTCGGTCGAGCTTGCCGCCGCGGAAAATCTCGCGGCCATGCAGACGATGCTCCAGGTCACGTTCGGCCTTTTCCTCGTCAATCTTGGTCTGGCTCACCACCGGGTCCTCGATCAGCGACGAAACCGAGTTCACCTGTTTTTGAATGCGCTCGGCAATGGTGTCGTCCATGCTTACGATGCGCATCTTCCAGTCGATACTCGTGGCGTTGGACGAACTCTTGGTCCAGACGAACGTCAGGATGACGCTCTGATGGCCCTGAGCGGGAAACATGCCAAAGAAGGAATCGTGCTGAATGTTGCTATCCTCGTCGATATAGGCGTGAACGTTATACACAACGCGGTCGATTTTATCGTTGAGCAGTGCGTTGGTCGCAAGCGCCGCGGCCTGAATCTGCCCGTTGGACAGCAGCTCGAGCTCGTTGGCAGACGATGTGTCCAACACCGTCACCTCGACCGTGCCCGTACGCTCATCGGCTTCATCGACGGTAAAGTCGAGTGGGAACTGCGTAAAGCCGTTGCCCCACTCAAGGCCGCCCTTCAGCGCCGTCGAAACGGTATCAACCGAAACGCTCTCGGACAGGTTGGCGGTGTTCAGACGACGCATCACGCCGTAGCCGACCTGCATGCCCACGATCAACACCAAAATACCAATGACCACGGCCATCGCGGTCTTCGTAATGGTATGGCTCACCTGCGAGCCCGAAGGATCGTCCTCGGACAGCGGGTCGATATGTTTTGCCTGGCTCGCGCGGTCCTCGCTGCGCAGCTGCGCTAGCGCCGCTTTGTCACCGCGCTTGGCCGCCGCCTCCTTCTCGCGCATGCGCTCGGTTCGCTTTTTGGCAAGCGTGGGATCCAAGACACCGGATGCATCGATTTCGGAGAATAACTCCGTCACTTCTTCCGGAGTCAAAGGGTTCTTGTCAGCCATAAACTTCCTGTCATATCAATCAGTCGAGCTCGTGCGCACGCGCACCTTCGAACTGCATTCGATAGTAACGGGCATAGGTGCCGCCACGGGCGAGAAGCTCCTCGTGCGTGCCACGCTCCACAACGCGACCATGCTCAACGGTCGCAATCTCATCGGCATGCTTAATGGTCGAAAGACGGTGGGCAATGATGACTGTGGTACGGCCGCGTGCCAGCTCTTCGAGTGACTCCTGCACCGCCTCCTCGCTCTCGTTATCCAAAGCGCTCGTCGCCTCGTCCAGAATCAGGATCTTGGGGTTCTTGAGAAACACGCGCGCGATGGCAACGCGCTGCTTCTGTCCGCCCGATAGACGGCTGCCGCGCTCGCCCACGACCGTGTCATAGCCCTGTGGAAGCGACTCGATAAAGGCATCGATGTTGGCGCGATGGGCGGCCTCGGCGATCTCTTCCGCCGTAGCGCCCGGCTTGCCGTAGGCGATGTTCTCGCCAATCGTACCGTCAAACAGATAGACATCCTGCTGCACCAGGCCGATGGCACGGCGCAGGCTCTGCTGCGTCACATCGCGCACGTCTTGGCCGTCGATGCTAATGGATCCGGCAGCCACGTCATAAAAGCGCGGCAGCAGCGAACAGGTCGTGGACTTGCCACCGCCCGAAGGGCCAACCAAAGCGATGGTCTGCCCGGGCTTGATGGACAGGTCCATATGGTCGATAACGGGACGCTCGTCGGCATCGCCCTCGCCTAGCTCAACATCCTCGTAGTTAAAGCACACGTCGTGATACTCCACGGCGCCGGCAGTCACCTGCAGATCCGTGGCGTCCGGCTTGTCCTGGATATCCGGCGCGGTCGAGAGCACCTCGTCCATACGCTTAAACCCGGCGATAGCCTTCTGATACATTTCGGCCGAATTGACGAGTGTCTCAAGCGGCGTGCAGAACAGCGAAATGTAGAGCGCGAAGGTTGCCATATCGACCGCCTGCAGCTGGCCTTGGGCGACCAGCCAGCCGCCCAGCAACACCACGATCACGTACAGCACGCCCGAGAGCAGGCCATACGTCGCAGTATAGACGCCCATGGCGTGATACATGTTTTCCTTGGACGAAAGGTAGCGATTGTTGGAGGTGCGAAACTTGGCGCGTTCGGTCTCCTCATTGGCAAAGCTCTTGACCACGCGCATGCCCGCCAGCGAATCCTGCAGCTGAGCATTGATGCCGCTGATCTTTTTGCGGTTGTCGCTAAAGACCTCGCGCATGCGCATGTTCTGCCAAAACATGATGACCGCAAACGCCGCCGTCACCACGGCCATGGCGAGCGCCAGCACCGGGGCGATGGTAAAGAGGATCACAAACGAGCCGATGATCTCGATGCCGCAGATGATGATCCACTCGGGCACGTGGTGCGCCGCCTCGCAGATATCGAACAGGTCGTTGACCACGCGGCTCATCATGTCGCCCGAGCTGTTGCGGTCGAAGTACGCAAAGCTAAAGCGCTCATACTGGTCAAACAGGTCCTCGCGCATCTTGGACTCCATGCGCGCGCCCATCACGTGACCCCAATAGCTCACAAAGTAGCGGCAGGCGCAGCGGACGGCATACATCAGCACCAAGCCCACCGCGATCATGCCGATCGCCTGCATAATGGCAGCCTGACCCTGAGTAAATAACCCACCGGTCAAATTGCGCAGGATAATGGGGAACGCCAGGTCAACGGCGGCAAGCACCAGAGCACAAACAGTATCAGCAACAAAAAGCCCCATCTGGGGCTTGTAATACGAAAGAAACCTTTTAAACATGCAATCCTCGAAGAGAAATAAATAGCGTGAGAAATCCGGTTGAACCGGTCAGGCTGAAAACAAAGCGTCCCAACAAGCATAACGCCAATGATCTGGCAGCGTCAGCGAAAACGTCCCTAAGCGAGCAAGGTGCCTTGAAAGAGGAGCGACGCGTACTTCGGTACGCGAGCGACGATTGAAAGGCAGATTGCCGCTTAGGGGCGTTTGCAGCGTCGACTCGTTACGCGGTTTGGTAAAACCGCGTAACCTAGAGCTCGGCCCCACCCAAGCGGTGCGCGATGCTGTCGCAGGCAAGCGCGCCTACGACGGTCTTGGCGTCTTCGATCTTGCCGTCGAGCACGGCGTCGATCAGCTCGTGCAGCGGCACCAGGTCCACGTTGACAAACTCGTCATCATCGGGGTTGGGCGCATCAAACTCGAGCTTGGTAGCCAAGTAGATGTGGATAATCTCATCGCAAAAACCGCAGGACGTGACAATCGACGTCAAAAAGCGAATACGACCAGCCCTAAAGCCCGTCTCCTCATGCAGTTCGCGCTTGGCGCAATCGAGCGGGTCCTCGCCTGGATCGAGCTTGCCGGCGGGAATCTCGACCGTCACGCGGTCGATGGCGGTGCGGTACTGACGCACCAGTACGATCTTGCCGCTCTCGGTCAGTGCCACAACGGCCGCCGCACCCGGATGGCGAACGATATCGCGGGCGCTGCGGTGACCGTTGGGCAGCTCAACCTCAAGACGGTGGACGTCGAGGATCTTGCCCTTCCAGGCGCACTCCTCCGAAAGAATCTTCTCGTGCAGCTCGGCATCGTGCGGGTCGTCGTCGCCCAACACCAGTGCCGGCTCGTCAGCGACCTCGCCACCAGGCTCGCCCTCGGCGTGCCCATACATGCGGCTGTCCTCTTCGACGATCTGCGCGTCCACGAGCTCTTCGTTCTTCTCGTCCATCCGTCTCATTCCTCTCGGATTTTAGGCATCCCAGGCGTCGCGACCGCGCAGCGCGCGCAGGCCGATGTCGTGACGCAGGGTCTTGCCCTCAAAATCAATCTTCTCGCAGGCCTCGTAGGCAAGGTTGCGAGCGTTCTCGAACGTGTCGCCCAGAGCGGTCACGGCAAGCACGCGGCCACCATTTGTCACGAGCTGGCCGTCCACCACGGCAGTGCCCGCGTGGTACACGGTCACGTTCTCCATGGCCTCGGCATCCTCAATACCGGTGATGACCTTGCCCTTCTCGTAGCTGCCGGGATAGCCCGCACTCGTCAGGACAACGGCCACGGCCCACTCGTCGCGCCAGTCGAGCTCAATCTGATCGAGCTCGCAGTTGGCGCAGGCCAGCATGACTTCAACCAGGTCGTTCTTAAGGCGCGGCAGCACGACCTGCGTCTCGGGGTCGCCAAAGCGGGCATTGAACTCCAGCACTTTGGGGCCGGCAGGCGTAAGCATAAAGCCGCCGTACAGGCAGCCGCGGTAGTCGATGACCTCGGCAGCGAGCTCGGCCACGGTCTGCTCCATGACCTTCACCATGGTGGCGTGCTCCTCGTCAGTCACGATGGGTACCGGGCTGTAGACGCCCATGCCGCCGGTGTTGGGACCAAGGTCGCCCTCAAGCGCGCGCTTGTGGTCCTGCGAGGTGGCCATGGGGCGCACGGTCTTGCCGTCGGTAAAGGCCAGCAGCGAGCACTCGGGACCAACGAGCATCTCCTCGATAACCACGGTGTTGCCGGCATCGCCAAAGGTGCCGCCAAAGCACTCACGCACGGCTTCCTCGGCCTGCTCAAGTTCGGTCGCCACGATAACACCCTTGCCCGCGGCAAGGCCGTCGGCCTTGACGACCAGCGGGGCGCCCTGCTCGCGCACGTAGGCGAGAGCCGAAGCCTCGTCGGTAAACGAACCATAGGCTGCCGTCGGAATGCCCGCACGCTCCATGAGCTGCTTGGAGAACAGCTTGGAGCCCTCCATCTGGGCGCCCTCGGCACCCGGGCCAAAGCAGGGAATACCCGCCGCGCGCACGGCGTCGGCCACGCCCGCCACGAGCGGAGCCTCGGGGCCAATTACCACGAGTCCGCATCCGTGGCTCTGAGCAAACGCCGCCACGGCCGCAGGATCGCAGTCGTCGAGAACAACGTTCTCGCCGCAGCTCGCGGTGCCGCCGTTACCCGGCGCAATGTAGAGCTTGCCGGCGCGCGGTGATGCTGCGAGCTTGGCTGCCAAAGCATGCTCACGGCCGCCGCTGCCCAACAACAGGATGTCGATGGTTTGAGTGTCCGCCTTCAAGGGTGCCTCCTCTATGGATGAACGGCCCGCTCCGCGCGAGCCCTTTGCAAGCAAATATACCCCTCGGCCGCCCGTCCGGGCTGCAAAGGGGTATATCGCAATAACCGTATAAACCGATTACTTCCAGAATCGGTTGATGATCTGCTCGCGACCAGCGCCAACGCCAATGAACGTCACGCGGGTGTGTGCCAGATCCTCGATAAACGCCACGTAGTCCTGAGCCTCTTGCGGCAGCTCCTCAAAGCTGCGGCAGCCGGTGATATCGCACTTCCAGCCGGGGAGCTCCTCGTAGATGGGCTTGGCATGCTCAAAGCGCACCTGATGCTCGGGCACGCTCGTGTAGCGCTCGCCATCGACGTCGTAGGCCACGCACACCTTGATGGTGTCGAAGGCCGAAAGCACGTCGAGCTTGGTCAGGGCGATGTCGGTGAGGCCGTTGACGCGCGAGGCATAGTTGGCGATGGGGCCGTCAAACCAGCCGCAACGACGACGGCGACCGGTGGTCACGCCGTACTCGTAGCCCTCCTCAGTCAGCGTGTGGCCGGCTTCGGACTCATAGGAGAGCTCGGTGGGCATGGGACCCGAACCGACGCGGGTGATATAGGCCTTCATGACGCCCAGCACGCGGTCGACGTTCTTCATGCCCACGCCGGAGCCGGTAATGGCGCCACCGGCGGTGCAGTTGGAAGACGTCACGTACGGATAAGTGCCGTGGTCGATGTCGAGCAGCGTCGCCTGGGCGCCCTCAAACAGCAGATCCTTGCCCTCATCGATCATGTTGTTGAGCAGCAGGCTCGTCTCGGTGATGTAGGGGCGCAGACGCTCGGCCATCGGCAGGTACTCGTCGCAAATCTGGTCCACGGTGTAGGTGGGCAGATTGTAGATGAGTTCGAGCTCGGGGTTCACGCGGGCGAGAGCGGTCTCCAGTTTGTCGCGGAACAGCGTCTCGTCCAGCATGTCCTGCATGCGCAGACCAATGCGGGCCATCTTGTCCTGATAGCACGGACCGATGCCGCGCTTGGTGGTACCGATGTTCTTCTTGCCGAGCTTCTGCTCAAAGGCGCCATCCAGATCAATGTGGTACGGCATGATGACATGCGCGTTGCCGCTAATCTTGAGGTTCTTGGTGGTGATGCCGTCGGCCTCGAACATGTCGATCTCCTCAAGGACAACCTTGGGGTTGACGACGCAGCCGTTACCGATCACCGACACGTGGTCGGAATACATGATGCCGGAAGGCACCTGGTGCAGGCCGTACTTCTTGCCGTTGACGACGATGGTGTGACCGGCGTTGTTGCCGCCCGAGTAGCGCACGACGGCATCGAAGTCGCCGGCGACCAGGTCGCAAATCTTACCCTTGCCCTCATCGCCCCACTGGGCACCGACCAAAACGGTTGACGGCATGTTTACTCCTTACATTCATGGACTGTCTACGCGCCACGCCGGCACGAAGAAGCACAAAACATTCCCAGTATACCCGTGCAACGGGCGCCTGTCCTACTCCTCGGCATGTGCCCCATCAAGCTCATAGAACTTGGTGGATGCCGGCAGGAACATCAGGTCGACGTCGCCGATCGGGCCCGAACGGTTCTTGGCCACGACGATACGCGTAACGCCCTCGTCGGGTCGATCGTCGCGCGAGGCTTCGGCCTCGTCGGCGGAGCGGTCCAAGAACATGACGATATCGGCGTCCTGCTCGATAGAGCCCGATTCACGAAGGTCGGAAAGCTGCGGGCGCTTGCCGGTACGGGATTCGACCTGACGCGAGAGCTGCGACAGCGCGATGAGTGGGATCTTGAGCTCCTTGGCCATGATCTTCAGACCACGCGACATCTCCGAGACCTCGACGGTACGGCTCTCGGAGCGGCGTCCCGGCGGAGGACTCACCAGCTGCAGGTAGTCCAGGATGATGATTGCCTTCTCCTTGTTATGGAGCATGCGGCGGCTCTTGGCGCGAATCTCGGTCACTGTGGTGCCGGGCGTATCGTCAATCAGAATATCCAGCTTGGACAAGGTCTGTGTGGCCTCGTTGATATTGGCCCACTGCTCGGGGCTAATGCGGCCCATGCGGAAATCACTGATCGAGATCATGGCATAGGCGCAAATCAGACGTTGGGCAATTTCCTTGCCCGACATCTCCAGCGAGAAGAAGCCGACGGTATAACCAGCAGCGGCAGCGTTGAGCGCCAGATTCAGAGCAAACGACGTCTTACCCACGGCAGGACGGGCACCGATGATGATGAGCTGGCCTTCGCGAAAACCCATGAGCATGCGGTCGAGCGACGGGAAGCCCGTGGGCACGCCCGCAGCCTGGCCACCGGCCTGGCACACTTCCTCGGCCTCGTTATAGGCCTCGACCATAAACTCGGTCAGCGTCTTGTAGCTCGACTTGACCTCGCGTGCCGTGACCTTGAGCAGCTTGCTCTCGGCCAGCTCGACAACCTCTTTGGTGTCGGTGGGGGCGTTATATGCCAGCGCGTTGATCTCGTTGGTGGCGCCGATCAGCTCGCGCAGCATCGAATCGCGGCGAACGATGGCGGCATGGTGCTGCCAGTTGACGAGCGACAGGGTCTGACCCATCAGCTCCAAAATGTACGCCTCGCCGCCCACGGCATCGAGCTTGTTGATGCTTCGCAGGTAATCGATCAGCGAGATGGAGTCGATGGGAATGCGGCTGTTGTACATATCGACCATCGCGGTATAGATGGTCTTATGAATGGGCCGGTAGAAGTCATCGGGCTGCAGCTCGACCTGGGCCTCCTCGACCACCTCGGGCGATAGCAGCATAGCGGCCAGTACATTGGCCTCTGCATCTTGGTTTTGGGGAAGACCCAACTTTGAGCCGCGGTCCTCAACCGTCAGCCCGGTCTCCCTATCGTCATATGCCATGAGCATCCTCATTCATATCGCTTGCGAGCATCCATAGTATCAGCCATGGTCCCAAAACGCGCCGCGCGCCGCCAATCATCACCGAACCAAACGGATAAACGGTCCTGTATATAGGACTTCGGCGCAACGTTCGCCATGACACTCACTCAGCGCAAAAAAACAAAAGGGCGCCCTGGTTTCCCAGAGCGCCCTTCTTAGAACAAGATTGTTGCGTTGCAGCAAATGCTACTCGGCAGCAGCCTCAGTCTCGACCTCGGCGGTCTCGGCCTCGGCGACCTCAGCGGCCTCCTCGACCTCAGCCTCGGCAGCGAGCTCCTCGGCGGTAACGCCGACGAGAACGACAACCTCGGCCTTGATCTCGCGGTACAGCGAGATGGCAACGGTGTGGGCACCGGCAACCTTGATGGGCTTACCGAGCTCGACGCGCTTACGGTCGATGTCCATACCGAGCTGAGCCTTGATGGCATCAGCGATCATAGCGGCGGTAACGGAGCCAAAGAGGATGCCCTCGTCGCCGACCTTGACGTCAACGGTGACCGTCTTGCCCTCGAAGGCAGCCTTGGTCTCGTTGGCGGTAGCCAGACGGACGGCCTCGCGCTTGGCGATGTTGTTGCGACGCTCGTCAAGCTGCTTGAGGTTGCCCTTGGTGGCGGCAACAGCGAGCTTCTTGGGGAACAGGAAGTTCTCAGCGTAACCCTGAGCGACCTCTACGACGTCACCCTCGCCGCCCTTGCCCTTGATCTCATCGAGAAGAATAACCTTCATGATGCGTCTCCCTTCTTAGCCGCGGTCGCGGTTGCCACGAGAGGAAACCACGGGGACGGTGTACGGCAGGAGAGCCATCTCGCGGGCGCGCTTGATGGCGTTGGCGATGTCATGCTGATGCTGCGTGCAAGCGCCAGTGACGCGACGGGGCTTGATCTTGCCACGGTCGGTCATGTACTTACGGAGAAGCTGAGTGTCCTTATAGTCGATGAACTCAGTGTTCTCCCTGCAGAACTGGCAGTACTTACGACGCGGCTGACGTGCAGAAAAATCATTAGCCATGTCAAAATACCTTTCATTTGGCAACTTCGGCGAACCGAAGCCGCCTCTCACTCAAAAATAGGTGAACAACCCTTAGAACGGGATGTCCTCATCGTAGACGTCGACCGCGGGCGGCGTGGCCACCGGTGCGGCAGGACGTGCTGCGGGCGCGGGAGCTGCGGGGGCGTAACCGCCCTGATCGTAGCCACCCTGGCCACCACGGGAGCTCATAAACTCGATCTCATCGACGATGACCTCAAGCTTGCTCCGGCGCTGGCCGTCGCGCTCCCAAGAGCTGTAGCGCAGCTTGCCCTCGATCGCGACCTTGTTTCCCTTTGCCAGGAAACGGCTCACGGCCTCGGCGCGGGTGCCGAACATGGTGCAGTCGACAAAGTTGGGATAGTCCTCCCACTCGCCAGTCTGCGCGTTGCGGCGACGATCGTTCACGGCGACGCCAAAGGATAGAACCTGGGTTCCGCCGGCGGTGGCGCGCAGCTCGGGATCGCGGGTGAGGTTACCGGTGATGTTCACTCGATTGATGCTCATAACTCACTACTTCCTCTTGGGGCACAAGCCCAGTCCAAAACGACAGTCTTACTCCTGGTCGTCGCGACGGACGATCATGTGGCGGACCACAGCGTCGGTGATGCGCAGGACGCGATCAAGCTCGGCGATCTGGGTAGGATCTGCGTGGAAGTTGATGAGGGTGTAGTCACCATCGGTGAGGTCGTTGATCTCGTAGGCGAGCTTGCGCTTGCCCCACTCGTCAACGGAGTCGACCTTGCCAGCGCCCTCAGCGATCGTGGTATCGATACGCTTCATAACAGCGAGACGAGTCTCGGGGTCGAGCGACGGGTCAACAAAGAACAGCAGTTCATAAGCCTTCATATTGTCACCTCCTCTGGGCAAATGTGGCTTCAGGTCGTGAAGGTGCGCCTGAAGCAGGAAAAGACTTGGTAATAATATCTTTCAACCTCCTAGGCTGCAAGAATATGCAGCTACAACCTCATGACCTCCACATATGCCCATACTCACACGACGTTTCATGCGCATTCCAACCAAATGCTGACCAAAAGCTTGACGGATCTGTTGACAAGATACGGTGCCGTGGGGACAAGCTGAGCCAAGCCGCAGGTCAACGGGCGCATGGTTGCGGTCGCGAAATGCATACCGGTGGTTCATAACATCGCTCAAAGATTTTTAAATTCATTGCCAAGTCGCTTATGAATACCCCTTTTGAACAATTGAGTTGATCAACCACGCTGGTCGGAAGCCGTTTTTTTTGGCACCTCAAGCCCCACTGCAGAGCCAAGCACGGCCAAGCGTTTTAAAAAATGCCAACTTTTCTGTTTGCACTTTGCGATTCCTCGTGTATACTGACTTTCGCATTTAACGGAGAGTTGTCCGAGTGGCCGAAGGAGCACGATTGGAAATCGTGTAGGCGTCAAAAGCGTCTCCAGGGTTCAAATCCCTGACTCTCCGCCAGTTAATTCCAAAGCAGGCCTTCGAGCCTGCTTTGTTTTTACCCCACGCGGAGGGGTGGCAGAGTGGTTGAATGCGGCGGTCTCGAAAACCGTTTGGCCTGTATTAAGGTCACGAGGGTTCGAATCCCTCCTCCTCCGCCATTTTGGTTGAGAAAGCTCCCGAGAATGGGAGCTTTTTTGTTTTGAGTCCCCAACAAGCAAATACGGCGGAGGAGGGATTCGAACCCGCTAGGGCGCGGAGCGTAAAGAAAACGCGCCACGGGCGCGTTTTTAGCACAGCGCGGTCGGCGCCAGCCGACCGGATAAATTTTGAGCTCCGCTCAAAATTTGGACATCCCTCCTATTCGACCACGCCCCCATCGCGGTCGATCCCAGCCCATATCTCAAGCATGTACACCACCCTCCAAAGATGTCAAAAAATGTCGTTTCTGGAGTGTGATGTACACGTTTGCATATGGCGCGCACCGAGCATGAGTCGATTTGCTTGCATCCGGTATATTTCCCCACCTCAACGGACATAAGAGTTTGGTGTCAGCTCGAAGCGAGAGGTCCCCAATGGATACTCCTGTTCTCATTTCGCATAAAACGGCGTGGCTCGTCCATCATGCACCGCGGAACCTGGTTCAAGCCGTCGCACAGCGCGACTACCAGATAGGTGTGCGGGCCCTCTCTACCCAGCAACGCATCGCGCGCATTCGGCAGGCACTTACCGACTGCGGCATTCCGTCCACCATGCTCAAGACTATCGACATCTCCGTTGTATTTGCTTTCGAGCGAATTCGCACCAACGGTGTCACTTGCCACGTTCTCGGCCAAAACCTACCCTACGACCATATTGACGAGCTTACGCCCGGCATCTTTATCACCGACGAAGCCTTCACCTTCGTGCTCGCTGCCGAATGGATGGATAGGATCGAATACCTCGAGTATGGTTACGAAGTTTGCGGCGACTATCGCATGGGGCTCAATTCCTCTGACCCTTGCACCGAGCAACCAGCCACCACCTCCAAGGACGAAATTGTCGAGCTGCTCGATCGGCACCCCGGCAAACCCGGTGCCACACGCGCCAGACTCGCGCTCAGACACATCTACGACCACTCAGCATCGCCCATGGAGAGCGCATCGTCCATCGCTCTCTCGCTCCCAACAAGCGAAGACGGCGTTGGTATCCGAGGTATCGAACTCAACAAACCGCTCGAAATCCCTCAATGTCTCTGGCATTGCACAAAGGCCCGCACGCTCAAAATCGACGCTCTTGTTACTTATCAGCGCAGAGAACTCGGCATCGAATATAAGGCGGCTTTCACGACGAGGTCGAACGCAAGGGAGCGGACGCGGAACGAGAGGCCGTGCTCGCCCAAATGGGATATCGAATCGTTACGCTCACCTCGGCACAGTTCGCAAGTCAACTTGCCTTTCACCGCGCCATGAACAGCGTTCGCGAAGCGCTCAGTATGCCCCGCTGCACGGACGCCGAGTACCAGCGAAAGCAGAACGAACTGCGCAAAACACTTATCCGCAACTGGAAGAGTGCGCAGGGCGAAGCCACGCCTTCCGAGTAGCGTCATCCCAGCACGCCCCAACCAAAACATGTACATCACCCTCCAAAACCGACATTTTTTGATATCTTTGGAGGCTGATGTACACGTTTGGCACCTACGCCCCCACCCGGTCCCGACCGTTTGCCGAGCAATAGGGTCGCAATCGGCGCCGAACATGTACCATGTACGGGCATTGTCTAAACCCGTAACTCAAAGGACCCCATCTTGCCCGTCGTCGCCGCTATGACCGTTACCTCACATGCCTCGGATGCCATGGTCGCTATTCCCTTTTGGCTCGAGATGTTCGCCGTTGTCGCTGCATCGATCTCGGGTGTGCTGGTTGCGCGCGAGCACAAGCTCGACCTGGTGGGCGCGGTCGCGCTCGCGGTGGTCTGCGGTCTGGGCGGCGGTCTTTTGCGCGATATGACGCTGCAGGTGGGCAACGTCTACATCCTCAACCAGCCGATGGCACTCCCGCTTTCCATTGCCACGGCAGCCATCATCTATATTTTCCCGGCAATCGTCGACAAACCCGAAAAGCTCATTCCCCTGCTCGACATCATCTCGGTCGGTATCTACGCCGCCACTGGAGCAGACAAGGCGCTGGTCTACGGCTTTGCGCCGGCGGTGTGCATCATGACGGGCTTTTTTACCGCGGTGGGCGGCGGCATGCTGCGCGACGGTTTTATGGGCGTGGTTCCGGGCATTTTCCAACGCACTAACTTTTATGCCATCGCGGCCATCGCCGGATCGGCAAGCTATGTGTGTCTCGTTATGAGCGGCATCATGAGCAATGTCGCCGCGCTGGTCGTATGCGTTGTCGTGACCATGGGTCTGCGCTGGCTCTCGCTGCGCTTTGACATCAAAAGCCCCACCGAAGAAGATATCGCGCGCTTCTTGCACCGTAGAAAGTAGACAGCACGTCACAACCCTTCGAAAATGCAGCCGAGAGGTTCTTTTAGAGCGCCCACGCGTTGGGTACCCTGTTAGATGCATATCGAGCATCTGACGAAGGATTCACTATGCCCTGTAATCAATTCCCGTTGACCCAGCGCCGTAAAGCATGGGGCCGCATCACCATCCTGTTCGCACTCATCGCGCTGGCGCTCACCGCACTTCCCACGGCGTCGTTCGCCGGCACGGACACCGCAGGCAACGTACTTGCGGCCGACAATGACGCCAATCCGTCCGGCGTCGAAGGTGACCTGTACTGGGCAGGTCAGGCCCTCAACTTGGACGATACGTCCGTCGACCGCGATATCATCGCCGCGGGCGATACTCTCTCCATCCGCGACTGCACGGTGGGCGGCGCCATTCGTCTTGCGGCGCGCACCATCGACATTGCCAAGACTACGGTTGATGGCAGCGTGACCGTTGCCGGCCAGCATGTCGTGCTCAATTCCGACAGCACCGCCAACTGTTTCTATGCGATAGGCGAGACGGTTGCCCTGCGCGGCTCTACCAAGTCGGCAGCGCTTGCGGGCGATACGGTGACTATCGATGGCACCGTCGAAGGCGATGTTGAGGTTTGGGCCGACAAGCTCGTCCTGGGCAAAAACGCCCACATCACCGGCACCGTGAACGCGCACGTCTCCGAGGACCCCGAGCGCGCCGCGGGAGCCGAGGTCGGCGCGCTCAAGATCGACCGCACCGAGAACGAGGATACTTCCACCGTTAACGATGTCATCGGCGGCATCGTCGCCGCGGCACTCTCGACCTGCTTTGTCGCCCTGCTGCTCGAGCTCGTCTTTCCGCGCGCGACCGCCGGCGCCGCCGGTATGCTCCACCAGCGCCCCACGCCCCTGTGGGTGAGCGGTCTTCTGGGCACGATTGCTATCGCCCCCGCCGTCCTACTGTTGATTATCTCTATCGCTGGTCTGTCGCTTGCCGGAACCCTCTTGTGCGGCGTTATCGGCATCGCATTGGTGTCGAGTGCCTTTGCGGGGTGCGCGATCGCCCGCATGGTCGGACACAGCCAAAACCGCTACGCCATGGCGGCCGTAGGTGGCATCGCCGCGGGCGCGCTTACGGCAATTCCCCTCATCGGCGACTTCATCAGCGGCGTGGCCTTTGTCTTTATGCTCGGCTACGTTATCCAAATCATCTGGCGCAACGCCCGCCTCAAGCCCCAACAAGCCTCCAACACGCCAGGACTCCCCACCGCCTAGCCGCCAACCACCACAAAGGGGACAGGCACCTTTGTGGTGGTGCAGACCAATTCAACCCCTGTGTACCAAAAAGGGCGCCGACCATTGCGGTCGACGCCCTTTCTTATGTGGCGGTTATAAGCCCCAGCGCTTTATTTGTTGACCTGGCCAGCGCGGACGGCGGCCTTCTTGCGGTCGGTGGCGTTGAGCAGACGCTTGCGCAGACGAATGTTCTTGGGAGTAATCTCGACCAGCTCGTCGTCGGCGATATACTCCAGCGCCTCCTCCAGCGAGAAGGTGCGGGGCGGCACCAGCTGAACGGAGATATCGGAGGTCGAGGAACGCTGGTTGCCCAGGTTCTTGGTACGGGCGATGTTGACGACCATGTCGCCGGCCTTGCTGCGCTCGCCCACGATCATGCCCTCATAGCACTCGGTACCCGGCTCAACGAACAGCTGGCCGCGCTCCTGCAGCGTACCCAGAGCGTAGGCAACGGCCTTCTCGGTGGTCATGGAGATCATGGCGCCGTTCTGACGGTTACCGATCTCGCCGGCGTAGGGGCCATACTCCAGGAAGGTGTGGTAGAACACGCCCTCGCCGTGGGTGACGTTCATAATGCGGTTCTTAAGACCCATGATGCCGCGCGTCGGGATCTTAAACTCAAGATGGGTCACGATGCCCGAGGTGTCCATGCTCGTCATGATGCCGCCGGAGGTACCGAAGACCTCAACGACCTTGCCCGAATACTCGTCCGGGCACTCGACGACGGCCTGCTCGACAGGCTCCAGCTTGTTACCGTTCTCGTCCTTCTTAAACAGAACGCGGGGACGACCGACCTGGAACTCAAAGCCCTCGCGACGCATGGACTCCATCAGAACGGACAGGTGCAGGATGCCGCGACCCGAGACCTCGACGCCGCTCTTGTCCTCGAGCTCCTCGATCTTCATGGTCACGTTGTTCTCGGCCTCGTTGAACAGGCGCTCCTTGAGCTGACGGGCGCCCACGATGTCGCCGTCGCGACCGACGAGCGGGGAGGTCGAAGCCTCAAAGACGATGGACAGGGTCGGCGGGTCGATCTCGATGGGCTCGAGCTCGACGGGGTTCTCGGGATCGGTGTAGACATCGCCGATATCGGTGCGGTCAATACCCACGACAGCGGCGATATCGCCGGCGCCGACTTCCTGGCACTCGGTGCGGCCCAGGTAGTCGAAAGTAAAGAGCTGCTTGACGGTGGCGGTAGCGCTGGAGCCGTCGTTCTTGACGACCAGGATCTGGTCGCCCTGGTGAATGGTACCGGAGTACACGCGACCGATACCGATGCGGCCAACGAAGTTGGAGTGGTCGATGGTCACGCACTGCATGGCCAGCGGGGCGTTCTCGTCAACCTCGGGCGCAGGCATGTCGTCGATGATCATATCGAGCAACGGATACATGTCCATGTTGCCGTCGTTGGGGTCAAGGCGGGCAAAGCCGTTCATGGCGCTGGCGTAGACCACGTGCTCCATGGCGAACTCGAGCTGGTCGTCGGTGGCGCCCAGGTCGGCCATAAGATCGAGGCAGTCGTTGTAGGCCTTCTCGGGGTTAGCGCCCGGACGGTCAATCTTGTTGATGACGATCATGATCTTGAGGCCGGTGTCGATAGCGTGACGCAGCACGAAGCGGGTCTGGGGCATGGGACCCTCAAAGGCATCGACCAGCAGCAGGGCGCCGTCGGCCATGCGCAGCACGCGCTCGACCTCGCCGCCAAAGTCGGCGTGGCCCGGGGTGTCGATGACGTTGATCTTGACGTCCTTGTACTCGATAGAGATGTTCTTGGCGAGAATCGTGATGCCGCGCTCGCGCTCCTGGTCGTTAGAGTCCAGGACGCGGTCCTCGACCTGCTGGTTGGCACGGAAGGCGTCCGTGGCACGCAGGAGCTTATCGACCATCGTCGTCTTGCCGTGGTCGACGTGGGCGATGATGGCGATGTTCCTCAGATTGTCTACGCGCATGTAGTTCCCCTATCTTCTATCCATATACAAACGGCACGCGTATGCGGCCCGCCCAGCGATACAACGCTCAGCGGGAATATTGAGCCTTTTACCGAAAACTCGTTTATTTTAGCGATTTTAGATGAGAGGGGTTTCCTCACCTGCAGGTTCAGGGTCGCTCCACATAAAACCATCGCCGGCGCCCATGCCCTCATACAGCACATATGCCGAAAAGCCGCTCTCGAGCGTGGTCTCAAAGAAGCTCACGAGTAGAGCGTCATGGTAGCCGCCGTCAATCCCGACGCAGCCGGTATAGCCGATGGCATAGCGGGCGATGCGGCCCAGGCCCTCGTCCTTAAGGCCCATCTTGTGCTCGGAGATAAAGTTGGTGGCAGCCTCGAGGCACGCCTCTTCGCCGTCCTCGTCGAGCGCCGCAAGATATCGGTTGGAAGCAGCATCCTCGATCGCCACGACTACGCCCGGATTCTCGCCGGCGGCAAGGTCGTCCAAGAACGCACCAATCAGGTCACACACCATGGCGTCGAGCTCGGCGGAGACGTTACCGGCGTCCTGCATATCCTGTGCCATCTCTAGACCTTCCCATCGAATCCGGCGTCGTTACAGTTCTTGTGCCTCGGCAGCGATCTTGGCGGCAGCGTCGCGGGCGCGCGTCATATCCATCGCGCGCTTGTCGAGTACCTTGATCTGGTTGGTCAGCATTACCGCATCGACCACACCCCAGATTACCAAGCCTGTTGAAATCGAAAACCCAAGCGCACCAACTGTACCACGAAGACGAGAACAGATTACCGCGACAAGGGCGGAGATGATAACCATCTTGATATAGGAGCCGCGGCGCTCGCGAAGCGTGCGGGCCTGCGTCACATAGGCGATGCGAGCCGCCTCGGATGCTTCCGAGCGCATTTGGGCTTCACGCGCGATGGCGGCCGCTTCAGCCGATACGCGGGTACCCATCAGCGACCTCTCCGCTCGCGTGCCGGGCATTTAGAAATCATCGGGGGAGAGCGTATGGACGAACTCGTCGAACTTCTCGAACTCCTGCTCGTCGTCAACTTCCTCGGCATGGGCAGAAACGGTACCCAGGCGGTTCATGATGTCGTCCTCCACAAACATGGGGGCATTACTGCGCACGGCAAGGGCAATGGCGTCACTGGGGCGGGCGTCAATCTTGCGCTCGTCACCATCGACCAGCACGACAATCGTCGCGTAGAACACCGGCGGCTCGGCACGAACGATCTCGATGCGCTCGAGCTTGGCGCCCAGGGCGTCGACGGTGTCAAGCAGCAGGTCATGCGTTATCGGGCGCTCGGCGCGACCGCTATCTATGCCACGGCTAATGGCCGCGGCCTCAAACGAGCCGGTCTGAATGGAAAGCGAACGCAGGGGTGCCGGCGAATCCGACTTGCCGCAGCGCTCACGAAGCACGATAAGCGATGGCACGGGACCGGCGGCCATGACGATGGTCTCTATGTCGACACGAACCATGGAACACCTCCGGTACGTAGCGGTTAACACACGGCAGGGTCGCCGCATTGAATAGCTATACTACCCAATCTTTCGCCCAGCACACAAAATCAAAGTAGTTAATTTGGGACGGGGCTATTTTGACTACTTTTGTTTGATAAGAAAAAAGCCCCGAGGCAATGCCCCAGGGCTCTTAACGTTTTGATGGTGGACCTGACAAGATTCGAACTTGTGACCTCCCGGTTATCAGCCGGACGCTCTAACCAACTGAGCTACAGGTCCATCATGGTGGAGGTTAGGGGGATCGAACCCCTGACCTCAGGCTTGCAAAGCCCGCGCTCTCCCAGCTGA